>DATBTW010000318.1:0-3256 GCA_036559055.1 Ktedonobacterales bacterium
AGGGCATCAAAGAACTCTACGGCGAGGTCAGCGAGGCGCTGCATCACAAGCTGGACTACGAGTTCGGCGTGATCAAAGAGAAGGGCTTCATCTCCTACTTCCTGATCGTCTGGGACTACGTGAACTACGCCCGCAGCCACGGCATGCGCTGCGTGGCGCGTGGCTCCGCTGCTGGCAGCCTGGTCGCCTACGCGCTGGGCATCACCAATGTCGATCCCATCCGCTACGACCTGCTCTTCGAGCGCTTCCTGAATCCGGAGCGCATGAGCATGCCCGACATCGACATGGACTTCCCCGACGACCGCCGTGAGGAAGTCATCCGCTACGTCGCCGATAAGTATGGCTGGGACAAGGTTGGCCAGATCGTCACCTTCAACACGATGGCCGCCCGCGCCGCCATCCGCGATGTGGGCCGCGTGATGGGCATGCAGGCCGAGGCCGACCGCGTAGCGCGGCTGATCCCCGGCGGGCCGAAGGTCACCATCAGCGGCGCGCTGGACGATGTGAAAGAACTGAACCAGCTCTACCAGCAAAGTCCATCCGTCCACAAGTTGGTGGAGATGGCGCGCGGCCTCGAAGGCACCGTGCGCGGCGTGGGCATCCATGCCGCTGGCGTGGTCATCTCGCGCGAGCCGCTGGTGGAGACGATTCCGCTGCAACTGCGCGACTACAAGGACCCCAATGATACCTGGCTGGTCTCGCAATATGAGCAGGCGCACCTCGAAGACCTCGGCCTGATCAAATTCGACTTCCTCGGCCTGAGCAACCTGACCATCCTGATGAACACGCGCAAGTTCATTCAGGAGACGCGCGGCATCGACATCGATCTGGATCGGCTGCCCGACGACGACGAGAAGACGTACAAGCTGCTGGCGCTGGGCGATACGACCGGCGTCTTCCAGCTCGAATCGGGCGCCATGCGCAGCTACATCAAGGAGTTGAAGCCCACCAGCATCGATGATGTGACGGCGATGGTGGCGCTCTATCGCCCCGGCCCGATGGACTCGATCCCGCAGTTCATCAAAGCCAAGCACGGCGAAGTGCAGATCAAATATCTGCATCCCCGCCTGGAACCGCTCCTTAAGAGTTCCTATGGCGTCATTGTGTACCAGGATCAGGTCTTGCAGATCGCGGTGCAACTGGCCGGCTTTAGCTGGGGCGAGGTCGATAAGTTCCGCAAGGCGATGTCGAAGAAGGACCGCGAAGCCATGCTGGAATATCGCGGCAAGTTCATCAAGGGCTGCGTTCATAATGACATTGCCGAAAAGGTCGCCGAGCAGATCTTCACCTTCATCGAACCCTTCGCTGGCTACGGATTTAACCGGGCCCACGCCTGCGCATATGCGTGGGTCGCCTACCAGACCGCCTACCTGAAGGCCAACTACACAGCGGAGTTCATGGCGGCGACGCTCACCACCGAGGCGGGCGACGCGAAGAAGGTGGTGGCCGCCGTCGAAGAGTGCGGGCGCATGGGGGTCGAGATTCTGCCGCCGGACGTTAACCACAGCGGGTCGGGCTTCACTGTCGAGGCGGGCGCGCCGGGCGAAGATGGCGCGACGCGCTGGGGCGTGCGCTTCGGGCTGGTCGCCATCAAGAATGTCGGCAGCCGACCTATCGACGAGTTGCTGGAGGCGCGGCGCGTCGGCGGCCCCTTCAAGTCGCTGGCCGATCTCTTCGCGCGCTGCGATGGCAAGAATCTGACTCGTGGCGCCGTCGAATGCCTGATCAAAGCGGGCGCGCTGGATGTCCTGGGCCGCCGTAGCCAGCTCCTCGCCGGGCTGGATCGCGCCATCCTCTATGGCCAGCAGCAGCGCAAGATGCGCGAGATCGGGCAGAACAGCCTCTTCGGCTTCGGCGCGACAGATGGCGACGCAGGCGACGACTTCATCCTGCCAGACGTGCCAGATCATCCTCAGCAGCAGTTGCTCGCCTGGGAGAAAGAGTTGCTCAACCTCTATCTCTCGGCGCACCCGCTGGCGCATGTCGCGCCGTTCCTCAAGAAGCGCGTCAACGCCTATGCCGTCAGCCTGAGCGACGAATGGGCAGGGCAGAAGGTGACGCTGGGCGGGCGCATCACCGAGATGCGTCGCATCACCACCAAGCGTGGCGATCAGATGCTGGCCGTGCAGCTCGAAGACCTCACCGGTGGCATCGAGGTAGTCGTCTTCCCCAAAACGTTTGCCGCGACCTCCGACCACTGGCATGAAGACGCCGTGGTGCTGGTGACGGGCCTGGTGAAGATCGGGCGCGACGATGAGCCGCAACTGGTGGCCGACGAGGTCGAGGAGTTCACCGTCTCGGAGGAGGAGGCCAGCCGCCGCGAATACCTGATACGCATTCACTTGCAACGCACTCACAATGCGGCCATCGACAAGACCAACGTGCAGGATGTCGTCACCGCCCTGCGCGACTTCCCCGGTGATGACCGCTTCGAGATCTATGTGCGGAATGGTCTGTGGGAGGCGCAGATGAGTCTGCCGCCCGCAACCAGTGGCGCTCGCTTCTGCCCGGAGTTGATGCAGCGGCTCGAGGCCACGCTAGGCAGCGGCTCAGTCGAGGCAATCCCTATCGCGCGGGGGCAGCACGCCACGGTGGGCGCGCCATAGGGGTCGCAGTCTCGCCGCACCACAGAGGAGCTAGCGCAGATGCCCGACCAGACCATCTCCCTGACCATCTCGAAGCAGACCGCGCGGCGCTTCATCCTCGGTCGGCAGGGGCTGTGGCCGGGGCGACGCTGGGTGGGCGAGACCGGGCTAATCGAGGCGATACATGCCTGCGAGGCCATCCAGATGGATCCGCTCCAGGTCGTTGCGCGCAGCCACGACATCGCGCTCTATGGCCGTGTGCGCGACTACCAGCCCGCCGACCTCGCCCGCGTGATGTATGAGCGCCGCGAGTTCTTCGACTACGGCGGCGGACTCTTCATCTATCCTATGCGCGAGCTGTCCTACTGGCGCACGCCGATGCGCGAGCGCGAGCGCAGCCAGCGCTGGGCCGACTTCGCCGCCACGCATCCCGCCCTGTTGGACGAGATGCGCGCCGAGCTGCGCCGACGCGGCCCGCTGGGCAATCGCGACTTCAAAGGCTACGAGCGAGTCACGAGCTATCGGGGCAGCAAAGATACCTCGCTCGCGCTCTACTACCTCTGGCTGACCGGCGAAACGATGATCCACCATCGGCAGGGATTCGAGCGCGTCTACGATCTGCGCGAGCGCATCGCCCCGCCGCAGTTCGATTCCGTGGCGCCAGTGGACGA
>DATBTW010000319.1:0-3311 GCA_036559055.1 Ktedonobacterales bacterium
GCGCCCCATTCCTCCAGCGCGATGACATCGCCTGCCGCCAGATGCTCGCGCAGCGATGGCTCGCTCAGCCCGCGCGCCGACCAGTGATGCATCTCCAACCCACCGTTGAAGGGCGTCAGATTCGACTGCACCAGCCACTCCCACAGCCGCGCAAATTCAGCGGGGCCGGGCGTGGAGAGCCGCGCATCGAATGGCAGCGCGCCCTCAGTGGTGTCCACCGTGGTCTCGGCGATGGTGGGGTCTAGCTCGGCAGCGCTGCGCGGCTGGCGCTGCAGGGCGGCCTCCTGCGGGTCCGGCGAGAGCGCCGCGCCAGTGTAGTAGGCCAGCTCGGCGACCTTGCTGAAGCCGAAGCCCTCGAAGAGTCGCTGCGAGGGGATATTGGTGAGGTCGGTGAACATGCGCGCGACCGTGACGCCCATCTCGTGCGCCCGCGCCAGCGCACGCGAGACCATCATCCGCGCGACCCCCTGGCGCCGCGCATCAGGCGCGACGCGCACGCCAGAGATCCACGCCTCATCAGATGTCGCCATCAGCACATGAGTCAGCGCCACTGGCTGCTCGTTTACCACACCGACCAGCAGCGCGCCATGGGGATTGGCCATCCAGTCATCCCAGACATCGGGGATGTAGTCGCCCATGTCGCCCCAGGTACGCGCGCAGAAGGCGAACACCGCGTCGCGATCGTCAGCGCGCGCGTCGCGTACCATCAACTCTCCCGAAATCTCCTGGCTCATCGCGCTCTCGCTCCTTGCTCTGGCGGCGCAACCGCAGCGCGTTCTCTGTCTGAGAGCATAGCGCGCAAGCAGCCACGCGCGCCCCCCTCCACAGCCCCTCCCCACGCGAATTTCGCCGCCCCCCTTGCGCGCCGCTGCTCTGGCGCCGCATAATGAGAACGTTCTCATTGAGAACGTTCTCAACTAGCGAGGCGCGATATGACCCTGACCGATACGCTGGCCCAGGCGGGCTACAAACTGACGACCCCGCGTCGCCGCATTTTGGATGCGCTGCGCGAGTCGGAGACGCCGCTGACCGCGCTGGAGGTGGCAGCGCGCTCCGGCGTGAGCGTGGCCTCCACCTATCGCGCGCTGGCGCTGCTGACCACGCTGGGCGCCATCAGCGAGACGCTGGACCCCTGCGCCGAGCGCGGCGCCGGGCAGCCGGGCTCGACGGGAGGGGCAGGCGCAGCGAGCGATGGCGCGGCGGTGGACGCCGAGGCGCGCAGCCGTCGCTACGCCATCTGCACCGCGACCGGCCACCACCACCACTTTACCTGCCGCGCCTGCCATGCCACCCTCGATGTCGCCTGCGCTACGCTGGAGACGGCGCTGGCAGAGATCGAGCAGGCGACGGGGGTACGCATCGAGCGGCACGACATCACGCTGGGCGGCCTCTGCCCCGCCTGCCAGCGTGCCTTCGCCAGCGCGGCAGAGGAGCAGGCATGACAGCGATCTACTTCTCCATCGCCACTTTCTTCTCGACCAGCTTTGGCGGACTGCTAGCGCTGCGCCTGCGCGACCGGCTGCGCTATGTGATGGGCTTCACCGCTGGCGTGCTGGTGGCGCTGGTGGCCTTCGATCTGCTGCCGGAGATCTTTCGGCTCACTCATGACATGAACCTGCAGCCAGCCATCCCGATGGGCGCGCTGATGGTGGGCTATCTGGCGTTCTACGTCGTCGAAAAGCTCTCGCTGATCCATCACAGCCACAACGACGAGGAGGGTAGGCCGCTGACGACGCATCCGCAGGTGGGCGTGCTGGCGGCGCTGGCGCTCTCTGGCCACAGCTTTCTGGATGGCGTGGGCATCGGGCTGGGCTTCCAGGTCAGCACGACGGCGGGCATCATCATCGCCATCGCCGTCATCGCGCACGACATGTCCGATGGGCTGAACACCGTGACGTTGATGCTGGTGAATCACAACACCTCTCGGAAGGCGCTGGGGATGCTCGCAGTGGACGCCATCGCGCCGCTGCTGGGCACGCTCTCGACCTTCCTCTTCACGATTCACGGCATGGCGCTGCCGATCTATCTCGGCTTCTTCGCGGGCTTCCTGCTCTACATTGGCGCCAGCGACATTCTGCCCGCCGCGCACAGCAAAGAGAGCAGCGCCGGAACCGTGCTGCTGACATTCGTCGGCGTGCTCTTCGCCTTCGCCGTCACGCGCTTCGTGTGAGCGCCCCCCTCCCCCAGCCCGTCCCCCGCTTTGCGGGAGAGGGGAGCCACCTGACGTGGTGTCTGCTCCGCCATGCGACCACTTTCCGGCCTCTCTCCCTCTGTGAGAGGGCTGGAGTGAGGGCGCTCCAGTTCCTCAGTTCAGCGGCTATTCGTTCACATAGCGTAGAGTGAATGAGCGCAGCACAATGAGCGAAAGGATGCCGCATGCCGCAGACCAGCGCCAGGGCGCCCGCCAACGCCGATCTCCCGGCGCGAACATCGCCGTGGATGTCGCCGTGGCGCCTCGCCGTCATGGCCGAGGGCCGCGCGGGCTGGCTGGCGGCGGCGCTGATCGCCATCGGCGCGCTGATCCGGCTGGGGCTGATCCTGGCGGGCTGGCCAGCCACCGACAGCGACGAAGGCACGATGGGCCTGATGGCGCTGCATATCAACGCGGGCCTGGAGCATCCACTGTTCTTCGATGGCCAGTCGTATATGGGAACCATCCAGGCGTATCTGGGCGCGCTGCTGTTCCGCACCTTCGGCGCGTCGGTCGTCTCGCTGCGGCTGGGGCTGCTGCTGCTCTTCATCCTCTATCTGGTGGTGATGTGGACGCTGCTGAAGCTGCTCTATGGCCAGGGCTTCGCGCTGGTGGGGCTGCTGCTGCTCGCCCTCGGCGGGTCTGACCTGCTGAAGCCGCAACTGCTGGCGCTGGGCGGCTATCCGGAGACGCTGCTCTTCGCGGCGCTGGCCCTGCTGCTGGCGTTGCGGCTGACGGAATCTCACCCCCAGCCCCTCTCCCGCGAGGAGAGGGGGTTAGGGGGTGAGGTTCCCCGGCTGCTGCTGTATGGCGCGCTGGGGCTGACGATGGGCCTGGCGTGGTGGAGCGATCAGCTCGTCTTCCCGTATCTGGTCGTGGCGGCGCTGGTGGTGGGCGTCTTCTGCCGCCACGAGCTGCGCTGGCGACCGGCGGGGGCGCTGCTGGCGGGGCTGGTGATCGGCGTGCTGCCTCAGCTCATCTTCCTGACACAGCCGCATCTCGAAGGCCCTTCGGCCATCGCCGCCTTCGAGTGGCAGGGGCCGAGCACCATCTTGCGCTTCTTCACGCAGTTTGGCGCGCACCTCTTTGGCGAATTGCTGGTGGCGCTGCCCAACATCAC
>DATBTW010000320.1:0-10828 GCA_036559055.1 Ktedonobacterales bacterium
GCCAGCGCCACGCCGGGGATGCGCGCCAGCCGCCGCGTCAGCCGCGCCTGCGTGGCGGGCGCGAAGCTGCGAGCGAGATCGGGCGCCACGACCTGCGCCAGCCACGGCCCCAGCCGCAGCGCCAGATAGGAGAGCGCCAGAAAGGCGGGCAGCGCGAAGATATCCCAGATGTAGCCGACGGGCGTGCGCGCGTCGCCGGGTACCAGTCCGATGCCTTCCGATGGCGACGAGAAGGTCAGGTAGAAGGGCAGATAGAGCAGGAATGCCAGCGCGACCAGCGCTACCACGCAGCGCGCTAGATCGGCCAGCAGCGCCCGCGAGAAGATGCGCTCGTGCGCCAGCCACTGCTGAATCGCCATCGCCAGCAACGCCAGCCCCAGATAGGTGGGCAGATCCCAGCCATTGATGACGTATAGCCCGCCCAGCGTCACGGCGCTGACGATCAGCCCCAGCGGCCACATCGCCGCGCCAAACAGTGCCAGCCCGCGCTCGCGCGCCAGCAGCAGATTGAAGCCCAGCCCCACCGCCAGCGCGGCGAATGGCAGCGCCAGCACATGCGCATGCAGATCGGCCAGAATGAAGCTGAAGGCCGGGAACTCGTTGATGGTGTTGGGCGAAACGCGCGAGGGCGACCACCAGTCGTAGGTCGGCCATAGCTCGCGGTGCGACCACCACGACCAGATCGAGCCGTGCAGCGCCGGGTCGGCGGCGACGGCCCTGGCGGCGTCCTGCGCCCAGATCTGCGCGCCATTGAAGTCGCCCGCGATCAGCGTCAGGACGACAGAGAGCGCGCCCGCCAGCGCCGCCGGAGCCAGCGCCCGCTGCGGGCCGCGCGCCACCGCGACCAGATTGGTCGCCACACCGTAGATCGCCACCGCCGCCAGCGCGAAGATCAGCCCGATGGCCAGATTGAAGGCCAGCGCGGGCGTGGTTCCCAGCAGCTTGGCGATCAACGCCATCAGGTAGTGGCCGAAGTAGTAGTAGTTGATGCTGTAGCCGCTCAACCAGGGGTCAGGCGGCGGCAGATGTGGCGCCCGCCAGATCGCGGAGAGGAACGCCTCATCCATGAACTTCTCGGTGTCCACCACGCCTGGCGTGAAGGAATGTACCCAGATCATCAGGGCGAAGGCCAGCGCGAAGATCGCCTCGGTCAGCGCCAGGTAGTCCCACGAGTCGCGCGCCAGGGCCAGCAGCGCCTCGCGTGTCGCGCGAACGAAGACCAGCAGCGCCACGTTGCCAGCGGCGAAGATGACCAGCGAGCCGATCAGCCAGGCGCGATTGAAGGGCAGCGCCTGGAAGACCGAGAGCGGGAACCAGACCAGCCAGCCCAGCGTCAGCAGGCTCAGCGGCTTGCTCAGCGCCCAGCCACGGTCGGGCAGCCTGCGCAGAACGGTCGCCGCAAGCGGCGCGCCGATCAGCCCCAGCGCCTCGATGAAGAGCCACCACGCCACTACACCGCTCATGAACCTACCACCTGAAAAACGGTCGTCGCGCCGTCCCTGAACACCGGGCGCAGGACACCCGCGTTGACGAGTTGCGTGAACTTGGCCAACCCAGCCGCAGGGAGCGCCTGGCATTGGCCCGCGCTATTGGCCGTGTAGCAGGATAGCTCCATCTGCCCAAGGTAGACATAACCAACATGATAGTCCATCAGGAAGGATTGCGCGGCGGCTGGGTCCGCCGTGGCGTAGAAGCTCGTCACCTGCCCCTGCCGCGCCCAGACTTCATCGGGATAGCGCTGCTGCGACTCGTGATTGCCCCAGCCCAGCACATCGGGCAGGCCGGTATAGATGGAGACGCGGCTATACCACAGATAGGGGTTGCCGCTGGCCTCTACGATGGTTGGCGCGCCCGCGACATGCGCGTTGATCCAGTTGATGGCGGCGTAGTCCTCTGGATACCAGCCGCGCATGTAGGCCATGCCATCCAGCGAGAGGCCCTGCGGCTGCACGCCATCCGGCGGCGGCTGCACGGCGGCCCACACGGTCGGATCAGCGACGCGCGCGCGCGTCCCCTGCACATCGAAGATCAGCGAGCCGCCCAGCAGCAGCGCCAGCGCGAAGACCCACAGCGCGCGTGGCGCGATGCCAGCGGGGAGCGCATGCAGCGCGGCGCCCGGCTCCGTCTCCCACAGCTCCTCGGGGTGGGGGCGCGACGCCAGCAGCGATGGCAGATCGAGCGCGCGGCGCGTCAGAGAGGTGAAGGCCAGCGCGCCGCCCAGCGAGAAGCAGACCCACACCTGATAGTAGAACTTGAAGACCGTGTTCATGCGCTCCCAGTCGGAGTTATCGAGGAAGTCGCGCACGTAGACCAACTCGACGCCAAACGCGATGGCCAGCCCTAGCGCGATCAGCGTGAAGGTCATCAGGCGGGCGGGCGAGTGGCGCAGATCGAAGCCGAGGTAAAGTGTCAGGGCTAGCAGCAGCGCCAGCGCCACCTTCACGCTGAGGAAGAACGCCAGCGCCGTCGCCGCCAGCACGCCCGCCACCACCACATACAGCGCTATCGGCTCCAGCAGGAAGAAGTCGCCGTAGGTCGCGAGCGCGGGGCCGAGGTCGCGCCGCAGCCGGTCGCACAGCTCGACCGCCAGGAAGCTGACAATCAGGAAGAGCCAGAGACCGAAGAGAATGAAGAACTGGCTCGGATTGGTGGGCGTCTGGACAGGCCCGATGCCAGAGGTGAAATTCTGGAAGGTGGCGTGGAACGGCAGATAGAGCGCGTAGGTCGCCGCCAGCGTCACGCCCGCCTCCAGCGCGAAGCCGCGCACGGTCGGCCAGGTCAGCGCCGCCCGCGCCTCTGCCCAGCGCGCCCGTGTGCCGAAGGGCAGCCGCCGCAGCGCCAGCGCCGCTACGATCAGCAGCGCGCAATAGGGCAGATCCCACGTATTCACCAGCCAGGTCGCGCCGAGCGCCAGCGCCGCTATCGCCAGCGTTGGCGCAGCAGGCCACAGCCGTCCGCCATCGCGCCGCGCCCGCGCCAGCAGCGAGGCGGCCAGCCCCACCACCAGCACGGCGATGGGCAGGTCAATCAGGTGGGCGTGCAGATCGGCGTAGAGGAAGCTCCAGAACGGGAACTCGTTGATGGTGTACGGGATGACACGACTGCTGGCCCAGTAGTCGAACGGCGCGGGCAATTGCCCCGCGTGGATGGCCATCAGGTTGTTGAAGGTCTGGGTGACGCCGTCCAGATTGCTAACGACCACCAGCGCCACGCCGCCCGCCAGCCCGGCCCACCAGCGGCGTGTCAGCCCCGCCACCAGCGAGAACGCGCCGGAGAAACAGATGGCGAAGAGCAGCGGGATAATCAGGTTGAAGGCGGTGGTGGTCGCCACGCCCGTCAGCTTGATGAGGAAAGCGGCGAGGTACTGGCCGTAGTAGTAGTAGTTGATGGCGCCACCCGCGAACCATGGGTCGAGCGGCGGCATGTAGCGGCTGCGCAGGATGCCATTGATGAAGGCTAGCTCCATCGGCTTCTCGCCGCCGCGATAGATGTGCCAGAGGTCAGGGTCGAGCGCGCGAATCCAGACGAAGACGAGGAACACCGCCACGAACAGCGCCTCATTGATGGCCAGCAGCCGCCAGCGCGCCTGCACGAAGCGCCAGAGATGCGCGCGCCGCCGCCATGCCACCAACGCGCTGGCCAGCGTCACCACGCCGAACACGAGCGCCACCGCCCAGCGGTCGAATGGCAGCAGGCGCAGGCTGGACGGGAACCAGACCAGCCACGCCATCACCAGCAGCCCCAGCAGCTTGCTGAACCCCCAGCCGCGGTCGCGCAGGCCAGGGAAGACGACGAACGCCAGCGGGAAGCTGACCAGCCCCAGCAACTCCACGATCAGCAGCCACCACGGCAGCGGGAAGCGGTTGGCGATGCTGTCGGCGGGGAACTGCGCGGCCATCGTCGGCGATTGCGCGTCGGCGGCGGCGTTCTGCGGCGAGAGGGTCAGCGGCTTCTGGCTGCCAGAGCGCGTCGTCACCTGATTGAAGTCAACGCCTTGCGTCAGCGCCGCTAGCAACGCGGTCTGCGACATGCCAGCGCCATCGCGGGTGAAGATCCATACCGGCGGATGGTCATAGACCGAGAAGCTCTCGTCAGCGCCGCCATCGCCGAAGGTCAGCGGCCCCAGGTGTGGCGCGACATCGAAGCTGGTGGCCAGGTGGAACCCCAGGGCGCCGGAGAAGAGCAGGTGATAGTAGCGGATGGTCATCGGGTAGCGGTCGGGCAGCTTGGGGATGGAGCGGATGAGGCGCTGGCTGCTGATGACGACGACATCGGCGTTCGCCAGTGAGGTCGCCAGCGTCGCGGCTTTGGCCTGCGTGTCGTCGGCGTAGAGATCCAGGCCGATGTTGCCGTAGCGCCCCGGATCGATCAGCGCGCCCGCCGCCGTGTAGCGCTGGCCATTGGCCGCCATGCGCGCGGCGGGAACCTGAATCGGCAGTGGGTCATCCCACACCTCGTTGGTGATGACCGCGCCAGTTGCGACGTGATTGTAAATCCACTCCGACGCCTGCACGCGCGTATTAGGCGCGCTATAGATATTGTCGAGCGCGAGGGCGTTGAGCGTCGTGGCCAGCAAGATTGCCAGCCCCAGCGCAACGCACGCGCCGCGCGCCCACTGCGCGCCCAATAGCGCCGTCAGTCGCTGCGCCGGGCGCGTGGCGAAGAGGCCGCGCGGCCCACCCGGCGCGTTTAGCCGCGCCAACGACCAGCCCACCAGCGCCGCCAGCGCCCCGGCGCCGCAGATGGCCAGCGGCGCGAAGACCGGCAGCATGTAGCGCGTGAACTTGGTGTAGGCGTCGCCGATGATGGCGAAATAGGGGATGATCCAGACCAGCAGGAGGCCCCAGTCGTCATCCCAGCGCCGCCAGATGCGGCTGAGCGCCCAGCCCAGCCCGGCCAGCCCCAGCGCCGTCAGAGGGATACCCACGTCATAGAGCAGCATCTGCTGGAGCTGATAGATGTATGGTGTCGTTCCGGCGAACTGGCGCACGTAGGGATAGTCGAGCTTGCCCTGCGAGAGCTGGGTCTGCTCGCTGACCTGCGCGATGAACACTTTCCAGTCGATCAGCGCGTAGGGGCTGGTGACGACGAAGGCGACGATGGCGGCGGCGATCATGCCGGAGCCTGCCAGAATCGCCGCCTCGGCTCCGCGTCGCCGCCAGATATAGACGCAGGCCAGCGCCATCGGCGCGAGCAGCGGCGCCGCGCTGACCTTCGACGCGACAGCCAGCGCCAGCGCGGCCCCCGCCAGCAAGCCGTACAGCCAGAGGCGCATCGAGTCGCGCGCGATCAATCTGCGCGAGGTCAGCGTGGCGGCGGGATGGTCAGTAGCATGTCGCGCCAGCGCCACACAGGCCCACAGCGTCACGAGGATGAAGAAGAGCGTTGGCGTATCGACGGCGTAGAAGTGGGAAACCTGCACCTCGAAGGGGATGACCGCGACCAGCGCCGCCGCCAGCAGCCCGGCCCAGCGTCCCGCCAGCCGCCGCGCGATCAGCCCGGCGAAGAGCACGGAGCCGGTGTCGAAGAGCGCCGAGAGTGTGCGCCCGATCAGCGTGTAGTGGTCGAAGTCATCGAACACGCCGCCATCGCTGGGATGAAACGCGCCGTGCGTGGCGTGGGTGAGCCACGCCAGCGCGTGCGCCACCCCCGCCAGCAGATAGAGCGGGAACGAGCCATAGGCGAAGAAATGCGGGTTGAGCGGCGAGTTGGGCGAGAAGAACCAGTTTGGCCCGTTGTAGGCCGGATCGCAGCCGCCCGTGCGCGGCTGACCGGGGAAGTTGAGACACATGGCGCGGAAGACGATCTCGCGCTCATCGGGATGCAGGTGATTGTTGGCGTCCCAGTTGATGCCGTAGAGTCGCAGCCCCAGCGCCGCCAGCGCGATCGCCAGCAGCAGCCAGGGCGTCCAGTCGCGGCCAGTGGCCCACGCCCGCAGGGATTGCCAGCCGCGCGCGGCGACGGCGCCAGCGGAGGGAGCGGCGACCCGGCGCTGCTGCGCAGGCGCACTGACAGGCGCGAGGGCGTCAGAGGCGTCGGTGGCGCTCTCGTGCGTCTGGACGTGCGACGCATCGAGGGCGAGCGCAGAGATGGGGGGGGCGGGGCGCGGCTTGCGGTTCTGCCCGTTGGGGCGCTTGCTCACGGCACTCCTCCACCCGCGACACTCGCCATGTTGCTTGTCTTGTTACCAGTAGACGTAGAGACGCGCCAGAATGTTTCCTGCTGGGCCAACGCTCTTGCTGGCATCTTAGCATTGCGCGCCCCAGGGCGCAAAGCGGCTGACGCGGATGGGTAGCTGGCGGCGAAGGGGCGTGGCCTGGTGTGACGGAGTATACTGCATCCAGCAGACTAGCAGCGTAGCGAGCGCGAGCGATGGAGTGTTGGCAGATGCGATGGAGCAGGCGCATTGGGATGCGTGCGGCGCTAGCGGCGCTGGTGGTGGCCGTTGTCCTCGGCGTGAGCTATTGGGCATACGCCAGTATCCGCGACGAATACACCCTGCGCGCGGCCATCCAGCTCAATAGCGTCAGCATGACGGGCGGCGGCTCAGGCTGGGCGGTCGGCGAGATTGGCGGCAAACCCAACACCGTCCTGATGCGCGCCGATGCTGGCCGCTGGACGATCCTGCCCAAGCCGGCGGGGCTGGACAATATGGCGACGCTGCAAGCGGTGGCGATGACCTCGCCGCAAGATGGCTGGCTCATCGCGCAGAATCCCATCTGGAAGCACGACCGCTACCACACCTTCATTCCCGGCTCAGTGCTGCTGCGCTACCACGCTGGCCAGTGGCGCATCGCCAGCCGGAGCATCCCCCATCAGCTCTGGGCGCTGACGATGCGCACGGCGGATGATGGCTGGGCGGTCGGCTCCGATGGCGCCATTCTCCATTGGAACGGCGTCGCATGGTCGCAGACACTTGTGACGGCCGATCCGCACTCCAGCGCCCCATTCCTGTACGCCATCGCGGCTCCTTCGGCCACCGAGGCATGGACGGCGGGGCTGGGCGGCATGCTGCGCTGGGATGGCACGCATTGGCAGGCCGTCGATCTGGCGACAGAGCTGGCAGATGATTCACCGCAGCCAGTGGATGTCGGCCTGCTCACGCCAAGAATCACCGGGCTGGCGATGACGACGCCAGGGGAAGGCTGGGCGGTAGCAGCCGCTCAGAACCAGAATGGGCAGGCCATTGGCGAGATCCTGGTGTGCCACACAGGACACTGGCGCATCGCGCAGACCCTCCCCGGTGTTGTACCTCATGCGCTCGCACTCGATACGCACGGCGGTGGCTGGGCGGTCGGCGACAACGGCGCCATCGTGCGCTTGCAGGGCGGCAGGTGGCGCCAGGTCGCCAGCCCGACGAGCGACCCGCTGCTCAGCGTCAACATCGCGCCGGATGGGCAGGCATGGGCCGCTGGGTGGGCGGGTCGCCTGCTCCGCGAGCAACAGGGCGCCTGGAGTCTGGACGGCAATGTGACCTGGTCGCAGGCGGCGAGCGCGACCTATTCGTAGCCCTGGACGCGCGCATGCGCGGAAGGGCAGGCAAAGGAGTACGGGATGCCAACCGCTTATCTCGATACTGTCGATACGCCCGCTGGGCCGCTGGCCCTCGCCGTGAACGAGGCTGGCGCGCTGCTGCGGACGCAGTTCGTCAACGGTCGCTATGCCACCAGCATCGAGCGGGAGCTGGAGCGCGACGGTTACACGCTGGCCCGCGATCCGCAGCGCACGGCGCGGGCGCGCGAGCAACTGCTGGCCTACCAGCGCGGCGAACTGCGCGCCTTCGATCTGCCGCTGGCCCCCGCCGGGACAGAGTGGCAGCGCACGGTCTGGCAGGCGCTGACCGAGATTCCCTATGGGGAGACGATCAGCTATGGCGAGCTGGCGGCGCGTCTGGGGCGCCCGCAGGCGGCGCGCGCGGTCGGCCACGCCAATGGCTCCAACCCGATCCCGCTGATCGTGCCATGCCATCGGGTCGTCGGGGCGGATGGCTCGCTCACCGGCTACGGTGGCGGCCTCGACATCAAGGAGCGGCTGCTGGCGCACGAGGCGGGAGCTGCGGAGACGGCGCAGGCCAGCTAACCGCATCGCTGGCGCATGGCTCCCAGATGGCGGTAGAGTGTGAGCGAGCGGGGTCGCGCGTGGCGCGGATCTCACCCTCTGTCTCCCGCCCCTACGAGTGGAGGGAGGAACTGGGGCGGGCGCATCCAGCAATGGCAGGAGTTTCATCAACTCACTGCCTCGCCATCCCCCGCCATCTTTGCTGTTGGTTCCCCCTTCCCCTCGCAGGGGAGGGGGTCAGGGGAGAGGTTTCGCGCCTGGTCGCTACTAAAAAAGGGAGCATGCCGCCATGACACACACGCTGACGACCACGCTGGCGCTGTTGATGGAAGAGGGCGACCCCTTCGCCGTCACGACTGGCTCTGGCGGGCAGGTCGCCCTGGGCAAGGCTAGCGACGAGCCGCCGTCGGGCAAGGTCAGCCCGATGGAGGCGGTACTGGTAGCGCTGGGCGGCTGCCTGGGGATGAGTGTCGCGCCGATGCTGCGCAAGATGCGGCTGGCCGTCACGCGTTATGAGATTCAGGTCAGCGGCGTGGTGACGGAGCCGTGGCCGCGCGTCTTCGAGTCCATCGCCGTCGAGCATACCTTCGCGGGCGCGGCGCTGGACTCCGCCGCCGTCGAGCGCGCCCTGACGCTGGCGGAGACGCGCTATTGCGGGGTCAGCGCCATGCTGGGGCAGGTCGTCCCCATCACCCATCACATCACCATCGTCCCGGCCTAACGATCTCCGCTCTGACGTTCCCGGCGCCAGCCTCCGCGCATGCGATACACTGCTCTCGCATGACCACGACAGATCAGCCGAGAGTGAGGATAGACGCCCGTGCCACATCGCCCACACGAGGGGCCGCAGAAGCCCAGGCCACAGCAGAAGCAGCAGAGCCAGCGCCACGACCCGGCGCCCCAGCAGAACGGCCACGCCAGCGCCGATGACTACCTGGGCGGCGAGCGCATCCACGCCAATCGCATCGCGCCAGGCATCAGCGCCGCCGACCTGATCGACAGCGCCTTCCAGGCCTACAACGCTGGACGACTCAACGAAGCTGCGCGGCTCTACGCCAACCGCATGCTCGATCCGGAGCAGGATGTGACGATCTGCCTGACCATCGCGGGCGCCATGACGCCAGCGGGTGTCGGTGGCGCCATCATCTCGCTGATGGAGCGCGGCGCCATTGACTTCATGGTCAGTACGGGCGCCAACCTCTATCACGACATCCACCACGCGCTGAACTTCGCGCTGCATCGCGGCAGCTTCAAGCTCGATGATCCGGAGTTGCACGAAGCGGGCGTCATCCGCATCTATGATGTGCTCTTCCGCGATGAGGTGCTGCTGGATACCGATAGCTTCCTGCGCGCGATCTTCAAGACCTTCCCGCAGCGCCCGATGTCCACCGCCGAGCTGCATCACCTGATCGGCGAGAAGCTGCTGGAGCTGGGGGTGCAGCCGGAGCAGTCGGTGCTGGCGATGGCGGCGCGCTGGAACGTGCCGATCTACACCTCCTCGCCGGGCGATTCCTCAATCGGCATGAATCTGGCACGCCACCAGCTCGACGGCCATGCGCTGACCATCGACCCGCTCTACGATGTGCATGAGACGACGGCCATCGTGCAGGCGGCCACGCGCAATGGCGTCATCATCCTGGGCGGCGGCTCGCCCAAGAACTTCTACCTCCAGACGCAGCCGCAACTCTGGGAGGTACTGGGCATCAATAAAGGTGGGCACGACTATTTCATCCAGATCACGCAGGATGCCCCGCACTGGGGCGGCCTCTCTGGCGCGACGCCCTCGGAGGCGGTGTCGTGGGGCAAGATCAAACCCGAATTGCTGAACGATTCGGTGGTGGTCTACGCCGATACGACGTTGGCGTTTCCGCTGCTGGCGGCCTATGCTCTCACACGAGCGCAGCCGCGCGCCCGACGCGAGCTGTACGCGCAGCGCGAGCGCATGCTGGCCGACCTGCGCGCCGCCTATCAGCGCAACGCAGGCGCGGCGAGCGAGACGGCAGAGGCTATGGATACTGAGGCATAGGCGCCCGGCGCAGGTCTGGCGCGGCGCGGTGGATGCGAGAGGAGCCGAACGATGCTCGATACGCTGGATGACATCAGCCGCTGGCTGGCCGAGGGCAAGCGTGTAGCGCAGGCGACGGTGGTGTCGCTGGTTGGCTCGGCTCCGCGCGGCGCCGGAGCCACGCTAGTGGTGAGCGACGCAGGCGACATCGCAGGCTCCGTCAGCAATGGCTGTGTCGAGCCGGATGTGGTGGAGCAGGCCCAGCG
The DNA here is from genome assembly GCA_036559055.1 of Ktedonobacterales bacterium. Lineage (GTDB taxonomy): Bacteria > Chloroflexota > Ktedonobacteria > Ktedonobacterales > JADMIN01 > JAKAIY01. The sequence goes on from DATBTW010000320.1 coordinate 10,330, forward strand.
CGTCATGCGCTCTGGCAAGCCGCGCCTGCTGACCTATGGCGTCAGCGAGGAGCAGAACTACGAGCGCATCGGCCTCTCGTGCGGCGGTGAGATTCGTGTCTTCATCGAGCGTATGACGCGCACACCGGAGCTGGAGACGCTGGAGGAGGCGCAGCGCGCCGGGCGGCCAGCCGTGCGCGCGCTGGTCATCACCTCACCTGGGAGCAACGCGCCCGCGCTGGGCGAGACGCTGACACTGGTGGACGGCGGTGAGCCAACCGGCGCGCTAGCCGCCGCACCCAGCCTCCATGTGGCGAACCGCGCGCGTGAGTTGCTCGGGGCCGCCAGCCCGGCCACCGCGACCTATCCCCAGGACGGCGCGACCGAGCCAGGCGGCGCGCTGGAGATCTTCTATCAGACGTTGACGCCGCCGCGCTCGCTCATCATCGTTGGCGCGGGTCACATCTCGATACCGCTCACCTCGCTGGCCAAAGTGCTTGGCTACCATGTCACTATCGTC
>DATBTW010000321.1:0-1551 GCA_036559055.1 Ktedonobacterales bacterium
GTCTACCTCGACCAGCGCGAGTTCCGTCTGAAGCGCATCCTGGAGAGCGTGCGCGGGCAGTATGACTTCGTGCTGATCGACTGCCCGCCCTCGCTGGGGCTGCTGACGGTCAACGCGCTCACGGCGGCCAACGGCGTCATCTTGCCGCTCCAGTGCGAATACTTCGCATTGGAAGGCATGCAGCAACTGCTGAATACGATTCGCCTGGTGCGCGACCGCCTGAACCCCAATGTCAGCCTGTTTGGCGTCGTGCTGACGATGTACGACCCACGCACGCGGCTGGCGGCTGAAGTGGTGGATGAGATCACACAGCACTTCCCGAAAGAGAAATTCGAGACGCTGATCCCGCGCAATGTGCGGCTCTCAGAGGCGCCCAGCTTCGGCCTGACCATTCTGGAGCACGACCAGCGCTCGCCCGGCGCCATGGCGTATAGCAAGCTGGCGGAGGAAGTGATCGCCCGCGCCGCCGCGATGGAGGACACGCATGCCTAAGCAGCGATTTGGCCTGGGGCGTGGCCTCGACGCCCTCATCCCCGGCGCCGCGCCCATCAGCGACGATAGCACGCTGGATACCAGCCTCTCGGCCTCCGCGCTCTTCGAGATTCCGGTGGATGTCATCACGCCGAATCCGCAGCAGCCGCGCGCCGCGCTCGACGCCGACCCCGGCCTGCTCGACCTGGCCGCCTCCATCCAGGAATATGGCCTGCTGCAGCCGCTGCTGGTCACGCTAATCGACGACAACCCCGACAACCCGCGCTACCAGTTGATCGCCGGTGAGCGACGCTGGCGAGCGGCGCAGATGGCGGGCGTCGATCTCGTGCCGGTGGTCATCCGCCAGGCGACGCCTGAGATGGCGCTGGAGATGGCGCTGGTGGAAAACCTCCAGCGGCGCGATCTGAATCCGCTGGAAGAAGCCAACGCCTATGTGACACTGGCCGAGGAGTACGGCCTGACCCACCAGCAGATCGGTGAGCGCATCGGGCGCAAGCGCGAGACGATCAGCAATAAGATGCGCCTGTTGCAGCTCCCACGCGAGGCGCAGGACGCGCTGCTCCAGCTCCCAAAGGTCTTTACCGAGGGCCACGCCCGCGCCATCTTGCAGATCACCGACGAGAGCGAGCGGATCAACGCGACCAAGCTGATCATCACGCGGCTGATGAGCGTGCGCGACGCCGAGGAGCTGGCCCGCCGGGTCAACGACGCCGCACTCAGCCTCGCGCCCGACCGTCGCGGCGGCGCCAAGCGCCCGCAGAGCTACGAGACGCAATATCTGGAGCAGGAGTTCATTCGCGCGGTGGAGATGAAGGCGCGCTTGCAGCGCTCGACCAAGGGCAAAGGCTCGCTGACGCTCTACTTCACGAATGAGGAGCAGCTCCAGACGCTCTACTCGCGGCTGGTGGGCCAGAGCTACCCCAGCGCGACGAATGGCGGCGGCGACCACGACTCGTTCGACTTCGGCTCGCTCGATTCGCTCGATGCCATCGGCCCGCTCGGCGACGAGCTGCCCATCGACGGAACGAACGACCCGAACAGCGAAAATTGAGCGGGATG
>DATBTW010000322.1:0-3863 GCA_036559055.1 Ktedonobacterales bacterium
GCCGGGATAGCTGACTCCGCTGGCGACGTAGAGGTTGTACTGGGTGGCGTTGGGCACCGTGAAGAGCGTCAGTGTGATGAGCGAGGTCGAGCCGGTGGTCGTCACTTTACTGGCCGCTGAGCCAGTCGTCTCGCCCTGCGTGTTTTTGGCTGTCACCTTCACCCAGTAGGTTCCCGCCGCCAGCGTGCCGCCGCTGGCCGAGGCCGCCAGCACAGGCGCCGGTGGAACCATCAGCAGGCTCGATGCGCCCAGCGTCCAGCGCTCCTCCGTCATCTTGAGCTGATAGAGCAGCTCGGCGATGCGCCGCGCCCGCACGTCGGATTCCAGCGAGCGCCCGCGCCACTGCGCCTGAAAGCTGACCTGATTCATCAGCCCGATGGTCTGCACAGTGTTTTGCATCGGCGCGACGGCGTAGCTGACCTGGCTGGGCAGCGCGCCCTCGGCCAGTGTGCCCCAGTTGCGTGCGGTGTCGAAGCTGGTGATAGCCTTCCAGTGGACGACATCGACGCCAGCGCCGCGCCGACGTGGCAGCATGTTGACCAGCGGCGTCACCACCGGCACGATGACCTTGGCCGGGCGCTCCAGCTCGTAGCCAGTCAGCCCGCTGGCGGTGGTGATGGCGCGTGTCGCGTCGCCCATCGCATCGCGCACCAGCGACACGCTCTCGTCGCTGATCGTTCCCGCGCTCGCCGTAGGCGCGGTGTAGAGATTGTTCGTCATGGCCCCTCGTTCCTCCTCCACATATTGCGTATTGGCGCTCTCGGCCATCAATGGCCGGAGCACGCGGACGGCGGCATTCATGCCGCAGGTGCGCCTGCCTGCTGCGGCGCCAGGGGCATAAATACCCCAAACGCGCCGTGCGTCGGCCATTCATGGCCGCGCATCCCTTACCCTCGATTGCCGCCCTGTTGCAGGCGGATCATCTCCGCCGCCACGGCCAGTTGCGCCTGGGGATCGCGCAGGCGCCCCGCCAGCGCCTCCAGCGCGCGATACTCCACGCCCGCTGTGGCTACCGCTGTGGCTGCGGACGCGCCGAGCAGCGTCTTTTCGACTGCGCGCGCTGCCGGGCCGCCCGGGGCGGGCTGCGCCTCCAGCCGGGCCACTCTTGCGCGTAGCTCGTCCACCACGCGCGTCGCCTCTGCCTCCGCCGCCGCATCGTGCGTGGGCGCTGGAGCGGCCCGCCGCGTGTCATCTGCGCGCAGCGTGGCCACCGCCGTGCTGAGGGTGGCGTCGAAGCTCGCCAGCCGCGCGGTCGTGGCGCGCATCGCCGCCAGCAACGCGCGCGACAGTGGCTCGTGGTCGCCCTCCCGGCCACCACTCGCCTCGCGATCACCCACCTCTGGCGAGTCGTCCTCCGCCAGCGCGGCTAGCGCCACCGCGCAGCGTGGGCAGGCGCAGCCCGCCAGCAGTGTGCGTGTGGCCGCGTGCAAGGGCTGCCGCTCGCGCGCCTCCATCGGCTCCGCGCCCGCCTCTGCGGCTGGCTCTGCGGCTGGCTCTGCGGCTGGCTCCTCGGGTAAGGGATCGAGCAGGTCGGTGTCTGGCTCGGCGCCGCGCACGAAGGTGACGCCCAGCGCATCGGGATTGCTGGGGCTATCGACCAGGCTCAGCTCGGCCAGATCATAGCGTGTGGCCACCTGCACCCAGCGGCTGCGCCCCGCCACCGCACGTCGCTCGCGTCGCCAGACCACATCGCTCGCGCCGATGCTGGCGCCGCGTAGCGTGCCATCCAGCACTTTCTCCCAGGTATCCTGCGCGCCGCGCGAGATGCGCAGCCGCACGATGATACGCCGCGTGGTGTCGTCACAGCGCACGGCCACGCGCCGCCCCACCGCGCGCCGCGCATGCATCTCGCGCACATTGCCCAGCCAGCGTGTGAAAGCGTCTTTGCTGGCGGCATAGTCGAAGATCGTGCCGTGCGCGTCGAGCGCCTCGCTGGTGGCGCATAGCTCGATCTCGCGCCGCTCGGCGTCTACCCGCGTGATCGGCGCATAGCCCACCCGCGCCACCTCCGACGCCACCGCAGGCGCTAATGCTGACGCCCCTTCCGCTTGCTCACCCACCTGTCTCCTCCTCGCTCACTCGCCGTTCATCGGCTGACGTTCCGGCCAATCGGCCCCGCTTGCCGTCCACTCTGTCGGACAGCAGCAAGTGTAGGTCAGGTGTTCTAGATGGCGCAAGGGGTTGGCGGCCTGGAGTGGCCTGCGCGTGCGAAGCTGGCGCCAGGCGATGGCGACGAGCGGCGGCGAATGTGGAGCGATGAGGGGCGCTTGCCACGGCGGTATGCAGCGATAGACAGGCGGTATACAATGGCAGCCGGGGAGACCCTCGATACGTCCCGACGCGCGGCGCGGGGTGGAGCAACGTGGGATGCAGGCGCCTCAGACGGCGCGCGCTGTGGATAGGCGCTCTCTGCGCGCCTTCGCCGCTCACGCTCCATCTCAACCAGGCTCAACCGATCTCAACCGCGAGCGCTCTGCATGAATGCGCTGCTTGTGCTGCCTGTGCGCGCACAGCCGCGCCGAAAGGGAAAGGTCGCCATGAAAGAGTGGTTCCAGTCACGCCAGGATAAGCGCGTCACCGTCGAGACTCTGCTGCCAGGTGAGAAGGGTGGCTCCTACACGGGTACGGTGGCCTGGGTGGGGGACGACGCCGTCGTCATCCAGACGCCCAGCCAGCAGCGGCTGATCAACTTCCGCGCCATCGAGAGCGCCGCAGACACGCAGGCCTTCTGAGCAGGGGGACGCGGTAGCGTGCAAGTGAGCGACGGGCGGGTGTGCTACGGGCGGCTGAAGCCGCCCGTAGACGTTCACCGCCCGCACACGTTCACACTCGCTTGGCATCATGCCGTCTGGATGTTGGCCGCCGACTGCAAGCCCAGCTCCTCGATGGCCTGCTGGCGCATCAGGAACTTCTGCACCTTGCCCGTCACCGTCATCGGGAAGCCCTCCACGAACTTCCAGTAGCGCGGGATCTTCACCGTCGCGATCTGCCCGCGACAGAAGGCCTGTAGCTCCTCCGGTGTCGCCGTCTCGCCTTCCTTCAGCTTCACCCAGGCCACCAGCTCCTCGCCATACTTTTCGTCTGGCACGCCGAACACCTGCACATCGCTCACCTTCGGGTGGGTATACAGGTACTCCTCGATCTCACGCGGATACAGATTCTCGCCACCGCGAATCACCATATCCTTCAGCCGCCCGACGATGTTCACATAGCCATCGTCGTCCATCGTCGCCAGGTCGCCGGTGTGCATCCAACGGGCGGCGTCGATGGCTTTGCTGGTCGCGTCCGGATTCTCCCAATAGCCCAGCATCACCACGTAGCCGCGTGTCAGCAGCTCGCCCGGCTGCCCGCGCGGCACGACATCGCCGGTGGCCGGATCGATGACCTTGACCTCGACATACGGATGAATCTGCCCCACCGTGGCCACCCGCTTCTCCAGCGGATCATCTACATGCGACTGGAAGGAGACGGGGCTGGTCTCGGTCATGCCGTAGCAGATCTCGACCTCGCTCATGTGCATCTTGTCGATCACCTGGCGCATCACCTGCACCGGGCAGGGCGAGCCAGCCATCACGCCCGTGCGCAGGCTGCTGAAGTCGTACTTGGCGAAGTCGGGGTGGGCTAGCTCGGCGATGAACATCGTCGGCACGCCATAGAGCGAGGTGCAACGCTCCGCTTCCACCGCCTCCATGGTGGAGGCTGGCTCGAACGCCTCCGCAGGAAAGACAATCGTCGAGCCATGCGTCATGCAGGCCAGCACGCCGAGGACCATACCGAAACAATGGTACATCGGCACCGGAATACAGAGCCGGTCGTTCTCGGTGAAGTTTTGCAGATGCGCCACGAAATAGCCGTTGTTGAGG
>DATBTW010000323.1:0-4342 GCA_036559055.1 Ktedonobacterales bacterium
CCGCCCGCCGCGATGCCGAATGGGCCAAGCGCCACGCCCAGCGACGACTCATCCCAGGTGACGATGATGGCATTGTTTCCCTGCGACCAGACGCTCGCCTGCATGATCTGCGTGACGAGCGTATTCACGTAGGTGTCGCCCGCGCTCGTCAGCGTATCTTCATCGCCACAGGCCGGATCACCGTGCATGTCATCGCACAGGCCGGGGCTGATGAACGAGAAGTTCGGGACGGAGCCGCTCACCAGATCAGCCGCCAGTTGGGTGTCAGGCACGATTTTGGCCAGTTCCTCGGGGCGCTGCGTCTCCGGATAGTGGGTCAGGAAGTTCATGAACGGGTTGTGCTTGGAGGCATACAGCGCACCATTGGTGTTGGCGGTCTCGCCGAGGTAGCCGGGATGCGGCAGCCCCTGCTGATAGCTCTTCCAGCTTAGGCCGGCGGCTTCGAGCTGGCTGCCGAGGTAGGGCGCGCTCTCGGCGTTCACCGTGTACGAGGCGTCATCGGCGATGCCGAATGTGCTGCCGCCGACCATCGCGACATAGTTGGGCTCGCTGGGATGCGACACCGCCCAGTAGTTCGTCGCCAGGCCATACTGATTGGCCAGCGCATTCAGGTGGGGCGCCTTCGACGAGCCGATGATGTCGTCGTAGTCGCTATTCTCCATGACGATGAGGAAGATATGCTGGAAGCGCGAGATATTCGACGGCGCGGACGACCCGCCACCGCTGGGCGGCGCCCCGCAGCCTGCCAGCAGAACACTCGCCCCCGCCAGCAGCGCCAGCGCCACGCGCCAGCGTCGCCTGACCGCTCGCCACATCGGCTTCCCCCTGACTCTCAGTGGTATAGGCGCCCGCTCCCTAAACCACTCCCTGCCACCGCGACAGGAGTGGGGTTTAGAGAGCGGGCTGCGCTCAGCTCAGTCCTCGATGATCCAGGGATCGGTCGCGCGGGGGTACTCCAGCAGCTCATCGGGCGTGAAGAAGATCCCGATCTCGCGCGCGGATGACGCCTCGCCATCGGAGCCGTGGATGATGTTGAGGCCCATGCTGACGGCGTAATCGCCGCGAATCGTGCCAGCGGGCGCCTCCCACGGCTTGGTCTGGCCCATCAGCGCGCGGGTGATGCTGATGGCGTTGGGGCCTTCCAGCACGCCGACGACGACCGGGCGAGAGGTGATGTGCTTGATGAGGCCATCATAGAAAGGCTTGCCCTGATGCTCGGCATAGTGCCGCGCCGCCAACTCCGGCGAGATACGCATCAGCTTGAGGCCGACGACCTTGAAGCCCTTGGCCTCGAAGCGTGAGAGAATCTGGCCAATCAGCCCGCGCTGCACGCCTTCGGGCTTAACGATGATGAGCGTTCGCTCCACGGGGATCTATCCTCCGAATGTGGTGAGTGGTTGATGTGTCGTACACCGCGCCACGCGCGGGCCGTTGTATTGTATCGCCTGCGTGCGTGCGCTTGCCGGGGTGTGGGACGAGCGGTGAATCAATAGCTGCCGATCTGCTCAGCCAGGCGCAGGCTGGCCTGACCCGATTCCATGCGGATGCGTCCGAGGTTGGCCTGCACCGTGCAGCGCACCACGATCAGCAATTCGCCGCCGTCCGTCACCAGCACCGTGCCGCCGGGCGCCTCGAAGGTGGCATGGCGGATGTCACCCACGCCGAGCTGCTCGATGTAGCGGCCCGCGGCGTCATAGGCGGCGGCGGCCATCGCACCGAGCAACTCCTCATCTTCGCCATCGAGCATGCTGGCGACCACCAGCCCGTCCTTCCCTGCGAGCAGCGCGCCGACCACCCCATCCACCGCCATCAGGCGCTGCAAAATCGTTTCCACGGTCGTCCCTCATCTCTCTGGGTCTGTCGGGCGCTACTCGTCGTCCGTATTCTGGTTCAGCGACACCGAGCGGTTGAGCGACTCCAGCGCCGCCATATAGTCGCCCTGGCGGATGCGCGCATCGCCCAGCAGGCGGTGCAGCTCAGGATGCTCAGGCTGCTCGTCGAGCGCGGCTTCCAGGTCGTTCAGCACATCGGGCAGCAGGTCGGGCGCGTTCTTCAGCAACGCCTGGTACTCCACCAGCGCCTCGTCCAGCGCGCCTGTCTCGCGCAGCGCGCGCGCCTGCTCCAGCCGCGCGGGATAATCCGTCGGCGAGATGGCGGGCCGCTCCGGCTCGGCGGGCGGTGTGGGCGGCAGTGGCGGCTGCTCTGGCGTCTGGAAGAAATCGTTCAGTGCGCGAGCCGCCTCGCCCGCTGGCTCCACGCCTGGCTGGCCAGAGAACGCGGCCAGCTTGCCAGGCTCCAGCGTGAAGGGCTGATAGCCTTCGGCGGAGTGTGCGCCTTCCAGCGCCTCCAGTGTCACATCGGCTGAGTTGGCGTGGCTGGCGGCTCCCGGCGCCGACGCGCCCGGCTGGCTGGGCCACTCGAAGGCGTCGGCCAGCGCGGCTGGCCAGTCGGCTTGCGCGCTCGGTGACGCAGGCGCATCGGCGAAGGCGGCGAAGCCGGAGTAATCGGGCCGCTCTGGTTCAAGGTCGCGCGCTGGCGCTTCAGGCGCGCTGGGCGAGACGCCAGCCAGCGGCTGGCTGGGTGGCGCGGCTGGCTCCAGCCCGGCGAACATCTGGCGCAACTCCTCGGGCCGGGGCGGCGGCATCTGCCCGGGCAGCGGCCCGCTCGGCTCGGCGGGCCGCGCGAGTGGCGGCAATGGTGGCAGCGGCGCAGACGGCGCGCTCGCCCCCAGCGCGCCTGATGGCGCGCTCAGTGGCGCGGATGGGGCCGACGACGGCGGCGACACAGTGGGGCCAGTGGAGGGCAGCGACGTCACCGGGAGCTGGTTCGCGCGCCCGCCAAATGGCCATGGCGACCCGGCTCCGGGCGCGCCCATCGGCGGCGCCTGGTGTGGCGCTCCGAAGAGCGCATCGAGCGAGCCGGTGGGGCGGCTGCGTGTCACATCAGCGCTGCGGGCGCGCGCGCCCTGCGCCTGCAACCACTGCACCCAGCGGATCGCGCGGCGCGTCTCGGTGTCGCCCAGCGCCGCCTGGCTCTCGGCGATGGCGGGCGGCACGAACTGCGCCGAGCCATCGAAGGGCGGCTGCGCGGGGTGGGCGCCGGTCGCGCCCATGGGCTGCGATGACGACGCCGCCATGCCGGGAACCTCAGATGGCGCGCTTGATGGCCCGCTGGGCCGGGGGCCGCTGGTGGGTGTCGTCGGCGCGGGCATTGCCACCTTCGGCGCGGCGCCAGGGTCGCTGTGTTCTGGTCCCCACAGCATGTTCTCGGTCTCTTTGAACATGCTGTGGAATTCAGGTGGCAATTGCTGGGGGCGTCCGGTGGGCAGCGGGCGCGAGAGCGCGGCGCTCAGATCGGCCAGCGAGGGCGCGCCGGTCAGCGTGGCATTGGTCTGCGTGGCGAAGGCGGGCTGGCTGGTCTGGCGACGTGGCCCAGAACTGAGACGCGCGCTGGGCGACGCGCTGACTGGCTCGTCGCCCCAGAAGAGCGCCCGCAGTTCCTTATCGCCCATGGCGCGGTCGGCGAAGAGCGCGTGGGCGATGCGATGGTCGGGATCAAGCTCGGCGGCGCGCTGCAAGAAGCGCTCGGCCTCGGCGGCGCGCTCGGTCTGGCGCGCGATGACGCCGACGATCAGCAGCGCCTTCACGCAGGCGGGCGCGTTCATCAGCACGCGGCGCGCCCATTCCTCGGCCTCCTGCGTGCGCTCGGCGCGCCAGAGCGTCTCCACCAGCCCCACCTGCGCCTCCAGCAGGTCGCCGTTCTCGGCGATCAGCGTCTCCCACTCGCGGATGGCGTGCGGGAAGAGTGAGCCGCGCACGTAGAGCCGCGCCAGCCCCAGGCGGGTCGGCTGATAGGGCGGCTTGCCCAGGCGGGTCGCCATCTCGCGGTAGGTGGCGCGCAGGGCCTGGTCATCCGGGCGGACATCGCAGGCGCGGCGATACCACGCCAGCGCGGCGACGGGATCGCCGTGCATCTGGTGGATGACAGCGCGGGCGCAGCAGGCGCGGGCGTCTTCGGGGTTGCCCGCCAGCGCGCGGTCGAGCGCGCCCAGCGCCTCGCGCGGCTTATGCAGGGCCAGATAGGTCTCGCCCAGTACACGCTGCACGGCCAGAGCGCGCGGATACTGGGCGAAGAGTTCCTGGCAGTGGGCCAAAGCGCTCTCGGCCTGGCCCGCTGCGATCTCCGCTTCGATGCTCCGTAGACGCTCGCCCAGCGAGGTCTGCCCTGGCTGCCCCATGCTCATCGAACCTCGTCAAACTTCTGCGTCCGCCTGCGCCCGCCCGTCTCCGCCCGTCTCCGCCTGTCTCGTGGCCACGTCCCTTCGGCGCCCGCCTGATACCTG
>DATBTW010000324.1:0-4606 GCA_036559055.1 Ktedonobacterales bacterium
GCCGAAGCCATCATGGACTCCGCGAGCGAGCCAGGCGGCGTCAGTACGCGCACGCACGACATGCAGCGTTTCCACCCGCTGAACCCGATACCAGAGCAGGCGCGGATCATGCCCTGCGAGCGAGAGCGGCCCCCAGGCGCACACTACCAGCAGCGCTGCCACCGCCAGTAGCGCGAGGACGCGGCGCTTCGACAGCCTGCGCCACCGGGGTATGCGCGGCGCCGTCGTGGCTGGCATCGGCCCTCCAACTCTCCCTCCCGAATAATACCTACCATTCACTCTACGCTGAAATGCCAGTGCGCCTCACGCCACAGACGCGGCCGCCGCCCTGCTTTCCAGGCTGGCTCATGGCTCACGACTGCCTGGCTCAAGCTCGACGATAGGAAAGCTGGTATATGCCTTTTGCCCAATCTGGTGGGGGTATGGTAGCATGGCGACGCCACCACCGGGATGTTGGCGGCGTTGAGTTCCCATATGAGCGTTACCGCCGTTTCCTGCGTCCGTTCCACTTGACAGACGCTCTGATGACACCTGCTATGAACACAGATCGCGTCCAGAGCTGCGCTGCCAACGGAACAGGACCCGGCGAGGGGAGGGGCCGGAGTATGGACCTGACCGTCGTGCCTGCGGCTACCGAGTACGACCCCGCCAGCGATCCGGCCGAGCTTCCCAGCGAAACGGCGAAGGGGCGGCGGATGGCCAAAGCGGAATCAGCGCAATCAGTGCAATCATTGCAGCAGGCATGGTCGTTCGAGCGGATCTACGACGAGTTCAAGACGCCGATCTACAACTACATCTATCATCTGGTCGGCAGTCGCGAGCAGGCGGACGATCTCACGCAGGATACCTTCCTCAAGGCGTTCCGGGCATTGCCCCGTATGGACGCCAACCTGAAGCTCTCCGCGTGGCTCTACCGCATCGCGACGAACACATCGTATGACGCGCTGCGCCGTCGCAAGCTCATCGCCTGGATGCCCTGGCAGGATCTGGATCATGAGCCAGCCGATGTCGAGAGCGCCGATCCACAGGAGACCATCGGCACGTCGGAGTTGGTGCACGCGGCGTTGCGCCGCATGCCGCGCCACTACCGCGCGGCCCTCCTGCTCTACACGCAGGAAGGCTTCTCGTATGCCGAGATCGCCTCGACACTCAATATTGCGGAGAGCGGCGTCAAGATGTACCTCTCCCGGGCGCGACATTCGTTCCGCGAGCACTATAACTCGCTGGAACAGGCAGGAGGCGGCAAGAAATGACATGCGAGTGGGCCGAGGGTAATCTCAGCGCCTATCTCGATGATGCCCTCGACCCGCAGCTCCGTAAGGATGTGGGCGCGCACATCGAGTCGTGCGCGCACTGTCAGGCGCTCGCCGAAGAGTACCGCCGCAACGATCAGCTGCTAGCCACCCTGGCGCCCGTCGAACCCTCCGATCACCTGCGCCAGCGCATCTTTGAGTCGCCCACCTTCGCCGCGCTCGCCCAGAAGCTGGAGCGCGAGACGGCGGCGGCGCCCCCTGGCCGCGTGGCGCCACGCCGCGCGCCGCTCGCTGTACGCGCGCTTGTTCCGCTGGCGGCGCTGCTGACCCTGTCCCTTGGCGCGGCCCTGCTCTTCAAGCAGGGTCTTTTGCCATTCGGCGCGACCTCCACGGTCCAGCGCCAGACCAACACCATCGGCGGCCCTGGCTCGTTCGATCTGCCGCTCTCGGCTGGCCCGCGCCTCGTCTTCCTGAATGGCGCCGCCCTGTGGAGCGTGGCGGAGTACGCGCCCAACAGCGTCACCAACGCGCCCGGAGCGCCCCAGCGCCTGACCCCCACGAGCGCGCATGTCGTCGCGTGGGCGGTCTCACCGCAGGGCGCTGCCAACCACGACGGCGGCGCACGCATCGCCTATGTGGATGGGCTGACAGGCGCGCTGCACATCGTACATAGCGATGGTCAGGCCGACACCATCGTCGGCTCCGTCTCGCCTACACAATCGCCTGGCGCCGACCTGTGGACCAGCGCTGCTGGCCACGCCGCGCTAACCAGCCTCACCTGGTCGCCCGACGGCTCGCAGTTGGCCTACGTCGCCGCCACCGCCGATGGCGCCACGCAGGCGCGCATCGTCCCGCTCAACGGCGGCGCGACCCTCTCGGCGGGCGCCTCCTTCGAAGCGCCCATCGGCCAGCTCGCCTGGAGCGCCGATAGCCACGCGCTGGCTTTCACGACGGTCAGTAGCGGAACCACGTCGGTGATCGTCTGGCGCTCCGGGCATGGCGTCGTGACGACGCCCGCCGACGCCAATGTCTCGCAGGCGACAGTCGCGCAGTTCGGCTGGAGCGGCTCGACGCTCAGTTGGGCCACCACACGCGCGGGCGTCATCGTCGGCGTCTACGCGCTGCCCGGCAATAGCGCCACGCCCAACCAGCTCACCGCGACTGGCGCCCGCTACGCGGCGGCGGACTTCACCGCCGCGCATGGCGGCTCGTGGCTGCTGGCGAGCAACGGCGCGCTGAGCGAGGCGCGGCTGGCGAGCGGTGGCGTGAACTGGGTGGCGAATACGGGCGCCACGGCCAGCCACATCGCCTGGTCGCCCAATGGCGCGACGGCAGCGCTCATCATTGACGACAAGCTCGTCATCTGGAGTGACGTCTCCGGGCAGACGACGCTGGCGCAAGGCGTGACCAGTCAACCTGTCTGGTCGCCCAGCGGCGCGCAACTCGCCGTGACCGAAGGCCAGAACGTCATGATCTACCGTATCAGCAATGCGGCCGCCACCCAGGTGGAGCGCCTCTCTGGAGCCGACAGTGTGCTGGCGCTAGCCTGGGCCACCGACGAGCGCAACCTCGCCATCCTCGAATCGCATGGCATGCTGCTGGTCACCACCGATGGCGTCAGCCAGACGCTGCTCACCTCTCGTCAGGCCGATGGCGACGCGCTGAACTGGTCGGTCGCCCGCTAGACCTCCCCTCTCCTTGCGGGAGAGGGGGTTGGGGGTGAGGTTCTGGCGCGAGACTGACGCAAACCATGAGCAATGCATCATCATTGCGCGCAATTCGCGTAACAAATGTCGTAGTGCGGCGTTTCTTCTGTTGAGTCGGGCGAGCAATAGGACTCCTCCACCCAATACGAGGAAGCACTCCCTGCGGTCCTGCGGTCGCGAGCGTTGTCCCCATGGCGCGCGTGACCTCGCACGACTCTCATCTTGCCGCTGGCACGCGTTCAGCGCGCTAGTGGCGAGGAAGGGCGAGTTGGCAGCTCGTCCTTTTCTTTTGGTGATTCTGCACTTGACGTACCCATTGTACGTCTAGCAGCATGGTACTAGTCCAGGCTATTCCTGCTCTTGCGGCCAAACAGAAGCGCACCCGCGCCAGTAAGGCGAAGCGAGCGCACAAGCGGCGTTAATAGCGGTGTGAACGGAGCGCCCTATGACCCCCGGTACTATCGTTGCAGTGGCGACGGTCTTTTTCGTGGTCGCCATTGTCTTCTTTGTCATCTGGCAGCGCAACAAGACGCGCGGTTGACGCTCACTGGTAAGCGGGCCGAGATAATGAGCTAGCAGACAAGCATGCCTATTCGCAGCTTGTCTGCTGTGGGTGCGTCAAGTGCATAATCACCTCTCTTTTTGCCTTTATTCGCACGCCCACGGACGAGGACTGGCGCGGCGGCGCTATCCATCACCATGCAAGGAAAGGATATCGCGGTGAATGAGATTTCCCGGACGCAAGACGCAGAGCGACGGCGCATCGTCGCGATTGGCGGCTGCTCGATGCTGGAGCCGCAGCCCGACCAGCCACTCTTTCGCTACCTGCTCGGCCTGACTGGCAAGCCGCGCCCTGAGGTCTGCTTCATCCCGACGGCCAGCGGCGAGAACCGCGACTACATCATCTCGTTCTACCAGCGCTTTGGCGAGCTGGGCTGCTCCGTGCGCCACCTGACGTTCTTCAATCCGCCGGTGGCCGACTTGCGCTCGTATCTGCTGGCCTGCGATCTGATCTTCGTCGGCGGGGGCAACACCAAGAGCATGCTGGCCCTCTGGCGCGAGTGGGGCGTGGACGCCATTCTGCGCGAGGCGTGGGAGCGTGGCGTGGTGCTGGCGGGGGTCAGTGCGGGGATGATCTGCTGGTTTGAGCAGGGCATCACCGATAGCATTCCGGGGCCGCTGACGCCGCTGCCGTGTCTGGGCTTCCTGAAGGGCAGCGCCTGCCCGCACTACGATGGCGAGCCAGAGCGACGCCCCACCTTCGACCACATGCTGCGCGAGGGCGAGATCGGCCCCGGCTACGCCGCAGACAATCACGCCGCGCTGGTCTTCGAGGGCGAGCGGCTGGCGCGCGTCGTGGCGACCATGCCCACCGCCCGGGCCTACCACCTTACCCGCGACGCCACAAGCCGTCCCGTGGAGACGCCGCTGGAATCCGACCCGCTGGGCTAAACTGTCAGCCTTGTTCCTGCGAGGAGAGGGGAGCCGGAACCTCGCCCACAGCCTCTTTCCCGCGAGGAGAGGGGAGCCGGAACCCCTCTCCCGCCCTGGCGGGGAAGGGAGCGCGCCACGAGAGCAGCAGCCCCGCCAGCGCCAGCGTAGAGAGCGCCAGAAAGTAGCGCTCCGGGCTGCGCCACGCCACCAGCA
>DATBTW010000325.1:0-3400 GCA_036559055.1 Ktedonobacterales bacterium
CGTCGAATCTGTCAATTCTGCTGGGCAAAGACTTCTTCCCCAACCTGATCTCGAATCCGTTCATGGTGGGGCTGCATGCGGCGTTCTACATCTCAGCGGCGATGTGCGTGGTCGCGGCGGTCGCATCGCTGCTGCGTGGCAAGCGCTACATCAACGAGGGCAGCGCGAGCGACGCGAGCGCGCCAGCGGATAGCGCGTCAGCGGATACCGAGCCGCCCGTGATTGACACCATAGCGTGACGTGACATAGTGTGTGTGGAGTGATCGAGCGAGCGGCAGTACGCCAGGAGGCGAAACAATGCGCAGGATCGAATGGGGGAGGGGACAGGGGGAGAGGCCCCGCGCCCCTAATGCCCCGTCATCAGGTAGCCTGCGCCACGGATCAGCATCTCGATGGCGATGGCGACTAGGATTGGCACGAAGATCTTGCGGATGGTCGTGTTGCTGAAGCGCGACAGGGTCTTGGCGCCGCCCGTCGCGCCCAGCAGCACACCCAAAGCGACGGGCGCGGCGTACAGCGGGTTCATGTCGCCGCGCTGGAAGTAGATGCCTGCGCTGGCCGCCGCCGTCACGCCGATCATGAAATTGCTGGTGGTGGTCGAGACTTTCATCGGCAGGCGCATGGCGGTATCCATCGCCAGCACTTTGAAGGTGCCGCTGCCGATGCCGAGCAGGCCGGAGAGGATGCCCGCCACCAGCATCATGCCGAACCCGGTTGGCACATGCGCCACCTGATAGTCAATCGTGCGGCCCAGCTTGTCGTCACGATAGCTCGACGCCAGCGCCAGCCGCCGCGCCCAGCGGTCGTTGCGCACACCCTGGGGAATCTCCTCGCCGATCTTGATGAGCAGCGGGATGGCTGAGATGAGCAGCACCACGCCGAAGATGACGAAGAGCAGCCCCGGCGCGAGGATGATGGCCAGGAACGCGCCGACAATGGCGCCTGTGGTGGTGGCGATCTCCAGAAACATGCCCACCCGCAGATTAGTGATGTGGTCGCGCACGTAGGCAGCGGCGGCCCCGCTGGAGGTGGCGATCACCGAGATGATCGAGACTCCGACGGCCACCTCGGGAGAGATGCTGAAGGCGATGGTCAGCAGCGGCACTACCAGCACGCCACCACCCAGCCCGACCAGCGAGCCGACCACTCCGGCGACCACGCTGCCCAGCGCGACCAGCAGAAAGACACCGAGCGAGGGCGGCGCCTGCGGTATAACGGTTCCCTTGCCGAAGACCACACCCAACACGAGGATGCTGGCGAGCAGCAGTGCCAGCACCAGGCTGGTGATGCCGACGTACAGCCAGTCGTGTTCGAGCGCGAACGCCCCGATGGAGACGGCCACGCGCAGCACCGGCGTCGCCAGCAGAATCAGCAGGCCCAGCGTGATGATGGCCTGGGCGTTGCCTGCCAGCACGGCGGGGATGACATCGCCCAGCTGATGTGGATAGCCCAGCGCGCCTGCGGTCGCCGCCGCCGGACGCGCGTAATGCAGGATGACCCCCACCAGGATGACGGCGGCGCTCAGCAGCACGCCCCCACGCAGCACATTGCTGATCAGTAGCTCGGCCTGCCGCACCAGCGACATCCTGGGATCATCCCCAGCATTGGCTTGATCTGATGAAATACTGGTCGTGCTGCTCATCTGGCCGTGTCCTGGCTCCTCGATTATCTCGATTGTCTTGATTGTCTCGTCGCATTGGCTGGCATGGTTGCGCATGCTGCCCACTCTCAAGCGTATCACGCCGTGGGGCGATCTGGCTGGCGTTGGGAGTAGGCGTGCTGGCATTTCGGGCGGTATGATGCTGGCGTATTGTGTCGCATCTGAATGCGAGAGCAAGGAGGGCATGACGAGCGATGGACGACGTGGATGCGCTGGGCGCCGCCGACTATGGGCGATACACCGAGGCAAACCGTGCGACATGGAATCTCTGGCTAGCCCATGACATCGGCTCCGACCACCACAAGGATGTCGCGCGCTATCGCGCCACGGGATCGAGCCTGCGCCCCATCGAGCTGGCCGAGCTGCATGAGCGAGTCGCTGGGCGGTCGCTGCTGCACCTCCAGTGCAGTCTGGGCAGCGAGACACTGTCATGGGCGCGGCTAGGCGCGCGCGTGACGGGCATCGACATCTCCGACGAGGCGATCCGCTACGCGCAGGCGCTGGCGGAGGAGAGCGGGATGAGCGAGCAGGCGCGCTTCATCCGCTCTGACCTCTACAGGCTGCCCGATGCCCTGGACGAGACGTTCGATGTGGTGTTCGCCTCGTATGGCGCGCTCTGCTGGGCGCCCGATCTGGCGGGCTGGGCGCAGATCGCCGCGCGCTATGTGGCCCCCGGCGGTGAATTGCTGCTGATCGACCTGCATCCGGTGGGGATGGCGCTGGATACCGTGCGCAACGACGCCAGCGGGCGCAGCCTGCGCCTCGACCGCCCCTACTTCCATCCGCACGAGCATCCACCTGAGCCACCGACTGCTCCACAGGCCGGGCAGACGTCAGACGAGCCACCCGTTTTCGCCTGGGGCTATGGCCTGGGCGAGGCAGTATCGGCGGTGGCGGCTACCGGCCTGCGTATCGCGTCGCTGGGTGAGTATCCCTACGCGCACTGGCGGCAGTTCCCACAGCTCGTGGAGAGCGGCGACGGCTACTGGCGCTGGCCCGACCCCGCCAATCAGCTACCATTGCTCTTCTCGCTGCGCGCCACTCGTCCAGAATGAGGTAGCCCCCGTCCCCAAACTCCTCCCCGCTGCGGCAGGAGAGGGGCTGATACGACTACCGGCGGGCAGTGGTGTGATGTAGGATATGGCTGCGAACGGGCGCCGAGACGTCTGGGGTCGCCAGTGGTGGATGCGCAATGGACGAGCAGTTGAGCCAGGGGCAGCGTTCACCCGCCGCTACGAGCGGGGCGAGCAGGCCCGCTGTGGTGTGGGCGGCGGTGCGCGCGATGCGCCCGGAGCAGTGGACCAAGAACGGGTTGACGCTGCTGGCGGCGGTCTTCTCGCGCACCATCTTCGATGGCCCAACACTGGAGCGTGTGGCCATCGGCTTCGCGGCGTTCTGCCTGGCGGCCAGCGGCGTCTACATCGTGAATGATCTGGCCGACCGTCAGCGCGACCAACTGCACCCGCGCAAGCGCTATCGGCCCATCGCGTCGGGCGCGCTCAGCCCTCAGGCGGCGAGGTGGCTGGCGGTCGCGCTCTTCGCCGGGGCGGGCGCGCTGGGACTATGGCTGGCGATGGGCGACCTCTACCACGATCTGCCGCGCGGGCCAGACGCCTTTCGCGCATTCGGCGGCGGCGGGCTGCTCTTCGAGGTGGCGCTGGTGGCGTATGTTGCGCTCAACTTCGCCTATTCGAACTGGCTCAAGCGGCTGGCGCTATGGGATGTCTTCGCCATCGCGGC
>DATBTW010000326.1:0-6775 GCA_036559055.1 Ktedonobacterales bacterium
GGCGATGTGGACCTCGCCGACGGGCTTGCCCTCCTGCTCGTCTGGCCCGGCCACCCCCGTGACACCCACCCCGACGGAGGCGCCCAGCCGCTCGCGCGCCGCCTGCGCCATCGCGCGCGCCGTCTCCACCGAGACAGCGCCATGCGCGTCGAGGATGCTCTGCGGCACGCCATACTCCGCCTTGATCTCGGTCGCGTAGGAGACGATGCCGCCGCGAAAGGCGACCGAGCTACCAGGGACATCGGTGAGCATACTGGCGATCAAGCCGCCCGTGCACGATTCCATCAGCCCCAGCGTCTCGCCGCGCTGCTCCAACAGCTTCAGGACGACGCTCGGCAGCGTATCAGCGTCTACGCCGAAGACGGCGCGCTTGCCCAACGCCTCGCGCGCCCGCGCATCCAGCGCATCCACCAGCGCGCGCGCCTCCGCCTCGCTGGTGGCCTTCGCTGTGATACGCACGTCCACCGCGTCCTGCTTGGCATAGGTGGCGATGGTCGGGTTCCCGCTATGGGTCAGTGCGCCCAGCCGCTCCTCGACGGTCGATTCGCCCAACCCGGTGACTCGCAGGATGCGCGTGAAGAGCAGCCCGCCCGTGGAGGGGCGCAGGCGCGGCATGGCCTCATGCTCCCACATGCGCGTCATCTCCGATGGCACGCCGGGCATCGAGATGATGATGACGCCGTCGCGCTCGGTCCACCAGCCGGGCGCCGTGCCGCGCGGATTGGGCAGCGCCGTGGCCGACGGGATCAGCCATGCCTGCTTGACATTGCGCTCTGGCATGACCGTCTTGCGTTCGGCGAAGAACGCGCGCAACTCCGCCTCCAGCGCGGCATCCACGTAAGGCGTCTCGCCCAGCGCGGCGCAGATCGCCTCGCGTGTGATGTCATCCTCGGTGGGGCCAAGCCCGCCCGTCGTGATGACGACATCGGCCCGCCCGCGCGCCCGCGCCAGTGTCTCGGTCAGGCGCTCCAGATTGTCGCCGACCTGCGAGACGAAGAACAGGTCGATGCCCAACGCGGAGAGCTGACGCGCCAGATAGGTCGCGTTGGTGTCGGTGATATGCCCCAGCAGCAGTTCCGTGCCTATCGAGAGGATCTCGGCGCGCATACTCTGAGCCTTTCCTGTTCGTCCACTGGCCATTCACTGGCCCGCTTCTGGCTAGCCCATCGTCATCAAGCGGTTGCGGGCGAGGCGCCGATGACCTCTCAGGTCGCCGCGCTTCCCCACCGAATTGTACCGCCCTGACGCCGCGATGACCCTATTTGGGAGAGTCGTCGGACACAGCGGCGAGTCGCCAGGACTGTCGCCGCCTGCGGTGGTACCGATGGCGGCCGCGCGGGCAAGTGGCCGCGAGCCAGAGCCAGTCGGGCGTCCGCCACGAGCGCCGCTGGCTACTTGACACAATATGTAGGGTTTTTGGACTAATCTTTCCTAGATCACTATATATAGTGGTCATACCCCTTGAAATTACTACATATTGGAGGCACAATAGGTGTGCGCGCGTTTTAGTGGGCGCGGCGGTAGGGCGGCGAACGAGCGTCGCCTGCATGAGTGCAAGAGCGCAAGAGCGCAAGATACGCTGGACGGTGGCGTAAGGGGGCTGCGGTGAAGACCAGGAAGGACAACTCGACAGGCGCATCCGGAAGCGACGGAGCGCATCAGCGCGCGGCGGGCGCGTGGTCCGAGGCGGCAGTACGGGTGCTGCGCGAGCGCTATCTGCTGCGTGACGCGAACGGCGCCGTGAAAGAGACGCCCGATGAGCTGGTGTGGCGCGTCTCACGCGCCGTGGCGGGAGCCGAGAAGCAGTGGACTGATCCTGAGGGCCAGACACCCGAACAGATCGCTCAGCAATTCTACGATGTGATGACCAGCCGCGAGTTCCTGCCCAACTCCCCCACGCTGATGAACGCTGGCAAGGGCAACAATCTGCAACTCTCTGCATGCTACGTGGTACCCGTCCCCGACAGCCTGGAGGGCATCTTCGACGCCGTCAAGCACGCCGCCCTGATCCACCAAAGTGGTGGTGGCACCGGAATGAGTTTCTCGCGCCTGCGCCCTGAAGGCTCGATGGTCGCTTCGACCCATGGTGTCGCATCAGGGCCAGTCAGCTTTATGCGAATCTTCGATGGCGCGACTGAAGCTGTGAAGCAGGGTGGATGCGTGACGCCCGATACGCGCGTCTCCACCTCCGCTGGCATGCTGCGCATCGGGACGCTGGGGCCGCTGGAGGCCGAGCCGAAGAGCTGGCACGCGCTTGAGCGCCCGCTGACCGCCGCGACCGACGAGGGCCAGCGGCGCGTCGAAGAGTTCTATCACAACGGCGTGGCCGCCATTCGCCGCATTCGCACGACGGCAGGCTATCACTTCGCGGGCACGCTGGAGCATCGCGTGCGCGTGATCGATGAGATGGGAGCCTACGTGTGGCGCCATCTCAAGGACCTGCGCGCAGGGGATTGGGTCGCGCTCCAGAAGCATACCTATCCAGAGACGACCGACTATCGCTTCCCCACCTTCGAGCGGGTGGCGCACCCCAACGCCACGGCGGTGCGCTTCCCTGTGCGCCCCACTGCTGAGCTGGGCGAGTTCATCGGCTACTTCATCGGTGATGGCTGCGTCAATTACTACAATGCGGGTGGCGCGACTGGCCGCCTGACGATGACCGTGGCGGACGCCGAGCCGGAGGTTGGCGAGCGGATCCTGAGGCTTGCGTACGACCTGTTTGGCGTGACGCCACAGGCGCATCGCAAGCCCAACGACGCCAGCGTCACCTACTTCTTCAATGCGACCGAGCTGGTCGCCTGGCTGAAGCACCTCGGCGTCACCAAGACCTCAGCGCTCAGCGCGCGCATTCCGGAGGTTGTGTTCCAGGCGGGCGCCGAGTTCGCGCGCGGCTTCCTGCGTGGCCTCTTCTCCGCCGATGGAACCATCTCCAGCGAGGGCTATTCCAGCCTGTGCAGCGTCTCACGTGAGTTGATCGACGACACGCAGCAATTGCTGCTGGCGCTGGGCATCCCCTCATCCGTCTCCGTGACCACCGATCGCGCCAGCGCATTCGGGACGAACCCGCTCTACCGCCTGCGCGTCATCACGCAGGATGGGCTGGCCGAGTTCGCCGCGCATGTCGGCTTCCTGTCAGAGGCAAAGACCGCTCGCCTGGCCGCTGGGCTAACGAAAGCCTGGGAGTTCAACGACGTGCTGCCCTATCAGGCAGCGGCGGTTGCGGCGGTCTACAAGGGGCCAGGGCGCGGCAGCGGCCCAGAGCGCGGCTCGCGCGGCGCCAATCGCGCGCTCTACCGTGACATTCAGCACTACATGCCCAATGTCGCCGCCCCGCGCAACCTAACCCGCTCACGCCTGCTGGCGCTGGCGGAGAAGCATGAGGAGGTACGCGGCAGCGCGCTGGCGCTCTTCCTCGCCAACGGCCAGTTCTACGATCAGGTGACCGAGATCGTAGAGGATGAGTCGCTGACGCTGGATCTCTCCATCGAGGAGAATCACACCTACATCGCCAACGGCTTCGTCAGCCACAATACCCGTCGTGGCGCCAACATGGGCATCTTGCGGGTGGACCACCCCGACATCCTGAAGTTCATCGACTGCAAGCGCGACGGCTCGGTGACGAACTTCAACATCTCGGTGGCCATCACCGATGAGTTCATGCGCGCCTACGAGGCCGACACCGACTACGCGCTGATCGATCCGCACACGAAGACGGAGACGCGACGTATGCGCGCCCGCGAGGTGATGGAGCGCATCATCGACGCGGCGTGGGCCACGGGCGATCCAGGGCTGGTCTTCCTCGACCGCGCCAACCGCTCCAGCGCCAACCCCACGCCAGAGATCGAGATGCTCGAAGCAACCAACCCATGTGGCGAGCAGTGGCTTGGTTCCTATGACGCCTGCAACCTCGGCTCGATCAATCTTGGGCTGTTCGTGCAAGATGGCGAGATCGACTGGAAGCGGCTGGAGCGCGTCACGCGCCTGACCACGCGCTTCCTCGACGACGTCATCGACATCAATCCCTTCCCGCTGCAACTGGTGCATGAGATGGTGCACTCCAACCGCCGCATTGGCCTCGGCGTGATGGGCTGGGCCGAGATGCTCTTCGAAATGGGGCTGCGCTACGACAGCGAAGAGGCGACCATGCTGGGCCAGAAGGTCATGGTCGCTATTCGCGAGTGGTCTACTGATGAGTCGGCGAAGCTGGCAGCGGTGCGCGGCGCGTTCCCGAACTTCGAGCGCAGCATCTACAAAGATGGCAAGCCCCTGCGCAACTCTACCCGCACCACGGTGGCGCCGACTGGCTCCATCAGCATCCTGGCCGATTGCTCGTCGGGCATCGAGCCGATCTTCGCGCTGGCCTTCCAGCACCGCGTCAAGCAGCCCGATGGCTCGTATCGCGTCCTGGATTTCGTCAACCCGTTCTTCCAGCGTGCCCTCGAGCGCAGCGACATCGCGGACAAAGAGGAAGCGCTAGAGTACATCAAAGCCCACGGCTCGCTGCATGGGCATCCGGCGGAATCTGATCCCGCGCTGCGCCCCTTCGTCACCGCGCACGACATCGCGCCGGAGTGGCACATCCGCATGCAGGCTGCTTTCCAGCAAGGGGTCGATAATTCCATCAGCAAGACTATCAATCTGCCCAACTCCGCCACACGCGAGGATGTCGGCAAGGCGTATATGCAGGCGTGGGCGACCGGATGCCTGGGCATCACCGTCTTCCGCGATGGCTGCAAGGGCGAACAGGTGCTGAATGTCGGCGTCAAGGCCGACCAGCCCGCTGCGCAGCCCGCCGCGCCGAGCGAGGCCGAGGTGGCCGCCGTCGTCGCCGCCGAGACGCACCGCCGCCGCTATCCCGGTGGTCGCAAGACCCGCCCGGAGGTAGTCAGCGGCTACACGCGCCAGGTGCGCGCGCCGGAGGGCAAGGTCAACGTCACGCTGAACAGCGACGATGAGGGCGTGCTCGAAGTCTTCATCAACATCGGCAAGGCGGGGTCGGATGTCGCCGCGCTGGCCGAGGCGCTGGGCCGCCTGATCTCAGTCCACTTGCAAATCGACAGCTCGCTTGACCAGAACGAGCGCGCCGAAGAGGTCGCCCGCCAACTGCGCAGCATCGGCGGCAGCACGAGTATCGGCTTCGGCGAGAATCGCGTGCGCAGCCTGCCCGACGCCGTCGGTCGCGCGCTGGAGCTGCACATTGCGCAGCTCTCCGGCGCCGCCACAGCCGACGAAGCGGCCCCCGCCGCCAACGGCGCCGCGCCGAGCGCCCTGGCCAGCAATGGAGTGGCGCACGGCAAGGCGCTGACGATCGGCGAGCCACTTGCCCGCATCACCACCAACGGCAATCTCTGCCCACAGTGCGGCAACAGCACCATGTACTACGAGGAGGGCTGCAAGAAGTGCGTGAGTTGCGGCTACAGCGAGTGCTAACCGTCGCTCGCCGCTCGCGCTTGATGACTATGACCTGCGCGTAGCATCCAGTCCATGTCCCTGCCGCCCCCTGTCGCTGGTGATGCGCCGCCAGTGGCAGGGGGCGGCGCTGTCCTGGCGGGCATCTGATGACGGCGCCCGCTGGCCAACCTGCCGCTATCGCTGGTTGCGGCGGCCCGCGCGGCAGGTATACAATACCGTGGCTTGCCCAATCAGTTGGCGTGCGAAGAGTTTGAGTCACTCGTGCGCCGTTTTTGCCTGCCGCGTGCGCAGCGTCACTCGCAGAGGAGCGCTACCCTTGTCTGACTATCCTGAGCTGATGTCCCGCGATTTGCCCGAGGGGATGCGTCTGGTGGATGGCGGTGTCACCGCCGCGTCCGGCTTCCGCGCGGGCAGCGTCTCGTGCGGTGTCAAATCCGCCGATGGCACGCCCGACCTCGCCATGCTGGTCGCCGACCGCCCCTGTGTCACTGTCGGCACGTTCACGACCAGCCGCACCGCCTCACACACGGTCATCCTCTGCAAGGAGCATCTGGCGGCGACCGATGGCGGCGCGCAGGCGGTGGTCGTCAATAGCGGCAACGCCAACTGCTCCAACGGCGAGCGCGGCATGCGCGACGCCCGCCAGATGGCGACGCTGGCGGGCCAGAAGCTGAGCATCGACCCGCAGCGTGTGATGGTCTCCTCCACTGGCATCATCGGGCGGCCACTGCCGATGGAGAAGATCACGGCGGGCATCCATGATGTGCAGGTCAGCGCCGAGGGCGGCCCCGACTTCGCGCAGGGCATCATCACCACCGACACGCGCGTCAAGACCATCGCCATCGAATTCGAGGTGAATGGCAAGACCGTGCGGCTGGGTGGCTCGACCAAGGGCGCCGGCATGATCTACCCCAACATGGCGACCATGCTCTGCTACCTTACCACCAATGTCGCCGCCGATCACGCCTGGCTACAAGAGCAGTTGCGCGCCGCTGTCGCCGACTCCTTCAACATGATCTGCGTGGATGGCGACATGTCCACCAATGACACCACGCTGCTCTTCGCCAATGGTGAGGCGGGCAATGAGCCGCTGCGCGCGGGCGTGGCGGGCGCCGAGACCTTCACGGCGGCGCTGCGGCATGTCACGCGCTATCTGGCGCGCGAGATCGCCCGCGATGGCGAGGGCGCCACCCGCCTGATGATCGTGCATGTCACCGGCGCTGCCAGCGACGCCGACGCGCGCAAAGCCGCCCGCGCCATCACCGCCTCACCGCTGTGGCAGTGCGCCGTGGCGGGCGGTGATCCGAACTGGGGCCGGGTGATGGCCGCGCTGGGCGCCAGCGGCGCCGAGATGAACCCCGAC
>DATBTW010000327.1:0-14304 GCA_036559055.1 Ktedonobacterales bacterium
TGGGCTGGAATGGCCCGCCCGTCAGCACAGCATGCTTGAGCGTATGCCCATCCACGTAGTCCATGACGATGAAGAGGACGCCCTTGTCGTCGCCGAAATCGACGGGCGCGACAACATGCGGGCCGGAGATGCGCGAGAGCAATTCGAACTCGCGCTTGAAGCGCTCCGACAGCTCGGTGTCAGCGGCGGCCTCACGGCTGAGCGCCTTGACGGCGTAGATGCGATTCGTTTCGAGGTCGCGGCCAATATAGACTGTCGCCATGCTGCCGCGCCCGCGCTCGTCTACCAGCTTGTACCTGTTCTTCAGGACTCGTCCGATCATCGGTCTTCCCCAGGCGTGTGCGCGCAAGGCGCGTGGGAATCGAGCGTGTCGAATACTCCGGGCGACGGGGTATCTGAGCGCGACCCAGCAGCCGGGCTTCGCAGGCGTCTGGCGCTGAGGGTCGCGCCCCATTATAGCAACTGCGTCGGGGAGCCGCAATGATAGCGCTGATGGTACCCGACGCGGCGACCAACCCGTGATCGCGCTTTTGACGGCCAGTTTGACCCCATGGTACACTCTTTCGCTGAAGAGAAGAGAAAGGACGAACACCCGGCGCCAGAATCGCACGCGCGCTTGACACATCCCATCGAATCAAACGCGCGTGAGCTGGCTTGTGAATCAGCGCAGGCTCCAGCAGCGCTGTAGCAAGAGAGAGCCGCCGTGCTGTCGAACCCATCACTCCCGGCGCTGCCAGAGCCACACTGGCCGATCGAGGCGCTGAAGGAGATTGCCGCCGCCGCCGCTGTGCTGCTCAGCGCATCGCGCGTATGGATTGCCCTGCACGACCGTCAAGACTACATCGTCTCGCGCATCGCCTACACCATCACGCCTGAGGGCGCGCCGCAAGAGATTGCGCCCGACAGCATCCCCCGAATGCTCGCCGACGCCATCAGGAATCTCGCGCACGCGCCAACCAACTCCGCGCCGCTGGCTCTCCCCGACCTGCACGCGACCCCTGCGCTGGCGGCGCAGATGGGGCCAGACAGCGCCGTCATGCGCGCGCTCGGTTCAGCGCCGCTGATTCTGGATGGCGAGACAATCGGCGCGATCGTCGTCACCAGCGCGCAGCCGCGCGGCTTCGACAACTATCGCCGCATCATGCTGAAAACCTTCGCCAAACTGGCGGTGGATACCATTCGGATGGCGGCCTCGGTGGAGCGCGACCAGGCGCAGGCCGCCGAACTCAACGCTATCCTGAGCGCGTCGCAGGCGCTGACCAGCACGCTCGACCCCGATGAACTCTTCCGCACGATTATCGAGCACATTCGGCGGGTGGTTACCTTCGACAGGGCGCTGATTTACCGTTATGAGCGGCGCGCCAAACAACTGCGCGTGATCGCCGCGATGGGCGAGGGCGCCGAGCGGTTCAACGGCTCGACCATCGCTGAGAACGCGAAAGATTCGAAGGTCGCTCAGGCGGCGCGCTCCGGCGAATCATACAATGGACCGATTGGCCCTGCGGATAGCATTGGCGAGCAAACGAGCGCGCTGATCAATGGTGGTTCGGACCTGCTGCTCTGCATGCCACTGATCACCAAGGGGCGGCTGCGCGGCGTGGCGTCGCTGGCGCGCGCGAACGCCTTTTCAGCGCCGGAAGTGAACGCCCTCAAGCGGCTCAGCCCCATCGCAGCCGCCGCGCTGGAGAATGTGGGCCTCTATCAGCAATCGCAGGCCGAGAGGCAGCAGCTCGAAGCCCTCTTCGCCTCAGCTTCGGATGGCATCGCGCTGATCAACGAGGATCTGGTCTTCATCCAGGTGAACCCGGCATTCGCGCGCTATCTGGCGACCGATGAAGCGACGCTACTGGGCATGCCCGCGTGCCGGGCGCTGAGCCGCGCGACAGATGGGTCGCCTACCCCTGGCTCGTGTCTGCTCTGCCAGGGCGAGCCAGATTGCCTGCTGCGGCAGGTGATGCAGACCCGCACGCAGCGTGATCATGTGGAATGCGAGTTTCCGCCACCGCCCGTGTCGCACGACTCTGCGGCGCTCGCGGGCGGTGGCGACGCTACGCGGCGCTCAGCGGGGCCAGCGCCGGCCGCGCGCACGATTGACTTCAGCCTGACACCGATGCCTGGCCCTGGGCGCCGCCAGCGTCTGTTGCTGGTGGGCCGCGATGTCAGCAGCAAGCGAGCCATGGAGCAGTTTCGCGCCGAGCAGGCTGACATCATCACGCACGACATGGGGACGCCGCTCTATACGATCACTGGCAATATCGAATACTTCGTCAGCATGCACGGCTCGCAACTCTCGCCAGAGAAGTTGCGCCCGCTGACCACGTCACTCGCGTCGGCGCGTAGCATCTCGGACCTACTCACCGATCTCGATCTGGTGACGCGTCGCGACGCTGGCGAGCTGATATTCGAGCGGAGCCCGATGAACCTCATGGTCGAGGTACGACAGGCGGCGCAGGAGCTGACCCTTGCCGCGCAGCAGAAGGGGGTGGCGCTCTCGTTCCAGGCCGACCAGCCGCTGCCGCTGGCACTGGCTGACCCGAAGCGAGCACTCCAGGTGGCGCGCAATCTCATTGGCAACGCCATCAAGTACACACCAGCGGGTGGACGCGCGCACGTGCGCCTCTTCGCCAACGAGCAGTATGTGACGCTGCAAGTCGCGGATACAGGCCCGGGCATCCCGGACGAGGTCAAGGCCAATATCTGGCTGCGCTACTATCAGATCAATAAGGAATCGCCGGGCAGCGGGCTGGGGTTGGCGAGTGTGCGCATTATCGCCGACGCGCTCAACGGCGACTACCGTGTGGACGATAACCCGGCGGGTCACGGCTCGATCTTCACCGTCAGCTTCCCCCGCGCCAGAGACTAGCGGCGGGCGGGGTTGGCTAACAAGTAGCTATGGGCCACAGGTCGCTGTTGTTGAAGTATCGCCCGAATTACTTGAGTGGATCCAAAGTCCCACGGATCCATTGCAACCGGCAGGTGTTGTGGTGATAGTGATCGTTCCATTGCCGGAGGCGTCCGTTGTCCCCAGGTTTTGCGGAGAAGGGCCGCCACCGGGCCAACTCTTCACGAACACATTGACCTGCGCATTCGGGTTGCTCGTGTGGACTGTCACCGACCCTGGCTGGCCAGCATGAAACGAAAAAGCGGTCACAGTCACGGAGCAGCCGCCGCAGCCACCTCCTCCGCCGCCGCCACCTCCGCCCGGGTTGAAGGGGACGGGCGTGGCTGTGGGCGCCGCGGTGGGCGTAGGTTGCGGCGTGGTCGAGGGCGGAATCGGCACACCAGCCGGAATCTGCGGCGCGGCCCACGGCGGCACGGTCTGCGTGGGGAAGGTCAGCGTGCTATCGGCGCTACCGGGGCGCGGCGTGGAATTGCCGTTGACAAAGGTCTGGCCGGGCGCCGAGTTGGGATTGAATGCCGCGGCTGCGGCATTGGCGAAGGTGAAGGCGAAACCGAGGGCGGCGCACATGATGACGACGATGGCCACTCCCAGGCCACCGCTCCACATCGCGCGGAACTGCGGACTGGTCTCCCAGTTGTGCTGGAAGTTCTCCACAAACCGGTCGAGGCTGCTCGGTCGTCTCATCTCGCCTGCGCTTCCTCTCTCTCAGACGTGTTCGTCCCTGAGTCGCCGACGCTGGCCAGTGTGGTCGTCGCGGCGTGTCGCGAGCGCCCCGGGCTACCTGTCGCCCCCGTGCGGCGCCATGAGCTAGTGTATCAGCGGCGCCGCCAGGACGCCACAGCAAGCGCCGATACGTAGTACTTCTGTTGGGCGGCGAGGGTCTCTCCCCCTGTCCCCTCTCCCTGCGGGGCGAGGGAGAACCCAGGCCAGACGTTTAGTGCGGGACGAGCAGGCTTATTGTTGGCCAGATGCGGGCAGCAGGGGGAGCAGCGCCTGCCAGGCGTCGGTCGCGCTGATGGCGACGAGCTGCGCATCGGGCGAGCGCAGCGCCAGCGTGCGCGGGCCGAGCGGCGCCCAGCGCGCCGGGTCGGTCGGGCCAAAGATGGCGACGGTGGGTATCCCCACCAGCCCGGCCAGATGCGAGACGCCCGCGTCATTGCCCACATAGCCCGCGCAGCGCGGCAACAGCGCGGCAAGCTGGGCGACGGGCAGATCACGGGCCAGCGCCGCTGCCACGCCACGCTGTGCCAATGCGCCCTGCGTCTCGCGCAGCGCCTGGGCGTCCGCCTCGCCCGCCAGCAGCAGCGGCGCGTAGCCAGCCGCGCTCGCCAGCGCCGCCAGCTCGGCGAAGCGATCGGCGGGCCAGCGTTTGCGCAGCGAGCCAGCGCCCGGATGCAGCGCGATCACCCGCTCTGGCGCCTGCTGATGCGCGGGCCACAGCTTCCGCCAGAGCGCGCCGACCCGCACGGTCGCCTCAGCGGGCGCTGCGAGCGCAGGTGTGAGGGCCACCAGCTCCGCCAGCGAGACGGCGGGCGCGCCGAGCGGGCGAAGGGCCTGCGCCAGCCAGAGCGCTACATGCATGGCGGCGTCATCTGGCGGCTGCGATGGCGCCACGAGCGCCTGACGCGCGCCAAGGCTGGTCAGCCTGCGCGCGATCTTCCCATCGGGGTCGGCGGCCCAGAGGATCATCACATCCGCCCGCGCCAGCGCCTCTCGCGCCAGTCGCGTTGGGTTCATGTCGGGCGTGTCAGCAAAGAGGACGCTCCAATCGGGCAGGTCCCACGGCCAGGCGATGTCGGCGAGACCACTGGCCAGCGCCAGCGGCAGGCAATCGCCCCGCGCGATGAACGTGAGGCGCGCGTCGGGCGCCCAGCGACGCAGCAGCGCCAGCGCGGGCAGCGCCAGCAGCGTATCGCCCAGCGCGCCGGGGAGCGCCACAGTGATGCGCTGCGCCGCACTGGTCACGGGATGACTCACGCGCAATCTCCTACTTCCATCCATGGCAGCGGAGCCTCGCCCCAACCCCTCCCCCGCGAGGCGAGGGGAGTCACAAGTGTCCGCGCTGCCGCCATCGTTGGCCGGCGCCACCTTCCGCTCCCGCTGCCTCTGGGAGAGGGCTGGAGTGAGGGCGCCCATCTCTGCCATGCGATACGTTACACAGTAGGAGATGCTGATACAATGGCGACAGTGTCATACGCTCAGCCAGTGGCGCCGAGTAGGGGAATCATTCATGGGTCTGGGACAACGGCGATTCAGATGGGCGCCGCTGCTGCTGGTCTTCGCGGTCGCGCTGACGGGGTGCGATGGCTCCTTCTGGGCGACTTCGCCCCATCCGCGGCCGATCGGGCCGGGGTGTCCCGCATGGACAGCGCCCGCCAGCGCCGGGCCAACCATCAAGCCACCCGATACGATTGATCCCGTCGCCGTCGCTGCCTACAATGACGCACTCGTCAGCCAGACGCCACGCCCCGTGCGCAATCTCTACACGCTGACGCAGCGGCTCGTCAACCATCAGCCTGGCCACATCGCCTGCCAGGCGTCCAGGACGCCGCCGGATGAGCAGGTGGGCAACGAGCAGCAATTCTGGGTCATCAACGCCACGCAGTCGGGCTACCATCAGATCAGCGCGCGGCTGGACTACGTCACCCCGCATCTCTACGTCTATGTGCAGGATGGCGCGAACGTCGATTATCTGGCGCTCAAGCGCTCGGCTGACCTGTTCGAGTCGCAGATCTACGACCGCGACCGCGCCGCGTTTGGCGATCAGTGGAATCTCGGCCCCGATCACCAGCCGCGCATCACGTTGCTGAACGCGCTCAATCTAGGCCCGGTCGGCGGCTATTTCTCCTCGGAGGATGAATACCCGTCGGCGATCAATCCCTTCTCCAACGACCGCCAGATGATCTATCTGAACTTGACTGGTGGCGCTACGCCGGGCAGCGCGTACTACGACGCCACGCTGGCCCATGAGTTCCAGCATATGATTCACTGGTGGGCGCGGCCCGCCGACCCCTCATGGATGAATGAGGGCATGTCGATGCTGGCGCAACAACTCAACGGCCTGCCTACCAACGGCATCGAGCAG
This sequence comes from Ktedonobacterales bacterium, assembly GCA_036559055.1. Lineage (GTDB taxonomy): Bacteria > Chloroflexota > Ktedonobacteria > Ktedonobacterales > JADMIN01 > JAKAIY01. Next base: position 5,988 of record DATBTW010000327.1, read on the forward strand.
GCGTACTTCAACGCCCCGCAGACGCCGCTGGTGAACGGCTGGACCGATGACGCGCGCGCAAATGTCCCACGGTACGGCGCGGGCTATGCTTTCCTGGACTATTTCTATGAGCGCTACGGCGGCGACGCGGCGCTGCGCGCGCTGATGTCCAGCAGTGGGCAGGCGCCGCAGGTGTTCGATCAGGCGCTGGCCAAACTCCACTCCAAAGACCGCTTCAACGACGTCTACGCAAAGTTCCTGGACGCCAACCTGCTGAACGACCCCACGGTGGCGGGCGGCAAGTACAGCTATCAGGCGTTTCCTGGCGAGCATGCGCACGTCACGACGGTCTCGCGCTATCCCTATACGCTGGCCAATGGCTCGCTGGCGCAGTATGGCGCGGCCTACTACGACTTCAAGATGCCCTCCAACCTGGGCGCCGGGCCGCTGACGCTGAACCTCGATTTCAGCGGCGCACCGAACACCAGCGTCATTCCGAACGCGCCATTCGGGACCGACCAGACCGAGTGGTGGAGCAACGCGGGCGACAACATGGATTCCACGCTGACGCGCGTCGTGGATCTGACGGCCGCGCCGACTGGTTCCATCCAGATGACTTTCAACGCCTGGTACAATCTGGAGCCGGGCTTCGACTATACCTATGTCGAGGCGTCGGCGGATGGCGGCAAGACCTGGGCGTCGCTACACGCTACGACCTCGACCACCGCCAATCCCAATGGCGAGAATGATGGCGATGGCATCACTGGCGTCAGCGGCGGCGGCGCACAGCCTGCCTGGATGCCCGAAACCGTCGATTTGAGCGCCTATGCGGGCGTCAAGCTGCTGCTGCGCTTCGAGACGGTCAACGACGACGCGGTGCATGACGCTGGCTTCGCGCTGGATGATGTGAACATTCCGGCCATCGGCTATAGCAGCGATCTTCCCGGCGACAGCGGCTGGAAAGCTGACGGCTGGATCAACACCACCAACACGCTGCCACAGCAATGGCTCGTGCAGGCGGTAGTGTACTCCGGCGCCGCTGCGCCTCCCCAGATCGAGCGCGTGCCGGTCGATCCCACGACGGGCCAGGCCACCGCGACCTTCCTGAGCTTCGGTGGCGACGCGACGCACGTCACGCTGATCGTCTCACCCATCGCGCCGACCACCTTCACCTCAGCCGACTATCAGATCGCCGTCTCGGTGGATTGAGGCGCAGGCCCGTTCCCCCTGTCCTCCTCGCCCTGCGGGGCGCGGGGGGAATCCATTGCACGAGTTCATGCCGCTGGCCAGCGTATCGATGATGCAGGAGTTCCGCTGGCACAGGGCGCTGTCTCCCCTCTCCCGCCGATTTGAGGGAGGGGCGAGGGCTGGGGGCGCGCTCACGCTGAGCGCAGCGCGCCCGCCAGCACGATTGGCCCGGTGGGGCTGGGGCTGCCGCTGGCTGGCTCTGGCGTCACGGCGACGGTATCGAAGGAGCCGAGCGGGGCGCCCAGCGGCGCCAGGCTGAGGCCGCGACCGCGACGATCCACCGCGAAGAGCGCGTTAGGAACCGGCTGGCCGCCGCGCAGGAACCAGATCTGGTACGCTCGGCCAGCGCCAGGAGCGCGCAATCCGCTGGCCAGCAGGACGGCGGTGTCGCGCTGGGGGCTGGCGATCAGGCGCGCGGAGGCTGCTGGCGCATCTGGCGTGCCGCTGACGGCGATGACGATGCTCTCCGGGTCGAGCATCAGATCGCGCAGCGCCTGATCGGCCTCATCGTCGCCAGTGGACTCGCCCGCGCGGCCAAATGCCACCTGCCAGGCCCGCGCGATGCGGTTCGACGAGCGCGGGGCTGCATGCGGCTGCGGCGACGGGGTGGGTTCAGTCTCGGCGGCGGCAGGTGGCGCCATCTGCGCGGCTGGCTCAGCCTTGAGCGCGCGAATCTGCTCCAGCAGCCGCTCGCGCACTGCCGGGGGGGCGCCGCGCTGGGCAGGCGCCACCAGCAGCTCCTCCGCGACACGCCGCTGCATGCGCAGTTCGGCGCTGCACGCCGCGCACTGCTCCAGATGTCGCTCGACGATGTCCACCTCATCGGGTTCGAGCGCTCCCAGGATGTAGGCCGGGATGAGGTCAGTCACATGTGGCTCTTGCATGGCTCTCAACTCACCTCATCGATCCCAGCCGCCAGCAACACATCGCGCAGCCGCTGCATGCCGATACGAATGCGACTCTTCACCGTTCCCAGCGGATCACCCACCGCTGCGGCGATCTCTGCCTGCGTTAGACCATCGAAAAACGCCATCTCAATCGCCTGGCGCTGGGGCGCGGGGAGCTGGCTCAGTGCCGCGCGGATGGCCACCGCGCGCTCGCCCAGCCACGCCGCCATCGCCGGGTCGCGCTGCTGGTCCACATCTGCGACGCCGCCTGATTCCACCTCCCAGTCGGCCTCGTAGGCGATCACCGGGCGACTTGAGCGCCGCCGCACCTCGTTCAGCGCCAGATTATGCGCGATTCGCAGCAGCCAGGCGCTGACGCGGCCCTTCCCCGGCTCGAAGCTCGCGGCGCTCTTCCACAGGCGCACGAACACCTCCTGTGTCACCTCCTCCGCCGCGCCCTGATCGCGGGTCACGCGGGCGCAGAGGCTATACACAGCACGCTGGTAGCGATCATAGATTGTGGCGAGCGCCTCGACATCTCCATCGGCGATGAGCGCCAGAAGCTCGGCGTCTTCGAAGTCTTGTCCAGTCAGAGTACATTCCCCTGCACAGAGTGATACACGCGACGCCTCTGAAACGATGATTGCTTCATCAAGGGATCTGAACAGGGCTAGAGCAGAATCTGAGCCGACTGGTAAAGGTGGGACGCCCTGGCCGACTCGTCAGGCGCTCGCGCGCAGTGTATCATGTACACCGCCCGCTGTGACCACCCCAGAGGCGGTCCAGGCGGCCGCCTGGATTATCACTTTCCCCATTGCGCTGCACAATCGAGGAGAAAAAAGTGTCATGAATCCCCAGCCACGTCCCCCGGCGCAGACCTTCAATCCGTTCATCGGCGCGTTCTTCGCCGTGGCGGGGCTGGTAGCGATCGTCACGGGGGCGCCCATCATCGGCGGCGCGTTTCTCTGCGTGGGCGCGGCGTTTCTGGTCTACTGGCGCGACGTTCGCCCCTGGGCCGAGATACCGCGCCTGAAGCGGCTCATCATTCTGGCGCTGATCTTCCTGGGCGCCGTCTTTCTGGTCGCCGCGCTGGCCACCACCCTGGGCGGGTGATGGCCAGCGCCCCAGCCCTCTCCCGGAGGGAGCCAGAGGGGTGGCGCTCGGCAGAGGTTCGGCGGGGGAAGCATCGTCGCCCCACACGCAAGCGCTAGCCCGCTTGCCGGGTATTCCGCCGCTCTGTTATGCTGGCCGAAGGAAGGCGCCCATGGACAGGCAGGCAACGCACACGACGACGCATTGGGAGGTCGGTGGGATGGCGGACGACGGCCAGGCGCCTCCGCAGGCTCCATTCCCCATAGATGATGAGCCGCGCGACGCGGACGATGAGCCTATGGAGCCAGACGAGCCAGCCGAACCGCCAGAGGCGCCGCAGCGCTCGCGGGCGTCCGGCTGGCTGCGTGGCGCGCTGGCGCGGCTCCCCTCCGCCTCGCGCCCACTGCCCGCCGACCCGCTAGAGTCGCTGCTGGCGGCGTCGGCTCCTGCCGCATCGGCTGCGCTCGACCCGCTGAGCCGGGCGACCCGCGCGGGCGCGATCATCGCAGCGCTGGCGCCAGGCGCGCCCAGTGGCGTGTTTGCGCCGGAGGGCGCGCCGCGTGTCGCGCGGGTCATCGGGCGCGACGCCGACCTCGACCGCGCGCTGGCGGCGCTCGCTGGCGGCGCGGCGCTGTGCGTCCACAGCGGCGGCGTTCCGGGCGTCGGCAAGACGATCTTCGCGGTGGAGATGGCGTCGCGCGCCGCCGAGCGCCACCTCTTCGCGGGTGGCGCGGCGTGGATCTCGTGCGAGGCGCAAAGCGGCGATAGCGGGCTGGCCGAGGTCATCACGCGGGTGGCGCGCGGGCTGCGCGAGGAGCGGGCGCTGGCCGCGCTCGATCCTGAGACGCGCGAGGCAGAGCTGATCGCTGGCCTGCGCTCGCCCGACCGCGCTGCTATTTTGCTCGCGCTGGATAATGTCGAGCCGACGCTGGACCTCGCTGCCCTGCTGGATGCGCTGCTGGGGGGCTACGCCACGCTGCTGCTCACGACCCGCCAGCCCATCGACGACGCGCGGCTGACATCCTTCGCCCTGCCGCCGCTGGCCGCGCCTGACGCCGAGCGGCTCTTCACGGAGCGGCTGCGATTGCGCGCCGCGCAGCGTCCGCTGGCGGAGGAGCAGCCATTGGTCGCGCCGCTGACCCAGGCGCTGGGCGGCCTGCCCCTGCTGATCGATCTGACGGCGGCGATGCTGGGCGTCTATGGCGCCCCGCTGGAGGCCGCGCTGGCCGAGGCGCAGGCCGACGCGGCGCGTGGCGCCACAGCCAGCCTGCGCGCGCGCATCGACCGTCTCTGGCTGGCGCTCACGCCCGCCCAGTGCCGCACCCTGCTCGGATTGACGCTGATCGACGGCGCAACGTTCCCGCGCGCGGTGGCGCTGGCGGTCGCGCGCATCGCCATCGAAGCCGACACCGCGCCGACGGAAGAAGAGGCGGCGGATGGGGAGAGCAGCCCGCAGCCAGCCAGGCGCGCGCAGGATGTGACGGAAGGCTGGCGCGCGGCAGCGGCGCAGACGCTGGACGCGCTGATCGGCGTGGGCGCGGTGGAGGCGGTGGCCGCCGGACGACTGCGCTTGCATCCGCAGACACGCCAGCGGCTGGCCCCGCGCCTCGAGGATGAGCCAGCGAGCGTGCAGGAGGCGCTGGGGCAGGCGATGGCAGGCTGGTGGCTGGCCTACGCTCGCGACCACAGCGGCTATGAGGGCCGCGCCGGGCTGGAGGCCGAGGCGGCGGGGCTGATGGGCGCGCTCACCTGGTCGCACGCGCACGGCCACGCGCGGCTGACGCTCGACCTGGCGGAATCGCTGGGCGAGGCGTGGCGGGCGCATGGCCGCCGCGATGAGGCGTTGCGCATCGCTAGCTGGGCAGCGGATGCCGCCGACACGGAGGGTCAGCCCAGCGAGCGACTGTGGGCGCGCTACCAGCTCGCCGTGGCGCAGACGGAGGCGGGCAAGCTGGCTCCGGCGCGGGCGGGTTTCGCCGAGGCGCTGCGCATCGCCCGCGAGCTGGATGATCGGCTGGCGATACGCGATGGCGCGCACGCGCTGGCGGCGCTGGCGGCGCGGCTGGGCGACGCGAAGCAGGCGCGGGCGGGCTTCACTGAGGCGCTGGGGCTGGCGCGCCAGATGCAGGACGCCGTCGCCATCCGCGATGAACTGCATGGGCTGGCCATCCTGGATACACAGGCGGGCGCGCTGGATGCGGCGCTCGCAGAATATGACGAGGCGCTGACGCTGGCCCGCGCGCTGGGTGATCCATCGGCTATCGCGCTAGAGCTGCACGGGCTGGCGCTGGTTCGGATGCGCCAGGGCGCGGTCGAAGTGGCGCGTGCATCCTTCGATGAGGCGCTTTGGCTGGCGCGCGAGCTGGGCGACCGCAGCGCGCAGTTCGACGTGCTCTCCAGCCTCGGCGCGCTTGATGCGCAGCAGGGCGCGACTGAGCGCGCCCGCGAGGAGCTTCAGCAGGCGCTGGCGCTGTCCCAGCAGCTCCGCGACGCCCGACGCGCGGCGCGCGGGCTGGTCTGGCTCGGCGAGGTCGAGGCTGCCAGCGGCTCGGCGGCCGCCGCCATCGAGTGTTTCCAGCAGGCGCACGCCCTCTATGAGCGCCTGGGCGACGCCGAGGCCGCCCGCGTCACCGAGCGGCTGAACACTCTGCGCGACGCCGCCTCTGCCAGCGGCTGAAGCGCGAAGAGGTGGAGGGTCGCGGCCTCAAGAGGCCGACGCATGGCGCGCATTCGCGGCTTTCTAGCCGTCTTCGCGTGCTCCGGCCATTCCTGGCCGAGAGCCGCCCCAGAACCGCCTTGTCTCGCCCGACGCCCGATGATAGACTGGCGCAAGCGATACATCACAGCGGGAGCGGAGGGAGTGGAAAGATGTCGCACGACAATCGAGGAATGAAGCTGCGCAGTCGCGACGGCCACTTCGAGATGGCTGACTTCGACTTGAAGCGCGTCGAAACTGGCTACTGGATGTGGATCGAGTGCAAGTTCGACGGCCACAACGGCGGCCACTGGCTCGCGCCCGATCCCGCGACCGCAGGCGCCGTGTGCGTGCTCTATGAGCCGTATGTGTGGGCTGATCCGGTCGCGGCGTTCGCCGCCCGCGACCGCTGGGAAGCCCAGCAAGAGCGGCGCGGGTAGCCCGACACGATGGAGCTACCAGATACGCTGCGGGTGGCGCTGAGCGAGCTGGCCGAGGAATATCCGCACGTCGCGCTGGCGCAGGCGGCGGCGACCCTCTTGGACGCCTATCGCAACGCGGGCGACGCGCAATCCCTCGCCGCCATCACCTCGCCCATCGCCGCTGCGGCCTATGCGCTGACCCGCCTGCCTGCCACCTTCGCGGCGCTGGCAGCGGCGCTGACTGAGGCGCGCCTGCGCCTGCCCGCCTGGCAACCCGCGACCTTGCTCGACGCCGGAGCTGGTCCGGGCGTGTCCGCATGGGCGGCGAGCGCGGTCTGGCCATCGCTCACCCGCGTCATCCTGCTGGAGCGCGACCAACGCATGCAGACAGTGGGCCAGCGCCTGCTGCGCGCGGCGCCTACGGGTTGCGCGGTCACCTGGCGCCAGGTGGACCTCACCGACGACCGCGAGCGCCTGCCCGCAGCGCCATTCGACCTCTGCCTCGCCTCGTATGCGCTGAATGAGCTGCCACTGGCGGCGCGGCTCCCGCTCGTGGCGCGCCTGTGGGCGGCATGCGGCGGCGCGCTGGCGCTGGTGGCTCCCGGTACGCCAGCGGGATTCGCCGCCATCCGCGAGGCGCGCGCCTGGCTGATCGAGGCGGGCGCGCAGATCATCGCCCCGTGCCCGCATGCCGACGCCTGCCCCATGCAGCCGGGCGACTGGTGCCATTTCTCGCAGCGGCTGGCGCGCTCACGCCTGCATCGCAGCCTCAAAGGCGGTGAGGCGCCGTTTGAGGATGAAAAGTACTCCTACGTCATCGCCGCGCGCCAGGCGGGCGAGCCATTCGCGGCGCGCGTCATTCGCCATCCTGTCGTCCATGCCGGGCGCATCGCGCTCGACCTGTGCGCGCCCGGTGGACTTTCGCGCGCAGAGATCACCCGCCGCGATCCCATCGCCTGGCGCGCCGCTCGCCAGGCGCGCTGGGGATCGGCGCTGGCAGAGACGCCAGCGCAGCGCCAGGAGCCGCATGGTTGATCACCAGGCGAGCCTGGACGCTATCAGGCCGCACTATGTGGCTCAGGCAAGCTGTGATAGAATACGGACGAATGTATCACAACACGGCTGGTTGATGATGCGTTGTGAGCGATCATGCGTGTCGCTCGCAGGCGCTTCGCGGTCGAAGTCGTCGCCGCGTTGGCCGTACGGGCGGTGAACGCGCAGCCATCTCTCCCGCCGATCTCCGATGAGATCAGGTCACGAGAACAGGAGACACCATGGACACTCCATTCGATCCACATGCCCCAGTTTCTCCGCAGGGAACAGATGGGGAGGAGACGCTCGAAAGCCCCGCGTCCAGCGCTGAGGCCGCGCCCGATCCAGCGCCCGTCATTGAGGAGGCAGCGACCACCACGGCCTCCGATGACGCCACGCAGTTCGACGGCAGCGCGCCGCAGATGAGCGCGGCAGACACCAGCCTCGGCGCGTATGGCGCTGATGGCGCTGACGACGCCGCTGCGGCATTCTTTGCGCCGCCAGCCGTCGCGGAAGCGCCGGACACCTCAGCCTCTGTGACGCCCGCCTATGTGCCAGCGCCCACTGATGATGAGCCCGCTGATGGCGCCGCCACGCCAGAGGATGTCGCGCCTGCCTATGCGACGCCGACCTACCAGCCAGCGCCTGCTCTGGACGAAGCGCCCGCTGACGAGCCGGCTCCGACATATGCGCCCGCCGTCGAAGAGCCAATGCTCGCAGCGGCAGACGAGACGAGCGCCTCTGAGATCGCCGCGCCGACCGATGAATCCCCTGCGTACACCGCCGACACATCTGGCGAGGCCGCCAGCGAGACGCCTGCCGCCGGGGAGCCGAATGCGGCGCTCGATAGCGGCGCAGCGACGGCCGCCTTCGACGCCACCGATGCGGCCGCGCCTGAGTATGTCGCTTCTACAGCATATGACGCGACCTCGGCTTATGAGCCAGTCGCGCAGGCATATACC
>DATBTW010000328.1:0-3943 GCA_036559055.1 Ktedonobacterales bacterium
GTTCTCCGGGTGGACGGTGAGCTGGACGCTGGAGCAGCGCGGCAGCCGCTCGCGGATCAGCGTCAGTAGCGCGCGCAGGGCCGCTCCAGCGTAGCCGCGCCCCTGATAGCGCGCATCTATGAAGAAATGATAAATCCAGCAGTTGTCGGACGCTTCCGACTCATACGCCAGCATCACGAAGCCGACCAGCGCGCCATCGGGCAGCCGCTCATCGCATGCGGAGATGGCAAGCGGCAGCCAGACCAGCCCGCCTGGGCGGATGTACGCCTTGGCCAGCCCCAGCGCGGCGATGGGCGCGTAGTCACTGACAAAGCGCTGCTGATCGGGCGCCACGCCCAGGGTCAGCGCCGCGCGCCAGTTCTCGCGTGTGACCTCCGCCAGTGTGATCTGCGCGTCCTGATCGTGTGGCATCAGAAGAGCCCGAAGTCGGTGACGAGGCAGACCAGCGCGCCGCTGGCGTCGTAGCCCCAGTAGCTCGCGAAGACGCCATCGCCCCAACCCGACGAGAACATGACGACGTTCAGCCCGCTCACCTCATCCAGCGCGACATTGGCGTAATCCCAGCTCTCCGTGCGATGGGCCTCCATCGCGTCGATCAGCGCCTCGTCGTAGCTCTCATCGCGCTCATAGTGTGCGTCAAGCGCGCTGGCGGCCCGCGCATCCATGAAGCAGCCCACTCCGGCATCCACGCCGTAGCCAAAGAACTCGTCTGCGTCGAGTGTGATCTGCTCCTGGCTCTCCAGCCGCGCCATCTCCCAGCGCGCGACGGGCGCGTCGCTCAGGCGGAGTTGCGCGCAGGCCACGCGCTCATCGCCATTGGCCAGCCGCGCCACGCTGAGCAGAATCGGATAGCGCCCCGGCGCGATGCGCTGGGCAAAGGGCTTCGGCTCGATGGCCGTCAGCGGATCGCAGGCCACGATGGCCCCGCTCGGCGCGATGAGGCCCCCCAGCGGCTGCACGCGCATCGTCGCCAGCAGCCCCTCGTCATCGGAGATGGTCGCGCCATCGCGAAACATCACCGCGAAATCAGCATGATCCACCAAAACACTCTCCCCCTCTGAGTGTGCGACGCCTGCGCAAGTGGCTACGAAGCGCGAAGCCAGTAGGTTGTGCCGCCGTGGGGACGCACGCGACCCACATGCCCGAGAGGAAGTAGATGACGAAGACCGCTCGCGGCGCCAGCGCGCCGATGAAACAGACCAGCGCCGCGCGCGATGCCAGCGTCCGTTCAGTTCAGATGTCGGGTACGCTCCCAGCCGCTCGTAGGGGCGACCTTCGGCTGTGTACAGAGGTAGACGGGCAGGTTGTTCTCCTCTGGCTGGCAGTACGAGCAGGTAATCAGCCCGACCTGCCGCACGCTGCTATAGGTCTGCTGCAAGTCAGATTGCGTCAGGCCGACGGCCAGCAAGACCTGCCCCGAACACTTGCCTGGCCCCCAGTACCAGTACATGTTGTGGCCGCTGATGGCTGGCGGCAGGTGATTGGCCTTGCCCAGCAGCGTCAGCGCGCTGGCCTCGCCGTAGTTCTGGGTGAAGATGCAGGCCTGCGCCTGCTGGCTGGCGGGCAGATTGTCGTAGGCGTGCGTGACCGTCGCGGTCATCGTGTCCCAGCCGAAGCGGTCGCCCAAATATTGCGGGAGCACGCTCGGCCCCTGTCCGCCAGCGGAGTTGCCCGCGCCCGTCAGCCAGCCATAGTGCGCGGCGAAACTGGTCGGCGGAAGAATCGGCATCGCCAGTGGCGCCAGCAGAATCCCGCTGAGCGCCACCACCGCCGGATATGCGAGTCGCGCCCAGCGCCAGCGTCCGGCCTCCGTCTTCCAGTCGAGCAGCAGCGCGCCGCTGGCGTAGAGCGCCGGATAGATTGGCGAGAGGAAGTAGGACTTGGCGTTGATGAGCGTCAGGCCGACGTAGAGGATGACATACGCCCAGCCTAGCATGCGCCACGGTTTGCCCGCCCGACCCCGGAAGTAGAAGACGATGCCGGCGATGACGATGACCAGGTTGAACGGATTGATGGTCAGGAGCTGGTTGGCGAGGAACCCGACCGGGCCACCGCCCGATAGCCCGCCGTAGTTGTGCCAGAACTGCACGGTGGGAAAGCCATTGGCGGCGTTCCAGAGCGCGTAGGGTAGCAGGCCCAGCGCGGCGATCAGCGCTCCCAGCCACGGCCACGGCGTCAGGAAGTCGCGCCGGCGCGGGGTCAGCAGCGCGCCCAGTACGACCGCCAGCCCGAAGAAGAGGATGGTCAGCTTGGTGAGCAACCCCAGCCCTGCCACCAGCCCGAAGGCCACCCACAGGCGCGGATCATCGCGCTTGACCAGCAGGATGATGACATAGGCGCCGAGTGACCACCACAGCGCATCGAGGATGTCCATCGAGAAGAGCGAGCCAGTGGCCAGGAAGGTGACGGTGGCGCAGGTCGCCAGCGCCGCCAGCCCCTGCGCATAGCGCGAGCCGCCCAGCGCACGCGCCATCAGCCCGCTGACGATCACCAGCGCCGCCACTGCCAGCGCCGGAATCACATGGATGGCGATCAGCGCGTCGTGGGCGATGAGGTTCATCAGCGCGGCCAGCAGCGCGATCATCATGGGGAAATCGACATAGCCGGGGCCAAGCCGCTGGCCTGCGACCAAATAGTACAGCTCGTCGCGGAAATAGCCATAGTTCCCCGCCACCAGCATATGGCCGATGAAGGTGAGCAGGGCCAGCGCGACGACGGGCGCGAAATCGCTGGTCAGCGCGGCGCGTGCGCGCTGCGCGAGTGACGCTGGCTGCGCCGATTGGGTGAGCGTGATGTCCTTCTCAGATGCGCGCATAGCTTGTAGTGTCCTCTGACTGATTCGAGACTGCGCCGCGTAGCATACGACGTGGCATCAGATGCTACGGCGTTCGGGTACGCTCGCTCACTCGCCCAGCTCGGCGTGCAGATCACGGATGCGAGCGCGCAGGTCGTCGAGCGTGGCGATCTCCAGCTCTTCCATCTCCTCTTCGAGGCTTTCGAGCCGTTCGAGGAGCATCATCGCGTCGTATTCCTCGTCGTCGAGGTCGTCATCGTCGGGTTCATCGCCGCCAGGCGCCCGCCCGTTCTTGCTGGCCATCGTTTCCGCTCCTTGTGGCTCACCGCTGGCTCACGTCGCCGTCATCAGCATCAACAGCATAGTATCGCGCGCAATGAGCGGCGCCAATACTCGGCGCGGTCGGCGTCAGGGTTTCGGCGGCGAGACGAGCGGGCGGATGAACGGCAGCGCCTGCGGCGGAATGAGGCTATGCACGAACGGAATCGTCTCCACGGCGGTCAGACTCAGCAGCACGAGCGGAACCACGATGAACACTGCCATGAACGTCCATTGCAGGCGATTCGTCACCGAGCGGAATCGCTTATCCTGACGCGGCCCATAGATTTTATTCCACTCCTTGCTGTAGAGGGTCGCGCCAATGGCGACCATGCCCGGATCCGCTTCGAGGTCGCGCAGATAGTCGTACCGGTAATCCAGAATCTCATCGAGGTTGCGCAGGCCATCGCGCCAGCGGGCCGTCACCGCGCCGCCGACGAGACTGATGCCGATGGTGACGAACACGAGCAGCCAGTTGTTGAATGCGCTGTAGAAGGCGACATAGGCCTCTCCGGTCAGGATGAACGTGATGAGCGTGACGTAGAGACTGTCCAGTTGTCGGCGACGCGCGTTCATCTCGTTGGTGTCTTTGATGATGGTCGCGTAGACATCGAATACATCATGCGACATGTTCCCGTCCCCCGTTCTGCCCCACCGCGCTGCGCATCCCATTGGGAGAAATCGCCAGGAGTTGGTACAAGCATACTGTCGGTGGGGCCAATTGTCTATGGCGCTCAGAGAGAGGAATCAGGCGTCGCCGAGGTGTTTGAGCGCCTCGCGGCGGCTGAGCGGGCTCATGCTGCCCGCGTGCTCGTCCACGTAGCGCAGCAC
>DATBTW010000329.1:0-1783 GCA_036559055.1 Ktedonobacterales bacterium
GATGACCTCGATCGTCTACCCGTTTACCGCACGGCATGCCGTCTCCTCAGCGAGTATGGGCAAGCCCTGCCTGAGACGATTCTCGATCTGCTCGCTGGCGGGCAGGCCATCCAGACCGAGGATGCGTTCCAATGCTGGTACGCCATCGCCCGCGCGCTGGCCGACGATGACAACGCGCGGCTGGCTGCCGCCATCGACACCGCCGAGGCGCATCACCTCGCACCCCACGCCGCCCGCATGCGCGTGACGCTGGCCCAGCGCGCCCACGACCGCGCCCAACTCGATCTGGCGCGGCCCGCTCTGGAGCGGCTGGGCGACGCGCTCTTCCTGCGCAAGCTGGAAGAGGTCGCCGCCGCTCTGAGCTAGCGCTCCCCTCCCCGCGAATTGGGGAGGGGAGCCGGGGGCAGGCCCTACCGCGAAGCAGCGCCAGCGGGTGCGAACTCGCGCGCCACGATTGGCTCCAGTTCCTCCCATTCGACGCTGGTCTGGCGGCCATGGTCGAACTCTGCGGTCAGCCAGGTGTAGACCGCTTGCAGGCGTGGGTCATCCTTCGTCACTTCCAGCCCCATGCGCTGGCGTATGACGAAGATCAGCCCGGCCAGCCCGCTATCCTTGGTCAGCGAGACTTCCAGCGGGCGGCCCAGCAGGCGCGGCGCGTCGAATGGCGCGTACATCCACCAGAACTTGTTGAGGCCGTCGGCATGCACGCCCGCGCGTGTGCGGTGCGCATCGCGCCCGTAGAGCGGGTACTTCGGCGGGATCGCCTCGCCCATCTGCGCGTAGAGGTCGGCCAGCGCATTCAGCGCCGTGAAGTCGGGCTGGCGCTCGGCGAAGTAGCCCATGCCGATCAGGTGGATCAGCACGCCTTCGAGCGGCGCGTTGCCAGTGCGCTCACCCTTGCCGAGCGATGTGCCGTTGATGACGGCGCAGCCCGCACGGATGGCGGCCAGGCAGTTGGCGACGACCAGCCAGGTATCGTTGTGGGGATGGAACTCCAGGTCGGCGGCCTCCAGCCCCAGCGCGCGCATCGCTCGCACCAGGCGCGGCACGCTACGCGGCAGCTCCACATCGTCGTAAGGCAGGCCCAGCCCCATCGTGTCGCACAGGCGGAACTTGGGGCGCAGCTCCGGGCCATATGGCTCGGCCAGCGCCATCACCGCCTGCACGAAGGGCGCCATGAACGCCATCGGCGCGCGGGTGGCGTCCTCCAGATGCAGCCGTGGCCGGATGCCCGCGTCCAGCGCCACCTGCACGGCGTCCAGATAGGTGCGGGCGGCCTGATTGCGCCCACCCGGTGTGAACTTGTGAAAGGTGTGATAGTCGGAAGCGGAGGCGAGCATGCCCGTCTCGCGCACGCCCAGGCTGCGGATCAGCGCGACATCCTTGGCGGTGGCGCGAATCCAGGTCGTCGGCTCGACGGGGGCGCCGCCCTTGTAGCGCTCCAGCGCGCCTTCCAGCATGGCGCGGTCGGATGGCCGATAGACGAAGAACTCGGCCTGACGAATGGCGCCTGAATCGCCGGTGAAGCGGCACATCAGGTCGTAGATCGTCAGCCCCTGCTCGGTGGTGAGGGGCAGGCCGCCCTGCTGACCGTCGCGGTGGGTGGTCTCGGTCGTCCAGACCTCGGCGGGCAGGTCTTTTGGCCGCTCAGTCCAGGCATACGCAGGGAAACTGTCGCGGGGGAAGCTGTCGAGGAAATAGTTGGGCTGTTCCGGATCAACGATGCCGCTCATCGGATACCTCCACATCTGTGTGGGCGACCATGGTAGTCAAACGCATCAAC
>DATBTW010000330.1:0-8201 GCA_036559055.1 Ktedonobacterales bacterium
CATCCGCGTTGATGCGCCGGAGTTCCAGACGGCAGGCCCACTGGCGGCGCGTACCAACGTCGGGCCGTTCTATGCCACCGATGGCGTCGCCCCCGACCTGATGGAGGCGGCGCGCAAGGCCATCCGCGCGATGATCGGCTACCTCCAGCGCACACATGGGATGGGCCGCGAGCAGGCCTACATGCTATGCAGTGTGGCGGTCGATCTCAAAATCTCCGAGATCGTCGACGCCCCCAACTGGATCGTCACCGCCTACCTGCCGCTCAGCCTCTTCGCGCGATAGCCCTCACCCCCAGCCCCCTCTCCCAGAGGGCGAGGGGGAGTAGGAGCATCGCAGCGCGTGGCAAGCGGTAATCCTGTAGGCCAGAATCATCCGGAAGCCCCTCAACCTCTGGGAGAGGGGTTGGGGTGAGGGCTGCTCCATGAGTTTTCTCTCATCGAACTTCAACGGTCCTCCTACACGAGCGGCTTATGCTCTGTGCGACGGAAACAACCACACATTCCGCCGGACGCTAGCAAATGAGGGCTGATGAGGAGGCCACGATGCTCGATACGTATACAGACGACCAGGCGACAGCGCCTCAGCCAGGGGCAATGGGAGCGCCCGTGACTCCTGAAGAGGAGGCGCAGCCCGGCGCTCCCGCTGCGCCAGAAGCGACTCCCGCGCCGCAGACCACGCCACTGCGCGCCGATGAGCCGCCCGCCGCGACGGCTCCCGGCGTCCCCGGCTACGGGGCCAGCTACCCGCCCAGCTACGGCTCTGGCTACGGCTCTGGCTACGGCTCTGGCTATGGCGCGGGGTATGGCGCGACGCCGCCTCCGCCCTACACGCCATGGGCGCCGCCAACACCGCCCGCGCGCCCACAGCGCCACTGGGCCAGCGCGCTGGTGGCCGTCGCCCTGCTGATCGCGCTGGCGATCGGCGGTGGCGTAGGCGCGCTGGTGGCTTCGCGCGCCTCGGCTGGCGCCCCGACGACTGGCTCGACGATCGTGTTGGGCGCGCAGTCGGCGCCGAATCTGACCGTCTCATCCACCACCACCAACTTGCAGCAGAGTGTCGAGACGGTCGCTAAAGCGGTCGAGCCGTCAGTGGTGGAGATCACCGCGACGGGCGGCTCCGGCGAGGCCATCGGCTCCGGCGACATCCTGACGGCGAATGGCTACATCGTCACCAATGACCATGTCGTGCAGGGCTTCTCGAACTTCACCGTGACCTTCTCGAATGGTTCCACCGCGCAGGCGCAGGTCGTCGGGCAGGATGCGCAGGATGATCTGGCCGTCATCAAGGTCGCGGCGACCAACCTGAAGCCTATCGCGCTAGGCGACTCCTCGAAGCTGACCGTGGGCGAGTTCAACATCGCCATCGGCTCGCCGCTGGGGCTGCGCAACACGGCGACCTTTGGCATCGTCAGCGCGCTCAATCGCTCGGCCAGCGAGGCTCCCAGTGGCCCAGCGGGCGAGCTGACGGGGCTGATCCAGACGAGCGCGCCCATCAATCCGGGCAATAGCGGCGGCGCGCTGGTGAATATCAGCGGCCAGTTGATCGGCATCCCGACGCTGAGCGCGACCAATCCGGAGTCGAATACCGCCGCCAATAGCATCGGCTATGCGATTCCTGTGAATCGTGTGGCGTATGTCGCGGAGCAGTTGATCGCGCATGGCAGTCTCACCAGCAGCGGCCAGGGTTTCATCGGCATCCAGGCGCAGGATGTGACACCCCAGCTAGCGGCGGCCAACGGGCTGTCGGTGTCGAGTGGCGTGCTGGTCGTGGGATTCGCCAATGACGCTGCGGGGCAGAGTCCGGCGCAGCAGGCGGGTGTGCGGTCGGGCGACGTGATCACTGCCGTCAACGGCCAGTCGGTCACCACGAATGACGATCTCGCCACCGCCCTGCTGAATCTGAAGCCCGACGCGCAGGTCTCGCTGGGCGTCACGCGCGGCGCCAGCCAGCTCACCATCACCGTGACACTGGGCGAGCGCCCGGTCAATTCGCAGGGGTAGCCCCAGAACTTCCCCCAAACCCCTCTCCCACAGGGAGAGGGGTTTGGGGGAAGAGGGCTGCTACCCGATGCGCGGCAGCACGCGCTCGGTGAGCAGGTGGAACGGCTCCTGATCGTAGGCGATGCGCGGGATGTTGAAGTTGATGTAGTCGGCGCCCGCCCCGATCAGCGCCTCCAGGCGTCGCGTGATCTCGTCCGGATCGCCAATGAAAGCGTTCTGCCGCAGTTGATCCAGGGTCATGTGATGCGTCTGCTGGAGCTTCGCCGTCGCCTGCTCAGGATCAGCGCCCGCCGGGATGGGATAGATCACCAGGTTGCTCGACTTGATGATTGTGCCATAGTCGCGCCCAAGCGTCTCGCAGTGCTGCTTGAGCACGCCCAGCTTCTGGCGCACCGCCTCCGGATCGCCGCCACCAACATTGGCCGCGTCGCCATACTGGGCCACCAGCTTCAGCGTCACCTGCTCGCCGCCGCCGCCAATCCAGAACGAGGGATGGGGCTTGCGAGCGCCCTTTGGCTCGTTGATCGGCTTGTCGATGGTGTAGTGCTCGCCCTGAAAGGTGGGATAGTCCTCCGTCCACATCTTGTAGATGATCTCGCAGGCCTCGCGGAAGGCGCGCATGCGCTCGCGCGTCTCCAGGAAGGTGTAGCCATACGCGCGCCACTCGTGCTCGTACCAGCCAGCGCCGAGGCCAAAGAAGAGCCGCCCGTGGCTCATCACGTCCACCGTCGAGGCCATCTTCGCCAGTAGCGCCGGATTGCGGTAGCCGTTGCAGGTGACCATCTGCCCGACATTGACCCGATGCGTGTCGCGCGCGAGCGCCGCAGTGATCGTCCACGCCTCGAAGGTCGTCTCCAGTTCCGGCGTGGGAATAGTATGGAAGTGATCGTAGACCCAGATGCTGTCATACTGTGGCGTCGCGTCGATCAGCTTCGCCACGCGCGTCATCGCTTCATATTTCTCCACCGGATCGGCAATCTCGACCAGATCCATCCGCCAGCCCTGTGGCACGAACGCGCCAAATCGCACTGCCATCTCTGCGCTACCCTCATCTCTTCTTGTCTGGGCCGCGCATGCGTACCCGATGCGCGGCGATGATGTCCTGCCAGAATTGTAGCGTGCGCGCGCTCATGGCTGGCGGCCCGCTTGATCGGCCTGATCGGCCTGATCGGCCTCAGCCAGCGCGGCGTGTAGCTCGGCGTCATCGGGATAGTGAATGGCGCGCAGCTGGTCGCGGGCGTGCGCGCGGTCGCTCGCATCGCCGGAGCGCAGCAGAGCGAGCAGTTCATCACGGTAGCGCGCCAAAAAGGCGTTCTCGAAGCTCAGCATGCGCGCGCACAGCGCCCGCAGCGCGCGGCGGTCCTCGGCTGCGGTGGGGATGGCGTAGCTCCAGCGCAGCTTGCCCTGCTCATAGAGCGCCTGCGGCAGATCGCTCCAGGGGCTGTGGAGGTAGACGCCGTAGTCCGCCGCGCTGCCGCCCTTGGAGCCAGCGTAGCGCCCCGCTTGCAGCGCCAACTGCGCCCGCGCGATGCGCGTGGCGGTCGTCACCAACTCCTTCACGCCGCGCTGCGTCCCCGGCGGATACCATTCCGCGATGTGGATGGCGTCGTAGCCATAGAACTCACCCTTCGGGTCGGGATAGCCCAGCGGATATTCCAGCCACTCCACGCTGCGCAGGATGTGGACGATGAAGTAGCACGCGGCGGCCAGCGTCTCGCGCGTGTAGATGGGCAGCGGCGGCAGTGCGAGGCTGGCGCGTGTATCGGCTCCATAGAGCAGACGGCCATCGAAGCGCAGCAGCACGACCTCGCCGCCGCTGCTGGCTTCGATGCTGGCTTCGTCGCAGATGACGATGTCGAGCCGCGTGGGGCTGAGAAGCGCGCAGCCCTCCACCAGCCGCTCGGCCAGGGCGCGCTCGCTGGCGTCCAGCGCGCCCGCAAAGAGCGCAATGAGGTCAATGTCGCTGATGGCGACGGCGGTACCGTTGGCGTAGCTGCCCAGCAGATAGTAGCCGCGCACACGCCCCGGCAGACTGGCCTCGAAGAGTGTCACGATTCCTTGCAGGACGCGATCGATCGCCGCGTCGCCAGTCGTCAGCAGCAGCGCGATGGCTGGGTCGTCGCTCGTGGCTCCCATGCGCGCCTCCGTCGTTTCCGGATCCGTAGCATGCTTTGCCGCATGCTACCACGGAGCGCCGCGCTCGCCCAACGGAGCGCTCTATCGCGCCGCGACATGGCGCCGCGTCTGCGTAAGATCGCGGGCAGGAGCAAGGAGCGCTCACTCATATCTCGCGCAAGGAACGCGCGCCCGCTCTTTTCCCCGCTCACAGCGAGGAGCGCAGGAGCGGGGCGTTGCAAGGAAGCATGCAAAGGAGCATTGCCATGAGCACAGTTGATCATGCCGCCGAGAGCGAACAGCGCGAGCGCCAGGATGCGCTCCAGCGTGCGGCGGATACCCCCGCGATGGGGACGCCCGCCGTGCGGCCCGCTGAGTCGGACACTGGCGCCGCCAAGACACGCCAGAGCGAGCGCCAGGCCAGCGCGCCAACCCGGCTGCCGCGCCCGCGTGGCAATCTGCGCTGGACGATTGCCGTGCTGCTCTTCGTCGGCATCGTCATCAACTACTTCGACCGCGTTAACCTCTCTGTCGCTGCCAAGCCATTACAAGCGGCGTTCGGGCTGAATGCGTTCCAGTATGGGATCATCCTGTCGTCATTCCTGTGGTCCTATGCGCTAATGCAGATTCCCGTTGGCCAACTGCTCGATAGCTTCGGCGTCAAGTGGCTGGTGCGCATCGGGACCGTGCTCTGGTCGCTGGCGACCTTCATGACGGCGCTCGTCAGCGGCATGGGTCTCATCATCCTGGCGCGCATCATCCTGGGTATCGCCGAGGCGCCCGCCTTCCCAGGGGCGTCGAAGGCGACGGGCTACTGGTTCCCGCTCAGCGAGCGCGGGCTGGCGACCTCGTCGTTCGATGCGGCGGCCAAGTTCTCGAATGTCATCGGCGTGCCGATTGTGGCCTGGGCGGTGACGGCCTGGGGCTGGCGCGGCGGCTTCTGGGTGACGGGCGTGTTGAGCGCGCTCTTCGCCGTCGCCTGGTGGATCTGGTATCGCGACCCGCAGGAGAAGAAGGGGCTTTCGCGCGAGGAGTACGACTACATTCGCGCGGGCGGCGCGCAGCAGGAGGCGCCAGCCCCGGCGCATGCCCTCAAGAGCCTCAAGTTCCTGCTTTCGCAGCCGAAGATCTGGGGCATGACGATTGGCTTCGCCGCTTATGGGTATTCCTTCTATCTGCTGCTGACGTGGCTGCCGGGCTACCTGCAGAAGACCTATCACATGTCGGTGCTGGCGAGCGGCTGGTATACCATCATTCCGTGGGCGGTGGCGACGGTGACCGACCTGCTGATTGGTGGCTGGCTGGTGGATCGCCTGATCCGCGCGGGGCATGAGCCGACGCGCGTGCGCAAGACGCTGATCGTCATCGGCATGCTGATGGGGCTATTCGTGATTGGCGCGGCCTTCACGCACAACGTCATCTACGCAACGATCTGGATCACCATCGCGCTGGCGGGCCTGGCCTTCGCTGCGCCGATCGGCTGGAGCATTCCGGCGCTGGTGGCGCCCACCGGCACGGTTGGTATGACGGGCGCCATCATGAACTTCTTCAACAATGTGATGGGCATCCTGGCGCCAATCGTGACGGGCATCATCGTGACGCAGACCGGCTCGTTCGCCATCGGCTTCATCGTCGCGGCGGTCGTACTGGCGATTGGCATCATCTGCTATGTCGCCTTGCTCGGCGACATCCGCCAGATCGAGGCGCCCGAGGAGCTGCGCCCGGCGACGACGACAGCGCCATAGGAGCGCATCGCCCACCAGATGAACGCCAGTGAAATGTGAGCGATTCGACCCTCACCTCGCAGCGGGGTGAGGGCGGGTCGCGCCGAGCAGTCACCCATCGCTTGACGGCGCAGGCGCCGAGCGGATACGATATGGCAGTCAGTCATGTCATGTGGCTGCGTTCCGAATGACCTTCGAGAGACTTCTCAAGCGAGAGGAAATGCCCGCTCATGTCGCCTTACGCATTGCTCACAAGCGCAACTCGCCCTTAGTACCGGGGTGGAGTGTGCCCTTTTTTGAGCAAGCGTGCGGTGTTCATCGTGAAGCGAGGCGCCCCGCAAGCAGTGCGGCCCGGTGAGTCCTTCTAGCGTCTAGAGTGTCTCGCCATCCCCAGGGCCGTTTGTGACACGCCAACCCGACCGCATCCAGGCGATGCTGTGATCTGAGCCTGGACCTGAGCATGGCGGTCGGCGCGTCGAGCCAACACTGGGCAACGCTCCACCCCTCCCGACGATGCGCGATTAGTGTTCGCTGGTCTGCGCTCGACGCCGCCCTGCGCCCTGATGGGAGCGTGGGCGATGCGCGGGCGGAGTGGAAGAGGAAACGTTGTTATGCTGGAAGCGCGAGGCGTTGCGCTGAGCCGTGGTGGCCGCACCCTGGTTCACGATGCCTCATTTCTGATTGGTCGGGGCGAGAAGGTGGGTCTGGTCGGCGTGAATGGCGCCGGCAAGACCACGCTGCTGCATGCGCTGCGCGGCGCGCTCGATCCCGATAGCGGCGTCATCACCCGGCCCAGGCGCATTGGCTATCTGGGGCAGGAGCGCCTGGCGGATGATCTGCTGGCAGGCGCCAACGACGATGGCGAGCCGGTCACGGTGCGCGATGTGATGCTGGCGGGGCGCGATCTGGCGCGGCTCAGCGCACAGTTACGCGCCATCGAGGCGCAGATGGCGCTGACCAGCGCGCCAGAGCCAGCCGAAGTAGCCGCCAGCGCGTCATCCAGTGGTCATCGCGGCGGGTCGGGCCGCAAGCGCGGCGGCGCAGGCGATGAGGATACGCTGGAGCGGCTGCTATGGCGCTATGGCGAGCTGGAGGAGCGTTTCCAGCAGGCGGGGGGCTACGCCGCCGAGCACGAGATGTCTGAATTGCTGCAAGGGCTGGAGCTGGGCGATGTGGAGCTGGATCGCCCGGTGACGGCGCTCTCTGGCGGGCAGAAGACGCGGCTGGCGCTGGCGCGCACGCTCTTTGCCACGCACGATCTGCTGCTGCTGGACGAGCCAACCAACCATCTGGATGGCCCGGCGACACTCTGGCTGATGGACTATCTGGGCCGCTACGAGGGAACCGTGCTGCTCATCTCGCACGACCTGGAGCTGCTGGATCAGGCCATCACGCGGGTGCTGTATCTGGATGCGGTGGGCCGCTCGGTGACGATGTACACCGGCAACTACAGCTCATACCAGCGCCAGCGTGAGGAGTCTGAGGAGCGCGCCGTCGCCGAGATGGAGCGCAAGCAGGACAAGATCACGCAGCTCCAGACGCAGGCCGACTGGGCGCGTGGCAAGACGGCGAAGATGGCGCGCAAGGCCAAGGTGCTCGATCATCGTATCGAGCGGCTGCGCGAGGACCTGCCCGACGCCTCGACCCTGCCACGCCGCCAGCGCCTGATGAAGCTGAACCTGCCGCTGGCGCGCCAGAGCGGGCGCATCGTCTTCCGCGTGGAGCGGCTGGCGAAGAGCTATAGCGGGCCGCCGGTCTTCCAGAACCTGTCATTCGAGCTGGAGCGCGGCAAGCGGCTGGTGGTGATCGGGCGCAACGGCGCGGGCAAGACGACGCTGCTCAAGACGCTGGCGGGGATGATCGCGCCGACGCATGGGCGCGTGGAGCTGGGCCAGATGGTAGATATCGGCTACTACGCGCAGGAGCACGAGTCGCTGCACATGCATCTGACCTTGCTGGAGGAGATGCGCCTGGCCGTGGCCGATGCCCCGGTGAAGCGCAGCAATCCACCCAGCGATACGCAGTTGCGCTCGATCCTGGGGCGCTTCCTCTTCAGCGGCGAGCAGGCCTTCCAGAAGGTCGGCTCGCTCTCTGGCGGAGAGAAGACGCGGCTGGCGCTGGCGCGGCTGATGGTGGGTGGCTATAACACGCTGCTGCTGGACGAGCCAACCAACAACCTGGATCCCGCCTCGCGCGATCAGGTCTGCGAGGCGCTGACCAGCTACCAGGGGACGCTCATCATCGTCAGCCACGATACGGACTTCGTGGAGGCGCTGGAACCTGATCTGGCGCTACCGCTGGCGCAGGGCCATGTGCGCTACTTCGAGCAGTCGCACCTGGCGATGGTCTCGAAGACGTAGC
>DATBTW010000331.1:0-1842 GCA_036559055.1 Ktedonobacterales bacterium
ACATGATGGCTGGTCGCGCCTCGGTTGTCCATCGCTCGCGCGGCAGCGGGGTGAGATGTACGACGAGGTTACCGCGCAGCCGTAGCTCGCGCTCGATAGTAAAGACGCGCCGCAGCCGGTGGAGTTGCTCTGGGGTTCGACCTGTGACCATCAGATTGAAGCTGGCGACGCCGCCAGGAGCCAGCAGCGCTACGACGCGCCGCAGAAACGCGGTGGCCAGCACTCCATTGGTCAGCCGCCCTGCCTCGAAGAGATCGACGCAGATCAGGTCAAAGCGCGCGGCGTCCGCGCCCAGTGCGCCATCGGCGCCGAACTGCGCCGCCATCCACTCGAAGGCGTCGGCCTCTACAATGCGCAGATTAGGCAGCCGCTCCAGGCCGAAGAGGTCGCGCGCCAGCGCCAGCACGGCGGCGTCGCGCTCCACGCCGACCATGCGCGCGGTGGGGCAGCGCCGCGCCAGCAGCGTCGCCACGGTGCCACCGCCCAGCCCCAGCAACAGCGCATCGCGCGGGCGGCTCTCTGGCGGGAGCATCAGCGCCCAATAGTCGCCGCGCGGGTCGTCGCTGCCCGCGTCGTCATCGGGCAGGCTGATGGATTGTGTCACGCCGCCCACCAGCAGCGCCAGCCCGCCGCCCTCGCGTGGCGCCACGCGCACCGGCGGATTGCGCGACGTCCCGCGTCGGCGCTTCTTCGGCATGCAGACTCCTTCAGGGCGCGCCCGGCGCCAGTGATACAGTACAATACAAGTGTCTGCCTTCGCCCAGCCGCGTTGATTCAGGAGCCATTACACTGCATGAGTGACGAGAGAGCATCCACAGCCCGCATGTCGCTGGCCTATCCCGCGCTGCTCGGCATTCTCGGCGGCGGACAGCTCGCCCGCATGATGGCTGAGGCGGCATCGCAGTTGGGGATCGAAGTCGCCACGCTGGAGCACGAGGCGCACAGCCCGGCGGGGCGCATCGCCGCGCGCGAGGTGGTGGGCGGCTGGCTCGACTACGACCGCCTGGCCGAGCTGGCCGAGGGCACGCTGGCTGTCACGCTGGAGAACGAGTTCGTGGATATCGCCGCCCTGGAGTGGCTGGAGGCGCGCGGCGTGGTCGTGCGCCCCGGCTCGGCCACGCTGGCGTGCATCCAGGACAAATACGAGCAGAAACGCTTCATGCGCTCGGCGGGCATCCCCACGCCCGACTTCGCTCCCGTTGCCTCGGCAGATGATGTGACACGCGCGGCGCGGGACTGGGGCTGGCCGCTGCTGCTGAAGGGGCGCCGCAACAGCTACGATGGCTACGGCAACGCCACGCTGCGCTCGCCAGAGGATGTCGCGCCTGCGCTGGAGCGGCTGGGCTTTCCCGACCGCACGCTCTACGTCGAGCGCTGGGCGCCGTTCACGCGCGAGCTGGCGGTGATGGTGGCGCGCGGGCAGGATGGCGCTGTCGTGATCTATCCCACCGTGGAGACGGAGCAGCAGAACCACATCTGCCATATCGTGCGCTCCCCGGCTCCTGGCGCGTCAGCGGCGGCGCAACGCGCGGCGGAGCTGGCGCGGACGGCGGTGGAGGCTATCGAGGGCGTCGGTGTCTTTGGCGTCGAGTTGTTCGAGCTGGCGGATGGCTCCGTGCTGTACAACGAGATCGCGCCGCGCCCGCACAACACTGGCCACTACACCATCGAGGGCTGCGTGACCTCGCAGTTCGAGAACGCCGTGCGCGCGGCGCTGGGCCTGCCGCTGGGTAGCGCGGAGATGGTAGCGCTAGCGGCGGTGATGGTCAACACGCTGGGCGTGCGCAGCGCCCCCGCCGAGGCGCGCGGGATGGCGCGGGCGCTGGCGATCCCCGGCGCGCA
>DATBTW010000332.1:0-4083 GCA_036559055.1 Ktedonobacterales bacterium
GGCTCCAGCGGCTCCGGATTCAGCGCGCGATGAGCCGCCCGCCCGATGATGCGCCCCAGCGTGCGGTCGGGCGAGATGAGATTGGCGAAGAGCAGGCCATAGACCAGCGCCGCGCCGATCAGGAACATCTGGAACGCCGCCTGCACGCCAGAGAGCGTGTTGGATTGCAGCAGCGCGGCCAGGCCGAGGTAGCCGACGCTGCCCGGAACCAGGATGAAGAGTCCGGGCGCCTGCATCAGCAGGGCCGGGCGATTGCGCAGGATCGAGAAGAGATTGCTGGCGACGCCGAGCGCCAGTGCGCCCAGAAACGCGCCCAGCGGCCCCAGCGCCAGCGCGCCGAGGCTGCTCGCGCCATAGGCGATGGCCACGCCCAGCGCCACCCAGCCGATGTCGCGTGGCGGCGCCCGCAGGATGACCGTGATCGCCGGGATGGAGACGGCGACCGCCGCCAGCGAGGCCCAGGCGGGCAGCGCGGTGGGCGGCAGGAGGCGCGCCTGACCCAGGCTGACCTGCGCAAGCTGGCTACCCATCGCCACGCCAAAGACGATGCCGAGGAAGGCGATCAGCGCGGCGCTGAGCCGCCCCACCCCTGTAACCAGATGGCGTGTCGAAAGCTCCTCCAGCGCGATGGTCAGCGTCAACCCCGGCAGCAACACGATCAGCGCCGCCAGCGTGACGATGCTGCTGGAGAGTGGCAAGAAGCGCGCGGCGACGGCGGCGGCGGCGAATGCGGCCAGGAAGGCGGCGACCGGCCCAAGGAGGTCTTCGGCGCGGTCGGAGCGCGCGGCGGCGAGCGCCAGCAGCCCCGTCAGCCCGCCGATCACCAGCGCCAGGGTGATCTCGCGCAGGCCGCCGCCAAAAAGCTGGGCGAACGCGCCCGACGCCAGCGCATAGGCCAGCGCCGTGGGAATCGGCCCATAGGGCGAGGCGGCGGCGGTGATGCGCTCGATGCGCTCGATGCCCTGCGCGGGGGTCAGCGTGCCGTCCATCACCAGCAGCGCCACCTGATCGAGCCCGGCCATCCGGCTGAGGTTGAGGCTGCCGGGTGTCACCGCCATCAGATAGGTACGCTGGCGGCTGAGCGCGCCAAACGCCATCTGGAGGCCTGTCGCGGTGGTGTAGACCTCCACATGCGGCAGCCCCAGCCGCAGCGACGCCGCGCCCAGCAGCGCTTTCAGGCTCTCGGCGGGGTAGCCGTTCTGGTTGAGGGCATGCCCCAGCCGCAGCAGAAACTCGACTGCCTCGCGCTGATCGGCGCCCAGGCTCTCATCTGGCGTCGCCGCCATGCGACCTCACTCCCTGCCCCCTCTCCACGGCGTGGAGAGGGGAAACCGATGTGATGCGAGTAGCGCAAGGGGCAAGGTTTCACAGACCATCCCCAGGCGCCAGCATAGCAGGCGGCGCGGCTGAGGGCAACCGCGGCGCAGCGGTTGAAACCGCGCCTGAAAGGCCTGGCGGCCCACCACGTCCGCCTGCGCGGACGCGGGAGCGGGCAGGAACCCGCGCAGGCAGGTATTGTGGCGGCTTGCCGACTAGAGGCGCGGTTTCAACCGCTCGCCCGCTTCTACGGCGTAGCGGTCGGCGATGGCGCCGCCGCCGCGCCCAGCGGGATGCTGGAGTCGCTGAAGGCGGTCAGCGTCACGACATTCTGGCCGGTATCCAGGTACGAGAGCGTGACGCTATCGCCGGGCTGAGCCAGCGGCAGCTCCGGACTGAGCGCTAGCCCCGCCTTGAAGATGCGCGACTGGCCGTTCAGCGTCATGTAATAGACCGATGCGCCGCTCTCGGTGGTCTGGGAGATGCGCGTGATCTGCCCGGTCAGCGACACCTGCTTGCCGCTGGGCGTCGCGCCGGGGCCGCTGATGTTGTTGTCGGCCAGGTATTGCGCGTACTCTGCCAGCGCCTGCGATTTATTCTGCGCCATGATGACATTGACACCCTGCAAGTGCTTGGCGTCCACGATGCCGATGGCCTGGAAGCTGGCGCCGTAGGGATTGGTCTGCACGAAGGTCGCCACCCACGTCGGCTCATTGTAGATCTGGTAGAGCTGCACATTGCCGACCGTGTAGTTGCGGATGTTGGCTGGGTTCGACTGGAAGGCATTGGTGACGTTGTCCGTCACGCCGATGCCCGTCAGCGGGTAGAACGTTCCCGTCGTCGCGCGCGTGTCGTAGAGCACGATGCCCGTGCTGGAATTGTCCGAGCCAGCGCTGGAGGTCATCGGCTCCAGCCAGACCGGCTGATCGACCTGATTGTAGACCAGTTCGGGTGTATTAGTCGCAGGTTTCTGCTGACCCTGACCAGAGGGATTGAACCACGGCGCATGGGCGTAGTTGCCCCACCAGGTCAGGTAATCGTTGACCGCGTCGGAGGGGATGATGCGATCAACCCAGCTCGGCACGGCGCTGGGCGCGTCATTGGCGATGGCGCCTGTCTGCGCGTCCACCACCAGCACGCGCTGCGTGACCTCGCCAGTGAAACCGCGTGTGGGCTGCATCAGCGAGATGGTGAAGTAGGGACGCCAGCTATCATCCACCTCCAGCGTCGGGTCGGCCAGGTCGCCATTGGTGTAGCCGCTCAGGTAGACGTGCCGCAGCAGATCCTGATTGAAGAGCGCGTCGGGCAGATAGCGCATGTGGTAGCCGGTGCGCAGGATCGGCGCCGCGTTGGGGTTCTCAGCGTCCACCACAACGTAGCCGGGACTCTGCCAGTTGCCCAGATTGGCCCACACATTGTTATAGACCAGCGGGGCGATCCAGTAGAGATGCCCGCGCACAGATTGGAGTGTATATTCCGTCGGCTCGGTGTGATAGATCGAGCCGAGGTTCTGGCCGCCGCTGGCGAGCGTCTGCTGGCCCAGATACGAGGCCACGCCCTGCGTCACCAGCACAATATGATCGACATTGGTGGGCGGTAGCAGTTGCGACGACGCGGCGGTGACGACATGCGGGATGGCGGCGAGCGCTTTGGCGTTGCCGTCGAACCAGGTGGTGGCGACGACGATGAGGCCATTGACGACGATGGCCACCGCCAGCGCGGTGAGGATGGCGACACCGCCCGCCAGCGCGCCGCTCGGCACGCCGCCACTGGGCTGCTCGCCGACCACACGTCCGCCACGCCGCGAGCGGGAGCCGAATCCGCCGGGGACGGTGTTCATGCGCTCATTCAGCGCGCCCAGCGCGCCACGCGCGCGCAGCAGGCTACCGCCAAAGAGAGCGTAGACCCCTGACAGCGCCAGCGGCCACAGCACCCACTCCCAGCCGCCATAGGGGCCAGTGAGGGCGGGCATGGCGAAGTAGAGAATCAGCAGATCGAGGATGAAGTTCAGCGCCCACAGCGTCGCCGCCCAGCGCGCCACAGCGGGCGTGGCGGGCCACTGCTTGCGCCCCACCGCATACGCCAGCCCTAGCAGCAGCGCGGTCACGACGGTTGCGCCGATCGCGGCCAGCCCAACGATGATCATATTGCTCTCGATTTCTCACGCTCTGCGCGGGGTTCCAAAAGGTCGCCCGATGCGCTTCCGCTGGCGCCCGCGTCCGCATGCGCGCGGGCCAGCGTCTATCGTCCCACAGCAACTACGCTGGGTCAATCAGGCGGTTGCGGGATACCAGCGGCGCGCGGCGAGCACATGGAAAACTATGAGGCGGAGGAAGACTCCAGTAATTCAAACAACTGCCCAATGAAGTTGGCCAACGCGCCCGTATTTGCGGTCTCGTCGAGCAATTCGGTGAGATTGTAATATGTTGAGATCGTCGGGTCACCCTCGATGCGCGTACGGACCTCATGCGTAATACAACTGGCGACCAGAATCGTCAGGGCAGCAGGGCTGGCGCGACGGGTTGCCTCGAAGGACTTCTTTGCGGCTCCGTAGCGTTCGAGTGCGCCTGCCGGGTCTGCGCCCCCTTTGACCTCGACCACGCAGATCGTTTTGCCGTCCTGATCCAGCAAGGAGATGTCAGGCTCACTGGCAAACACAATTGATGTCTGGTTCGTGAGCATAAGGGCCTTGTAGCGACCGATGTCGCCGACCTGCTGATCAATAGTAGCAGGATCATAGATCTCCAACGGACCTCCGAGACGTGG
>DATBTW010000333.1:0-2727 GCA_036559055.1 Ktedonobacterales bacterium
CGCAGCCAGCACGAATCGCTGATCGCATTTTCCAACAGTGAGTTCTATGGCGGTCAACTTATCACCTTCCCAGGGACGGAAAAGCAGCACAGCGATGGCGTGCGCTTCGAGTATGTCGCCGATGGGGTGTATGACTACGGCGGTTCGCGCACCAATCGTCGCGAAGCCGAGCGGGTAGTGGATACGCTGATCCGGCTTGCTCAGCGAGAGCCAGCGTCCTCGCTCGGTGTTGTCGCCCTCAGCGGCGCCCAACAAGCCGCCATTCGTGAGGCGCTGGCAAATCGCTTCAAGTCACATCCAGAGTTGGGATCCATCCAGGGCAAACTTGACGAAGATAGCGCGGATGACAACGCCTTCTTCGTCAAGAATCTGGAGAGCGTTCAAGGCGACGAGCGCGACATCATCGTGCTGAGCATTGGCTATGGCCCCGACAAGCGCGGTGTCGTCCATTCCAGCTTCGGCCCGGTCAATCGCAAGGGCGGCGAGCGACGGCTGAATGTGGCGGTGACGCGCGCCCGCCAACAGATGGTGGTCGTTAGCTCGATCCGTGGCTCCGACATCAACCCGACGGGCAGTGTGGGAGCGCAAACCCTCCGTCGCTACCTGACCTATGCCGAAAAGGGTGTTAGTGCCCTCACGCCTGACCCACTGGCTGTAGATGCCATGGCCGAGCAGCCAGTGTTCGATTCGCCGTTTGAGCAGGCTGTCTACGGCGCATTGTCCGCAAGAGGCTTGCGTCTCGTCACGCAGGTAGGCTGCTCGGGATACCGGATCGATCTTGCCGCGCGTGATCCGGAAGAGCCAGACCGCTATGTGCTGGGCATCGAATGTGATGGCAGGAGCTATCACTCCTCGAAGACCGCGCGCGATCGCGACCGTTTGCGCCAGGCGCATCTGGAATCGCTGGGCTGGACGATCCATCGCATCTGGTCATCTGATTGGTTCGCCAACCCCGAGCGGGAGATCGAAAAGACGCTCCGGGCGTTCACAGAGGCGCGCGATAGGCGCTCCGGCGTGGCCAAGCGTGTCAGCTAGGTTCATCTGGCTTGCGCTATACTACCCCTACACACCTACGGTGGTCGCCTCCCGCGCCCTTCTCCTACTGGGAGAGGAGCCGGGGGTGAGGGGAGGCGCGCATGGCACAGGACGAGCGGCGGCCCGTGGCGCTGGTGACGGGTGGCTCGCGGGGCATCGGCGCGGCTACCGTGCTGGCGCTGGCGGCGCGCGGCTACGATGTCGCGCTGACCTATCGCAACAAGGCCAGCCGCGCCGAGCGGGTGGTGGCGGAGGCGCGCGCGCTGGGCGTGGATGCGCTGGCCATCGGCGGCGATATGACATGGCCCGACGACCTCGCGCGGCTGCTGACCCGACTCGCGGATTGGCGCGGCGCGCTGGATGCGCTGATCCTCAACGCCTCCGGCGGGCTGGAGCGCGAGGCGCTGGCGGCTTACCCCGACTATCCGATGCGCATCAACCGCGACGCGCAGGTGGCGCTGGTGGAAGGCGCGCTGCCGCTGCTGCGCATGGGCGGCTCCATCACACTGGTCACGAGCCACTGGGCCGTGCTGTATGGCCGCGCGCCGCAGCTCCCCGCTTATGAAGCGGTCGCGCGCTCCAAGCACGCGGGCGAGCAGGCGCTGCGGGCGCGCATGCTAGCGCTGGCAGAGCGCGGGCTGCGGCTGGCTATCGTCACGGGCGATGTGATCGAAGGGACGATCACGCCGCGCCTGCTGGAGCGCGCCACGCCGGGCCTGGCGGAGCGGCGGCGCGCCACGCTGGGCGACCTGCCGACCGCGCAGGAGATGGGCGAGGCCATCGCGCAGGCCGCCACCGATAGCAGCCTGCCCAGCGGCAGCCTGGTCGTCGTCGGCGGCCCACTGGAGGCGATGCTGCCCGACGTCGAATAGTGAAGAAGGAGTAGACCATGGCACAGTCGCTCGCGCCAACCATTCATGTGGCCAGGGAGCAATCACATCTCGCCTGGGATAACAGCATCGCGCCCATCGCGCGGGTCGCCTCCGGCGCCGTCGTCGCCTTCGACATGCTGGATGCGGCGGGCGGCCAGATCACCGCCGATTCCACGGTGGCGGCGATTGGCGCGCTGGACTTCTCGCGCGTCGATCAGGTCAATGGCCCTATCTTCGTGGAGGGTGCCGAGCCGGGCGACACGCTGCAAGTCGAGCTGCTGGAGTTCCAGCCCGCCGCCTGGGGCTGGACGGCGCTGATCCCTGGCTTCGGCCTGCTGGCGGATGAGTTCCCGCAGCCCGCGCTGCGCATCTGGACGTTGGCGGATGGCTGGGCCGAGTTCGCGGCGGGCGTGCGCATCCCGCTGGCGCCATTCTGTGGCGAGGTGGGGCTGGCTCCGGCGGAGGCGGGCGCGCACAGCACCATCCCACCCTATCGCCACGGCGGCAACATGGATACGAAGCATCTGACCGCTGGCGCCACACTCTATCTGCCCGTCGAGGTTCCCGGCGCGCTCTACTCGATGGGCGACGGACACGCCGCGCAGGGCGATGGCGAGGTCTGCGGCACGGCCGTCGAGACGCCGATGCGCGCCACTGTGCGGCTAACGGCGCGCAAGGACATCCGCGTTGATGCGCCGGAGTTCCAGACGGCAGGCCCACTGGCGGCGCGTACCAACGTCGGGCCGTTCTATGCCACCGATGGCGTCGCCCCCGACCTGATGGAGGCGGCGCGCAAGGCCATCCGCGCGATGATCGGCTA
>DATBTW010000334.1:0-16405 GCA_036559055.1 Ktedonobacterales bacterium
CATCCTGGCGATCAGCGCGGAGATCGAGCTGCTGTGGGAGGCGCTGCGCCGCGAGCGCGCCAGCCGCCGCACGCAGATGGAGCGCGCGCTCAACGTCGTCGCCGAAGATGATGACCAGCCGCGCACCTCGCCAGAGGTGACACTCGACGCCATCAGCGGCTCGCTCGCTGACTCCATCGGCGCCGCGTAGCCGCCGCACACCAACGCCGAGGCCGCGCTTTCCTCGCCCAGTGTGGGCGGGAGAAGCGCGGCCTTTGCGCTGTATAGCCGACGCTGAGCCGACGCGCCGTCGCTAGCGCTTCACCAGCGCCAGCGTGACGGCGTGGCCGCCCAGCCTGGCGGTGGGGATCGTCTCGCGGTAGGCATGGGCGGGGGCGCCAGATGGCTCCTCGCCCGCGCTCACCGTCAGCTCGCGCGCCAGCGTCTCATCTTTGATGCTCGCGGCGAACCGCTCGATGGTAGCGGCCAGCTCGGCGTCGGCTGCGAGCCACAGGCCGATGCTGTCCTCGATGGCCAGGTCAGCCTTCTTGCGCGCGTCCTGCACGAAATGTGTCAGGTCGCGCATCAGGCCCTCGTTGACCAGCTCAGGCGTCAGCGTCGTATCCAGCGCCACCACATAGCCGCGTTCCTCCGCCGCCACGAAGCCCTCCCGCGCGCCCGCCTCCACATCCACCTCGTCGGCGGTGAGGCTGACGGGTTCGCCGCCATCGGCCAGCGCCAAGGTCAGCGCGCCCTGCTCGCGCAGCGCACGCGCGCCCTGCCGCGCATCGGCCTGGGTCAGCGCCGCCAGCAGCGCCGGGAAGCGCTTGCCGTACTTCGGCCCCAGCGTCGAGCGGCGCGGCTTCAGCGTGTAGGTCAGCATGTCGCTGTCACGCGGCAAGACCTCCAGCCGCTTGACATTCAGCTCTTCCAACACCTGATCGGCCAGGCGGTTGAGGCTCTCGCGCTCGGCCTCGGTCTGCGTGGTGACGTAGAGCGTGGCCAGCGGCTGGCGCACGCGCATTTGCGCCTGCTCGCGCGCCGCGCGCCCCAGATTGACGAGCTGCATCACCAGCGCCGTCTCGTCGCGCAGCGTCGGGTTGACCAGCGCGGTGTCGGCGAAAGGCCAATCAGCCAGATGCACGCTCTCTGGCGCGTTGGCGTCCAGCCTGGGCGCCAGATTCTGATACAGCGACTCCGCCAGGAACGGCGTGAACGGCGCCAGCAGGCGGGTCAGCGTCACCATGCACTCGTAGAGCGTCAGGTAGGCGGCCACCTTGTCGCTGTCCTCTTCGGCCTTCCAGAAGCGGCGGCGGCTGCGTCGCACATACCAATTCGAGAGGTCTTCGATGAAGCGAGCGATGGCCGCGCTGGCATGCTCGGCGTCGTAGTCCTCCAGCCGCTCCGTCACCGCGCGCACCGTCTCCTGCAATTCGGAGAGCGCCCAGCGATCCAGATCGCTGCGCTCGGCGACTGGCAGGCTGCGTGTCAGCGGATTGAACTGGTCGATGTTGGCGTAGGTGACGAAGAACGAGTAGACATTCCACAGCTTGTCCAGCGGCGCGCGGGCCTGCATCCACAGATCGCTCAGGCGGGGCGGCTGCCCCAGCGTGCGCGCCTGCGCCGCCTGCTCCTCCGTCGGGATGCGTGGGAAGCGCAGATTGTTCTCTGGCGCGTGCGACATGAAGAGCCAGCGCATGCTATCGGCTCCGACGATGTGGGCGGCCTCGTCGAAGGGAATGCTGTTGCCCAGGCTCTTGTGCATGCCCGCGCCGTTCTGGTCGAGCAGGGTGGCGAAGCCCAGCACGGTCTTGAATGGCTCGGTGTCCTCCAGCGCAGCCGACATCACCAGCATCGAGTAGAACCAGTTGCGGAACTGCCCCGGAAAGCTCTCGGTGATGAAGTCCGCCGGGAACCACTCGCGCCAGTATGCGCGGTCGCTGCGATATTGCAGGGTGGAGAACGGCACGATGCCCGCGTCCAGCCACGGATTGCCAACATCCGGGATGCGACTGACCAGCGCGCCGCAATGCGCGCAGCGGATCTTGACCGCATCCACCCAGGGGCGGTGCGGCGTATGGCCCGCGAACTCGTCCCAGCCCTCCACGGCGCGCTCTTGCAGCTCGGTCTCGCTGCCGATGATCTCGAAGCTCTCGCAGTCGGCGCAGTAATAGATCGGCAGCGCCAGACCCCAGTAGCGCTTCTTCGAGATCATCCAGTCTTCCATGTTGCGCAGCCAGTCCATCTCGCGGTCCAGGCCAAAGCCGGGGATCCAGCGGATGTCTGGCGTGAAGCGCATCATGCGTTCGCGCAGGTCGCGCATGGAGATGAACCACTCATCCACCAGGCGGAAGATCAGCTCCGTGCCGCAGCGCCAGCAGTGCGGGTAGACGTGCTTGTACGACTCGGTCTGGTAGAAGTAGCCCTTGACCCGCAGGCTGTCGAAGATCGGGCGGGCGACCTCCTTCACCGCCATGCCGGTCAGCCAGTCGTAGCCGTCCACATAGACGCCGCTCTCATCCACCGGCGCCAGCGCGGGCAGATGCTCGGCCTTGCCCAGCATGAAATCTTCGCGGCCACAGCCCGGCGCGATATGCACCACGCCTGTGCCTTCGTCGGCGCTCACGTCGTCCCACGCGATGACGTGGTGGCGCACGTTGCGCGCGGCCTCGGCCTGCCAGGCGGGCAGCTCGTCGAAGGGGCCGGTGTAGGCCCAGCCAAGCAGATGCGAGCCAGGAACCTTCTCAACCACTTTGGCCTCGCCGTGGTCGTGGCCGCGCAACTTGGCCAGCTTCGACACGACATCCTCGGAAAGATAGTAGAAGTCGCCGTCCTGCTCCACCTTCGCATAGGTCAGCTCCGGGTTGACGGCGGCGGCCACGTTGGCGGGCAGCGTCCAGGGGGTCGTCGTCCAGACGAGCAGGTACTCGTGCGGTCGGTCAACCAGCGGGAAGCGCACGTAGACGCTGGTGTGCGTCACCTCGCGCCGCCCCTCGTTGATCTCCATATCGGAGATGCCCGTGGCGCAGCGCGGACACCACGGCATCACGTCGCGCCCGCGATAGATCCAGCCGGCCTCCCAGCACCGCTTGAGGAAACCCCAGATCGTGTAGTTGTTCTCGTCGGACATCGTGTAGTACGAGTTGTCCCAGTCCATCCACTCGCCCAGGCGGATCGACTGCGCGGTCTGCACAGCGGAGTAGCGCAGCACACGCTCCTTGCACTTCTCCACGAAAGGCCCGATGCCGTAGCTCTCGATGTCGCGCTTCGACTTGAAGCCCAGCTCTTTCTCCACCTCGACCTCGACCCACAGACCCTGGCAGTCGAAGCCATTCTGGTAGCGCTGGCGGAAGCCGCGCATCGTATTGAAGCGCTGCCAGAGGTCTTTATAGGTGCGGCCCCAGGCGTGATGCACGCCCATTGGGTTGTTAGCCGTGATGGGGCCATCCACGAAGGAGAAGCGCCGCTCGCTGTGGTCGTTGCGATGCAGGTATTTCTGCAGCATGCCGCGCTCATCCCACCAGCGCTGGATGGCGTTCTCCAGCAGGGGATAATCGACCTTCGTCGGCGCCACGACCGACTCGAAGAGCGGGCCAGCGCTGGCCTGCTGCGCCTTCTTCTGAGCCTTCGCGGGCGCCTTGGCTTTGCTCACGGTTTTGCCGGAGGCCTTGCCGCTCGCCTTGCTGGCGGCTTTGGGCGCTCCGGATGTTCTGGTGGTGTTGGTGGTCTCGGATGATCTGGCCACGAGAAACCTCTATTTCTGGCTGATGGGGCTCGCCGCCATCGAGCTATTCATCGACGACGGCAATCTCCATACGCTTGTTGAGCTTGCCTTTGTTCTCGGTCTTCAGCACGTGCACGCCGCCGACCTCGCGTGTCTGGTGGACATGTGTGCCGCCATCGGCCTGCACATCCACGCCGACGATCTCGACGATGCGTATCACCTGGATGTCGGGCGGCAGCAGGTTGATCTTCGTGCGGATCAGGTCGGGAATCCGCATGGCCTCCTCGCGTGGCAGCCGATAGACCTTGATCGGATGATTCTCGCGAATGGCCTGATTGACGCTGGCCTCGATCTCGCTGACCAGCGCGGGCGAGAAGCCCTCCATCGAGAAATCCATGCGGGCGCGGTCGGGATACATCTGCCCGCCCGTGACCTGCGCGCCGTAGTGGGTGAAGATCAGCCCGCAAAGCAGGTGCAGCGCGGTGTGCGTGCGCATCATCTGGAAGCGGAACGGCCAGTCAATCGCTCCGGCGACGCGCTGGCCGACGGTTGGCGGCTCGCCCGCCTCCGCAGCCAGCTCGTGCCAGACCACCTCGCCATCCTTTCGCAGCCCCGCCAGCTCCAGGCGCCGCTG
This sequence comes from Ktedonobacterales bacterium, assembly GCA_036559055.1. Lineage (GTDB taxonomy): Bacteria > Chloroflexota > Ktedonobacteria > Ktedonobacterales > JADMIN01 > JAKAIY01. Next base: position 4,338 of record DATBTW010000334.1, read on the forward strand.
GCCCAGCGTCAGCTCGCCACGGTCGGCCATCTGCCCGCCGCCGCCGGGATAGAACGCCGTGCGATCCAGCGCGAGCGCGCGCCCCTCCACCGCCAGCACATCCGCCTCGAACTGGCGCAGATAGCTGTCGTCATGATACAGCAGAGCTGTCGCGGGAAGCTGTGGCATAAGGGAACCTCCAGAAGTCGCTCGCGCTCAGAATCGCTCCAGGCGGTCGCCGCTGAGCGGCATTGTGTCGTATGATGCAGATCGAGATGCGCGCGCCCGGCGCGTATCTGGCGCAGGCCGAGCGGCGCTCGTGGGCCAACGCAAGCGGAGTGGGAGCCACACCGACCCATAAAAAAACTCCCGCCCTACATCCAACTGTAGGGACGAGAGTTACCCCGTGGTACCACCCTGTTTGACCACACCTCGGCGCCGTTCGTCTTGGGATGTACGCTTGGCGTTTACGCAAGACGCTGGCAGCGACGGGTGATCCGCTCGATGAGACGCGCAGTGATGACGTCTCCCCGCAAGGTAACGGGCGGGTTCCGGCTACGCCTCCAACACCAGCGTCCAGCGATCCATCCGGATCACCGCGCGACCTGCGCATGACGGCAGCGGTTTCGGGTAGCGGCTCAGGAGTGATCTTCGGCGCGCTCGCGCGTTCCGGTCGCACCACACCCGGACTCTCTGCGCACGCAAGCGTCGCGTACTCGTTCCTTCAGCGCGTTTTCTCTGTTGTATAGGGATCAGGAACATGTGGCAGGCGAGCGACAGCAACCCGGCGATGCGCGGCGCGAACAAGCGCCCTGCGCGTCCGCAGCGGCGACGCTACCTACTCTCTCGCAGTTTGCCATGTGAGCGCGCGAATGTCAAGCGACACAGGCTGCCTGGCGCCTGCCAGCGCAGCGGCGCCCTGAGAGCTTGAGAAGAGCTTGAGAGAGGAGGGCCTCCGATGGCGGATCGCGGCGACAAGACGCCCGCACGCAAGACGGCCCGATCGCTCCCCCTGACGCATCGCCAGCACAAAGCGACGAAGCGCGTTCAGCCCGAGACGGGAGCAACCACATCTACGGTATCTACGGCCAAAACGACAACACCATCTACGCCACCAACTACGCCAAAGGCGAAGCATAACAACAGCAAGGGCGCCCCGAAGGCTGGCGCGCAGGCCACAGTTGGCGCGCGCCCCAACCGCGCGCCTTCCGCCGCCGCTGCACGGCGCGATGGCGCCGCGCCGGCCCCTGTGGCCACGCCGCCCGCTGCGCGCGGCAAGCCAGCGAGCGACCGCCGCGCCAGAAATGCCAGAAATGCCAGAAATGCCAGAACAGAGCAACGTGTGGCATTCATGGCGCCGCCAGAATCGGCGCCGATCACGACGCCAGCGGCTCCTGCGCCCGATCGCCTCCCAGCGCCACGCGCCATCCCGCAGACCGCGCCGCTCGACGACGCCGTTGAGCCAGCGCCCGCTGTGCCAGCCGCTACGCCGACCTTTGTGGCGCCGTTTGCGGCTCCGCTGCTGGCTCCAGAGGCCGCCGTGGCCGAGGTGATGTCGTCGCCAGCCCCCGCAGCGGAGCCAGTCAGCGTCTCACCCCCGCCTGCGGCGGTAGCGCCTGCCGAGGCGGAGGCTTTAGAGGCGGACACCGCAGTGGATGACGAGGCTGAGGGCGCCGCGCTCGACGAGGAGCAGGACGAGCAGGCCAGCGGGCCTGCGCCCACGCGCAAGATGCCGACGCTGGCCGTGATGGCCGCGCTGGCGCAACGCGCCGAGCCAGACGATGTGGATACCGCGCCGCGCCTGCGCGCTGTGCGCCCGACCGCCCCACTGGAGGCTGACGACCGCCTCGATCCCAGCGCGCTGGAGGCGCTGGAGGCGCTGGAGCAGGCGGAGCAGATGGACGAGGCGCCGACCGCGCCGCTGCATCTGGACGCCCGCGCCCCGAACGACACGCCTGCGGCGTTTGCGGACACCGCCAGCGCCGACACCGATAGCGACACACCCGCCGCGCCATCTGAGGAGTCATCCGGGCAACTCGCGAACGAGGATGGCGAGGATTCGGCGCATCGGATGTGGTGGCCAGCGGCCCTGCGTCGCCGGGCCGCGCCAGAGACACGCCCCATCGCCACCGCGCCCCGCTCGGCCTCGCGCTCAGCGCCGCTGGACGAGACGGAGACGACCGCGCCCAGGCCCACCACGCGGCGCGCGGCTCCGACAGCCGCCGAGCCGACCCCGCAGCCCCATCCTTCACCGTCCGCCGAGCTGCCTGACGTGGCGGCGCGGCGGGCAGCGCCGCGGTCGCGGGCGGCCTCCGCCGGGCCAGCGCTGTCCGGGGGCCAGCAGTTCTCGCGCCGCGCGCAGGTGACGGGAGCGCGGCTGCGCGCCAGAGCGATGCGCTCCCCGCGCGTGATCGTGCTCTCGTGGACGGCGGGCGGCCATGTCGCGGTGGCGTGTGTGGCGGCGATGATCGCCGTCATCGCGGCGCTGCGCAGCTCGGCTGGTCCCGATGCGCTGGCGGTCTTCAACTGGGCGCTGGCGCTGGCGCTGATCGCGGGCGCTGGCGCGGCAGCGGGCTACGCCTGCGCGCAGACACGTCATCCGCGCCTGGCGACCCTGGCGCTGATCCTCTCGCAGCTGGGCGCGCTGGCGTGGGCGCTGGAGCTGCTGGGGCCGCGCGCCGCGCTGCTGATGCTGGCTCCGGCGAGCGCGGCGCTGGCGCTGCGTGGGGCCGGACGCCTCAGCGCGATCGCCACGGCGCTGGGCTGGCTGGCGCTCTTCATCGCCGCCGTTGCGCTGAATCTGGCGGGTCAGATGGCGCCCGCGCTGGCGCTGGACGCCGCCGCCGCCGCGCTGGTGGATGTGGCGCTGGCGCTGGTGGGGCTGTGGCTGGCCATCAGCATCCTCAACAGCCTCTATCTGAGCCGCCTGAATGTGGTGGCCCGTGGGCGCGCGGTGGAGCACGCCGCCCTGCTGACCGAGGCGCAACTCGACCGCCTGCGCACGCAGACAGAGGACGACGCCGATACGCTGCGCCGCACGCTGCGCCAGGCGTTGCGTGGCGAGCAGCCCGACCGCGTCTACGCGCGGGGCGCGCTGAGCGTGGTGGCCGAGGAGGTCAACACCGTCACCGACCGCCTGGTGGATCTGGGTTATGATCGGGTCGAGCGCAAGCGACTGGAATCGGCGACGCGGCGGCTGACCCGCGTGATCGAGCGCGCGTGGCTGGGGCTGCCATGGTCGTGGCCCGACGCCACCGGCACACTGCTCGACGACCTGCTGGCGCTGCTGCGTATGCCACCGCCAGCCGACACGCCGGACCTGCTGGATGACACCACGCCGACCGGGCAGATGGTGGCGCCGCATCTCTTCCGCAACTGGCAGGCGACCGACGCCGATCTCGCGGAGCAGCGCACACAGCCCAGCATGCCTGGCTCATCCGCAACGCCCAGTGTGCCGGGGTATCCCAGCCTGCCCAGCATGCCGAGCTATCCCAGCATGCCGAGCCTCTGGCCGAGTGACCCCGCTCTGGGGCTGATCGATCCGCTGGAGCTGCCGCCTGCGCCGCGTTGGCGTGACGCCGACTCGCCCGATTCCGCTGAGCGCACAGGCGCACCCGACCGCTGAGCGTCGGCCATCCGATCAGTCGGCCCAGCACAGCGATTTCGATGTGAAGGTTATTGGATTCCTGTGAGAGATATCTCACGATCATCAAAAGAGACGCGGAAATGAAGCCTTCCGCGTCTCTTTCGTTATCCTGCGCACGCTGCGCTCTCGGCGTCCACATCGTACAGTGACATCTCCCCACGGCTCAAAGCCGGGGGCTTCTAGCAGTCGAACTGCACGCCATGATGCCCCAGGGCGAGAGCCGAAGCTCACTGACAATGTACATACCAGAGAGGCGCTATGTCAAACGCAGCACGCCGTCGCCTGCGGGCGACAGGGCTTTCATCCCCATGCCTGGAAGGCAGGGGCCTTCAGCCCTGAAATGGTAAAGGGGCGATGGTCACGCGGAGGCGACTGTGCGCGTTCTCGACTGTGCGCGTTCTCGGCCCTGCGCATGCGACATCAAGCGACGCAGCGCTGGCGTACACGCCAGTCTGCGTTATCATACGTCATCACCTACGCCGCAGGATTCGCTGCGCGGCGTTCACATGTGTTCTCATGAAAGGAACATGCGCCATGTCGTCCTCAACGCCGCCTGATCCGCGCTTCGATAGCCCCACCGAACCAGACGGCGCTGCCTCGCAGATGCCAGAGATTCCAGCGCCTCCCACCACGCCCACCACGCCAGCGCCTCCCACCACTCCACTGCCGCCAGACTCCTATGGCGCGCCGCCGCAGCCGTATCCGACCTATCCCCAGTATCAGCGGGGGCCGGAGTATCAGGCGCCACAGCCACCTCGCCAGCGATCGCGGCTGCCGTCCTGGGCGGTTCCGCTGCTGGTGATCATGGCGATTGTGCTGATCATCATCGGTGTGGGGGCCGGGCTGGCGCTCAGCCGTGCTGGCTCCAACACACCCACGGCGCGCGATGTGCTGCCCGCCGCGACGATTCCCGTCGCGCCCGCCGCCACCGACTTGCAGCAGCAGGTGGTGAATGTCATCCGCACGGTGCAGCCCTCGGTGGTGCAGGTGCAGTCCACAGGCGGGCAGGGCGGCGCCATTGGCTCCGGCGAGATCGTGCGCAGCGATGGCTACATCGTGACGAATGACCATGTCGTGGCAGGCTTCTCGCAGTTCTCCGTGCTGCTCTCCAACGGCAAGTCGTACCCGGCGCAGCTCAAGGGGGAGGATCCGCAGGATGACCTCGCCCTGCTGAAGATCGATACTGGCTCGGCGCTCCAGCCCATCGCGTTCGGCGACTCTGGCAAGGCGCAGGTGGGGCAGTTCGTGGTGGCGCTGGGCAGCCCGCTGGGATTGCAACAGTCGGCGACGTTTGGCATCGTCAGCGCGCTGAATCGCACGGCCAGCGAGGGGCCAAGCGGCCCGGCGCGCGAGCTGACGGGGCTGATCCAGACGAGCGCGCCCATCAATCCGGGCAATAGCGGCGGCGCGCTGGTCGATCTGAGCGGCCAGCTCATCGGCGTGCCGACGCTGGGCGCGGTGGACCCCAATAGCGGCGGGACGGCGCCCGGCATCGGCTTCGCCATCCCCTCCAACCGCGTGCAGTATGTGGTGGATCAACTCATCAAGAACGGCCATCTGGTCAGCTCTGGCCAGGGCTTCCTGGGCATCGAGGGGCAGGATGTGACGCCGCAGCTCGCCTCCGCCTACCACCTGAGCGCGCAATCGGGCGTGCTGGTGGTGGGATTCGCCAACGCTGCCAATGGCGCCAGCCCGGCGCAGCAGGCAGGCATCCAGCAGCAGGACATCATCACAGCGGTCGATGGCCAGACGGTCAACACCAGCGATGATCTGGCTGCGGCGCTGCAATCCAAGTCGCCCGGCACGCAGGTGAAAATCTCGCTGCTGCGCGGCAGCAGTCAGCAGGCCGTCACCGTGACCCTCGGCGAGCGCCCCACCAACGCAGGCTAGCGCAGCGGGAGAGCGATGAGCCAGCGCGCGAGGCGGCGCGGTAGGCGCGCTCCCCTGCTTCTCGTCGCGCCGACCCGCATGTGCTATACTGCGCGCGAATACGCCTGAGGTAGGACTGCCCGATGACGCGCAGCCGTGGCCCAATGTGGCGCGGAGTGAAGCGAGGAAGAGATCGCATGCCTACACGTATCATTCTCGCCGAGGACGACTCGGTGATTCGTATGGATCTGCGCGAGGAGCTGCAGCGCCAGGGCTATCTCGTCGTCGGCGATGTCGGCGACGGGCAGAGCGCCATCAACCTGGCGCGCGAGCTACGCCCCGACCTCATCATCATGGACATCCGCATGCCCGAGCTGGATGGCATCGAGGCGGCGCGCGTGCTGACGAGCGAGCGGCTGGCCCCCGTCGTGCTGCTCACCGCCTTCAGCGATGACGAGCTGATCGAGCGCGCCCGCGAGGCTGGCGTCGTCAACTACGTCACCAAGCCCTGGCGGCAGGCTGACCTCAAGCCCGCCATCGAGATCGCCCTGGCTCGCTTCCAGGAGTTCCGCGAGATGGAATCGCAGGTCAAGACTCTGGAAGATCAGCTCGCCACTCGCAAGGTGGTGGAGAAGGCCAAGGGCGTGCTGATGGAGAAGTACAAGCTCACCGAGCACGAGGCCTTCCGGCGCATCCAGAAGCTCAGCATGAACAATCGCAAGTCCATGCGCGAGGTCGCCGAGGCCATTCTGCTGGCCGAGGAAGTCAACCAGAACCAGGAGTGATCAGGAGTGAGCAGCGGCGAGCAGCCAGTTCATCGCTCATCTTCACTCACGCGTCGCCAGAGCCTCCCCCAGCGGGGCGCTCTGGCGTGTCACGGCGCCAGTATTGACCCACTCATGACAGGTCTCCACTATGCAGCCCGCTCACGAATCCTCCGACTCCACTGAGTCCACCGCCGTTGCGTCATCGGTCGTCGGCGTGCGCTTCCGCCCCACCGGGCGCATCTATTACTATGATCCCGCTGGCTTCAATCTCAAGCCGGGGCTGTGGGTCATCGTCGAGACGCCCAAAGGGGTCGAATGCGGCCGTGTCGTCATCGCGCCGAAGCAGGTCGCGGCGGCGGAGCTGGGCGGCGAACCGCTCAAGCCGGTGCAGCGCCTCGCCACGGAGGATGACTTACGTCAGATGCTGACGTACAAGGCCAAAGAGAAGGCCGCGCTGCATCGCTGCGCCGAGCGGATTGATCTGCACGAGCTGCCGATGAAGCTAGTCGAATCGGAATACACGTTCGATGGCAGCCGCCTCACCTTCTACTTCGTCGCCGAGGAGCGCGTGGATTTCCGCGCGCTGGTGCGCGACCTGGCCGCGCAGTTCCACACGCGCATCGAGCTGCGGCAGATCGGCGCGCGCGACCACGCCAAGCTGCTGGGCGGCGTGGGCATGTGCGGCAAGACGCTGTGCTGCAGCTCGTGGCTGACGGAGTTCAACGTCGTCTCGATCCGCATGGCGAAAGAGCAGGGGCTGCCGCTCAACACCAACAAAATCTCCGGCCTGTGCGGGCGTCTGATGTGCTGCTTGGCCTATGAGAACGACGACTACATCACCGCCAAGGCCGAGATGCCCGACTACAACGAGATCGTGCATACGCCCAGCGGGCCGGGGCGCGTGGTGGGCGTGAACGTGCCGCGCGAGTCGGTGGAGGTGATGCTGCAGAGCGGCGTCACCATCACCGTGCCACTGCGCGAGGTGGAGGGCTACGAGCAGCCCGCGCCCGCACCACAGCGCCCCGGCTCCGGCGGCTGCGGCAAGCCCAACTGCCGCCATCGCCAGCACGTCCCCGCGCAGGCCACCACCGCGCCATCGCACGATGCGCTGAATTGAGGAATCGACGCGCCCATGGAGAGTGAATACAACTGGGACATTATTCGCGCCTGGGTGAACGGCAAATTGGGCATGCAATTCGATCAATGGAACACGCCCGCCGGTGAATACAGCCTGATCTGGCACTTATCAGATGAGCTTGAGGACTATTACGGCGTCTACGTCTGGCGGATGCTGGAGCATACGTGCATCTCCGTGCCGCGCAACCTGTGGAAAGAGACCGGCGCCGCGATAGACCGTCAGCTAGCGGCGGGTCGTCCGGTCAGCGCACTCACCGAGGCTGAGTTCTGGCGCGCGGCGCTGGGCGAGCGGGCGCAGCGGATCATTGGCCCTGCCTATCAGGGCTTTCTCGATGAGTATCACTTCCGCCCCGCCAACTCTCAAGGCGCACGCAAGCTGAACCTGGACGATGCAGACGATGAGGCTGCGCTGCGCGCCTTCCTCGCCGCCTGTCCTCCCGATGACTGGGAAGCGAGCGCCATTCTTTTCAAGCACCAGTCCGTGATGGGTCTGGAGCGCAACGGCGCGCTTGTCGCTGTGGCCAGCGCGCCAGCCAGGCGCTATCATGCGGCCGAGATATATTCGGTGGGAGTGGTTACGCTGCCCGCCGCGCGCGGGACTGGCGCGGGGCTGGCGGTCGTCTCCGCGCTGACAGAGCGCATCATCACCTCCTACCCCTCCATGCTGCTGCATTACCAGACGCTACGCGCCAATCTGCCCTCCGTCGCCATCGCCCAGCGTCTCGGCTTCGAAGAACTGGCGACCTCGCTGGCCGTGCGTCTGCGGTGAAGCCCCCACTCCCAAACCTTCCCCCGCTGCGGCGGGAGAGGGGCTTTGCGGCTTCCGAGCTTCCGCCGCATGCGATTGCACGCCGCACACGCATCATAGCTCCCGTTGCCCTCTGGGAGGGGGACCCGGGGCGCTGGTTGGCCCATCGTTTGCTTCACAGGCGGGCATGAAGGACTTGCGCTCCCTTGCCCAATCGCTGTTCGCTCCCGCCCGCCCACAGACGTCAGGATCGCGTCGCGCGGGTGTGGCCGGCCACGCGCTGGCGGCGTCCAGGCAGCTTGCGATGGCGCGCCCGCCTGCGCAGACGGATGGCCCGACCGTCTACGGGCCGCACGCTCGCCGCAGCCCTGCCAGCGCGCCTGCCGCCACGCCGTCATCTGCGCGCGCCACGACTATGCTCACCGTTCGCGCGCTGGCCCGTGGCTGGCTGCGTGCGCTGACGCCTGGCTCGTGGGCGCCCGTGCATGATGCGCCGCACCCTGCCGTCGTGCGGCTGGTACGCTGGGCGCCGCTTGTCACGCCTGCGGTGGTCGGCAGCGTGCTGCTAACGCTGATGCTGATACTGGCGGCGCGCGCGGGCTACCCGCCCTCTGCGCCGCTGACACCGTCTGAGGTGATTCCGGCGCTGTTCCTCACCTATCTGGTCTGGGGCGCGCTGCAAGGGCTGGCGCTCTACTTCGCGCCCAATGGCGTCATCTGGAGCCTGGCGTTCTTTGGCATGCCGCCGCTGCTGCTGATCGTGATGTGTGGCGAGGTGTATGGCTGGCCGGGTGCGATCTTCGCGCTGGGGGGGCTGGCCACGCTGCTGCTGCTCTACAGCGGCGCGCGCCGCACGCAGACCCCCGCTGGCATGGTCGAGGTGACGCTGCTTCTGGGCGAGTGGTATCGCACGCTGCCTGGCGGCTTCAACGCGCTGCTGCCAGGGGAGCGGGTCATCGTGGCGCTGCGCACGACCCCACGCGCCTTCACCACCGCCATGCAGCGCATCAGCCTTGGCCCCGATCAGATAGCGCAGGCTCGCGCGACCGTCTCGTATTGTGTGCAGCCACACGAAGCCTGGCGCACGGCGAGTGTCCGCGCGACGTGGGAGGCCGAGCTGCGCCAGCGCATCAGCGCCTCCGTGCGCGAGAGCCTGGGCGCCTGGCGCGCCACACCCGATGGCGATCTGGCGGCGCACGGCTCCATCGCCCAGCGCGCGCTCGACGATACCCGCGCCTGGGCGCGCGGCGTCGGGGTGCGCATCCTCTCCGTGCGCGCGCACGACATCGCGGTCGGCCCGCCCCAGCGCCTCAGCGCCGCCGTCGCCGATGAGCCAGCGCACGCGCAGCGGCGAGCGATGCCATCCCAGCCCGCGCCCGCCGCGCCGCGCCCGACCCCGCGTGTCGCTCCCCGTGCCGCGCGCCCGCCCGCCGAGACGCCATCGCCCGCCGCGCTGGAGGATCTGTACGAAGCGGTGCGCAACCGCCAGATCACCGATTCGCAGGTCATCCGCGAGATCGCGGGCCACTTCGCCGCGCTGGCCAGCGCCGGAGCAGGCGCCGCGCAGGCGCTGCCATTCGACCCCCTGGCCGCTGCACACCTGCTGGAGGAATACGCCGACGCGCTCGACGCCGCCCTGCGCGCCCGCCGCCCCGCGCGCAAGCCCGCTGGCCACTGAGGGGACGGCGAAAAGCCTTGCTCACACGCCAGCGCTCCTGCTCCCTCGCCCTCTGGGAGAGGGCTGGGGTGAGGGCCGCGCCATGTGGTATGCTACATCCGCCGACACGCACAGCGGCGGCATAGGGCGAGATTCAGGAGCAGATGCGATGCTTCCGGCAGGCTATTACTACAGCGCTCGCGCGCTGAAGGGCAGCGATGTGTTCGCGAGGCCTGGCCGTACTGCGCCCAAATGCAGCTTGCTTGCTCGGCCTCTGAACGACGGTGGCGGCGCCACTGCCTGACCAGAGTTTTCCAGTATCCGATGGGATCGTTTCGGATCGAGCGGCGGTCGTGGGCCAGCGTGAGGGCCTGCGACCGCCTCGCCGTTTGCGCCGTCCTCCGCGCGCCGCCGAGCGAGATCGAGCGAGCCGCCCGCCGTCCGCGCTTCCCCGCGCCTCCCGCATCGACTCGCATGCACAGGAGGTCATCACACACATGATCGTGCTCAATGCGCATGGTGTCACGAAATCGTATGGCGGTCGGCTGGTCTTGCATCAGCTCGATCTGGTCGTGCAGAACGACGCACGGCTGGGGCTGATCGGCCCCAATGGCGCCGGAAAATCGACCCTGCTGCGACTGCTCGGCGGGCTGGACGACGACTTCAGCGGCGAGATCAGCCGCCAGCGCGACCTGCGCGTCGCCTATCTGGAGCAGCGCATCGCCGACGACGAGCGCTCGGCACTGCAACTGGCGCTGGCCAGCCGCCCCGATCTGGCCGCCATCGAAGCGGAGCTGGCGGGCGTGGAGGCCGATCTGGCCCGCCCGGAGGTCATCGCCGACCTGCGCCAGATCGAGCGCGTCATGGCGCGGCAGGAGCGCCTGCTCAAGCGCTACGACGCGCTGGGTGGCGCGGGCTTCGCCGGCGAGGCGCGCCGCCATCTGCTGGATGTGGGGCTGCCGGAGAGCGCCATCGACGCGCCCATCAGCGCGCTCAGCGGCGGGCAGCGCAAGCTCGCCGCGCTGGCCATCTGCCTGGCCCAGCGCCCCGATGTGCTGCTGCTGGACGAGCCGGAGACGCACCTCGATCTGGATGGACGCGCCCGCCTCGAACAGGTCGTTGGCGAGTTCGCGGGCGCCGTCATCATCGTCTCGCACGACCGCTACCTGCTCGATGAAACGGTGACGGAGATTGCCGAGCTGGATAAGGGCGTGGTGAGGCTGTGGCCTGGCGCCTATTCCGCCTATACCGTGGCGCGCGAACTGGCGCTGCAACGCCAGCAGGAGCGCTATGTCGCCCAGCAGAAAGAGATCGCCCACCTGGAGGAAGCCATCGCGCGGTTCAAGCTGTGGGCCAGCATCGTCGTGAATGAGCGGCACATCAAGCAGGCGCGCAACAAGCAGCGCCAGATCGACCGCATGGACAAGATCGAGCGCCCGGTCTTGCAGCGCCGTCGCATGGCGCTGGCCCTGCGCGCCCATGAGCGCAGCGGCCAGCGTGTGGCCGAGCTACAGGACGCCAGTGTTGTCTTCGGCGAGCGCATCGTGCTGCTGGGCGTCGATCTGCTGGTACGGCGCGGCGAGCGCATCGGCGTGGTCGGGCCAAATGGCACGGGCAAGAGCGTGCTGCTGCGGGCGCTGCTGGGCGCGCAGTCGCTGGCTGAGGGCGAGCGCAGGCTGGGGCCGAGCGTGCGCGCGGGCTACTTCGCGCAGGGCGAGGAGACGCTCGATCCCAACAAGACGCCTATCGAGATCGTGCGCGAGTTGAAGCCGGGCTACGAGAATCAGGCAATGGCGCAGCTTGGCCGCTTCCTCTTCACCTATGAGCAGGCGCGCCAGCCCGCGCGCAAGCTGAGCGGTGGCGAGCGCAGCCGCCTGCAACTACTGCTGCTGATGCTGGGTGGCGCCAATCTGCTGGCGCTGGACGAGCCGACCAACCACCTCGACATCGAGTCGTGCGAGGCACTGGAGGCCGCGCTGGAAGCCTACGACGGCACGGTCATCGCCGTCTCGCACGACCGCTACTTCCTCGACCGCATCGCCGACCGCATCCTGGAGGTGCGCGATGGCGAGGTCTTCAGCTACGAGGGCGGCTATAGCGAGTGGCGCGAGCGCCGCGCGGCAGCTACTCCAGCGTGATGAGTGAAGCTCTCGGCCTTGAAAGGCCGGAGCACGGACGGCGGCGACTTGAAAGTCGCACGGGGCATTTATGCCCCATCGCCGCGTGCGCCGGCCATTGATGGCCGCGACTCCCTACCCGCGCGGC
>DATBTW010000335.1:0-9485 GCA_036559055.1 Ktedonobacterales bacterium
GGCGGCGTTCCAGATGTTCCTGATCGGCGCGGCGCTGGTCTATGGCCTGCTCTTCGCCAATCTCATCTCGCCCGACCGCACGCTGGGGCGCATCATCGGGCGGGCGGCTCATCGCGCGCTGAATCCGGAGCCGCTGGAGCCAATCGAGCAGGAGTGAGACGACATGGCGCAGACGAGCTTCGAGCAGAGCATCACCGTCGCGGCCCCGGTGGAGCGCGTGCGCGCTGCGCTGGCCACCCTCACCGCGCATGACCGCCTGCACCCGCTGATCGTCTCCGTGCAGGCGCTGCCCGGCGGCGCGGCGGATGGCTCGGCGCTGAGCCGCTATCGCATCGTCGACCGCGTGCGGATGGGGCCGCTCACACTGCGTGTCACCTATCGCGCGGAGACCGCGGTGGATGCGGCGGGCGCGGTCGTCTCTGACGCCTACCAGTCTCCCGGCGTCCATCTGCATGTCGTCGCGCGCCTGACCGCGCTCCCTCCGACCGCTGGCGTCCCTCAGACGCGCGTGGATGAGACGGTGACGGTGGAGGCGCCGCGCCTGCTGCTGGGCTACGTGGGCGCGCAAGCGCGGCAATCGCATCGAGCGCTCTACGCCAATCTCAAAGCGTGGTTGGAGTCCACGCCCCCCAGCGACGCCTGACATCCGCCCCACCGTGCGAACGCGCATGAAATGTGCGAAGCATATCCAGCCGTGGCGCGCGCCAGTGTGCGCCACGGCTGGATTCCCCGGCGCACATGAAGGAGCGCAACAAGCATGGAGAAGGATGAAACCGCCGCGAACACTCCGTATAAAGACACGCCAGAAGTCGTCCCCAGCGGCAAGCGCATGCCCATTCGCGATAAGGACGCCAACACCGCCGCCAGCAAGCGCTCTCGTGGAGCGCGTGGCACGAGCCGGGGCTACGCCGAGCAGCGCCAGGGCGACACGGCTCCTTACGACGAGGTAGCGCAGGGCCAGGGCGGCGATGACCTGGAGGTACGGGCCGCCCGCGAGCTGGCCGCCCGCGAGGAAGAAGCCGACGAGCTGGCCGAGGAGCTTCGTCAGGAGCTGCGCCGCGAGGAGCGCTACGGACAGGATACTCACCGAATCTCCTCATCACAATCAGACCACTGAGCGAAGGAGTCGCATGAAGCCAGACAATGCTGACATCAGATGGCGCCGTCGTAGAGCCCCTGCCCGCGCCAGGAACGATGACGACCAGCAGGACGACCAGCAGGACGAGCAGCAGGACGACCAGCAACTGGCCGATGCGCCAGTCGCCAGCGAGGCCTTGCAAACTGTCTTCCACAACACCATGCAGGAAGGCGAGGAGCGACTGGCGCGCAGTTGGGCCGCGTTGCTGGCGACTGGCGCGGTCGGCGGCATCGACGTTGGCATGGGCGTGCTGGCGCTGCTGCTCGTGCTGACGCTCACAGGGAGCGAGGTCGCCGGGGCGCTGGCCTTCGGTATCGGCTTCATCGCGCTGACGTTGGCCAATAGCGAGCTGTTCACCGAGAACTTCCTTGTTCCCATCGCGCCGATCGTCGCGAAGCGGGCGCGCATCCGCTCGCTGCTGCGGCTCTGGCTCGGCACGCTGGTGATGAATCTCATCGGCGGCTGGGTCATCACGTTGATTGTCATCACCGCGCTGCCCGAGACCCGCCCGGCGGCTATCGCGCTGGGCGAGCGCTATGTGCATCTGGGCGTCGGGCTGACGTCGTTCGCCAGCGCCGTGCTGGGCGGGGTGGTCATCACCCTGATGACCTGGATGGAGCGTGGCGTGGACTCGGTTGTCGCCAAGATCATCGCCGCCGAGGCCGCCGCTTTTCTGCTGGCGGCGGGCCATCTGAATCACGCCATCGTCGCCTCGCTGGAAATGTTCGCGGCGCTTCACGCGGGCGCCACGTTCGGCTACGGTGTCTGGCTGGAGCTGCTGGGCTGGGCTGTGCTGGGTAACGTCGTCGGCGGTGTGCTCTTCGTCACGGTGCTGCGGCTGGTGCAGGTCGGCGCGCACACCATACGCGTGGAGCGCCATCGCGCCCAGCGCGAGCGCCCCGACCTCTCCATCTAACTCCTCAACCACCCGCCACGTCCGGCGGCCTTGCCCGTCACGCTTGACATGATGGCCCGCCACGGACTACCATTCCGCTACATCTGTGGAACGTCGTTCTTTCCACTGGAACAGCGACGCCTCGTACCAGCAGGCGCCAGGAAAGCGGGGCTGAGCCTGTTATGTCCGCGACCACGCCAGCGCGTCAGACGCGCGTATCCGCAGAGCTTCCGCCGCAGTTTCGCGCCGAGACGCTGGCCACACATGGCATGGTGGCCGCGCCGCACGCGCTCGCCGCGCAGGCGGGGCTTGATCTGCTCAAGGCAGGCGGCAATGCGGTTGACGCCGCCATCGCCGCCAACGCCATGCTCCAGGTGGTCTACCCATTCGTCTGCGGCCTGGGGGGCGACCTCTTCGCGCTGGTCTGGGATGCGCCGACGCAGACGCTGATCGGGCTGAACGCCAGCGGGCGGGCGCCGCGCGCCGCCAGCATCGAACGCTACCACGCTCTCGGCTACACCACGATGCCCCAGCACGGCATCCACTCGATCACCGTGCCGGGATGCGCGAGTGGTTGGGGGCTGCTCGCCGAGCGGTTTGGCAGGCTGGGGCTGGCGCGCGCCCTGCAGCCCGCCATCGGCTATGCGCGCGACGGCTTTCCCGTCGGGCCAGGGCTGAGCCGCGCGCTCGCCCGCATGGATCAGGTTCCTTACACGCACCGCTCCTTCCGCGAGCACTATCTGCCCGCTGGGCGCATCCCGGCGGTCGGCTCGCTGGCCACGGCGACCGCGCTGGCCGACTCGCTCAGCGTCATCGCCAGCGACGGACCAGCGGCGTTCTATCGCGGGGCGCTGGCGCGGCGCATCGCCGCCTTCTTCGCGCGCGAGGGCGGGCTGATGACCGAGGACGATCTCGCCGCCCATCAGGCGCAGTGGGTCGCGCCGCTCTCCGTGCCATTCGCCGGGCTGGAGATTTGCGAGCTGCCACCCAATACGCAGGGCGTGACCGCCCTTCAGATGCTCGGCATGACGGATGGCCTGACGCTGGGCGACGACCCGCTCAGCGCGCTCACCGTCCATCTGGGGGTCGAGGCGAAGAAGCTGGCCTTCGCCGACCGCGCCGCCTATGTCACCGACAGCGAGCGGATGCGCCTGTCGCCAGAGGAGCTGATCGCTCCGGCGTATCTCGCCAGCCGCCGCGCGCTGATCTCCGCCGAGCGCGCCAGCCCCGTCGCCGCTGCAGCCGGGCATCAGGGCGATACGGTCTACCTGTGCGCGGTCGATGGCGAAGGCTCGGCGGTCTCGCTGATCCAGAGCAACTTCTCTGGCTTTGGCAGCGGTCTCGTGGTGGATGGCGCGGGCATCTCACTCCAGAATCGTGGCGCCTTCTTCTCGCTCGACCCCGCCGCCGCCAACGCGCTGGAGCCGGGCAAGCGCACCCTGCACACGCTGATCCCCTCGATGGCGCTGCGCGATGGGCGGCCCGTCGTGGTCTTCGGCGCGATGGGCGGCGACGGCCAGCCGCAGACGCACTTGCAGGTCTACACGCATCTTCTGCGCTACGGCATGAACATCCAGGCGGCAATCGAGGCTCCGCGCTGGGTGCATGGCGCGGACGACGCCGGACAGGCGGAAACGCTGCGCCTGGAGCCGCGCTTTCCGGGCGCCACGGTAGAGGCGCTGCGTGCGCTCGGCCACCGTGTCGCGCTGGCCGCGCCGCTCGACTCGGCGATGGGGCATGCCAACGGCATCGTCATCGACACTGAGGCTGGCGTGCTGCACGGCGGCTCCGATCCACGCGCCGAGGGCGCCGCCGTTGGCTGGTAGCCAGTAAATCCGTATGGAATAGGCGTCCAGCGAGGCTGCCTTGACGGCGCGCCGGTCGAATAGGTATGATTGCTTGCATATCCGTAGAAATGGAACATCGTTCCATTTCTGTGAGTAAACGTAACCTGGGTAGCGTATTAGTAGGTGAGAGGCGCAGAGCATGCCACAGCCGCGATCAGCCATCAATCCGCTCCCGCGCAACCCGCGCGACGCGACCGATACGCGCGACAGGGGCGACGCAGGCGACGCGGGCGCTGCCAGCGCAGGCGACGCACAGGATGAGCGCGACGGCGAGACCCTGCGCGGTGTTGATCGCACGCTCGGTGTGCTGCTCGCGTTCTCGCGCGAGACGCCCACAATGGGTGTCACGGACCTCAGCGAGCGGCTGGGGCTGACCAAGAGCACGATTCACCGCATCTTGCGTTCGCTGGTGGCGCATGGCATGGCGACGCAGGATCGTGAAACGCGCGCCTACTCGCTGGGATTCCGGGTGCTGGCGCTGGCGGCAGGCGTTCCGGGTGAGGCGAATCTGCGCCAGATCTGTCGGCCACACATGCAATGGCTGCGCACAGCCACCGATGAAACCATCGGACTGTATGTCATCGCGGGTGATGTCCGCATGTGCCTGGAGGAACTGGAAAGCCCGCAGCCCCTGCGCATGGCGGCTGGCGTTGGCCGCTGCTTCCCGCTGGATGCGGGCGCATCGAGCAAGGCGCTGCTGGTGGAAGGCGAGGCCAATTCGGATGTCTGGCGGCGCGCGACGGGGCGCGAGAGCGCCGAGCAGCGCGCACAGCTCGAGGCCGATCTCGAACGCCTGCGTGCGACAGGCTATACCGTCACGCGCGGCGAAACCGTCGCTGGCTCGGCCTCAATGGCAGCGCCCATCCGTACAGGCGCGCGTAACGAAGTGATGGCCGCGCTCAGCATCGCTGGCCCGGCGTCGCGTTTCGATGATGTGCAGGTCGAGCGCTATGCCCCGCTGTTGCTGGAGGCCGTGGGGCGCATCGCGCGCGATCTCAGCGCGCTCTACGGTGAAGCGGGCGGCGCGGGCGCCAGGCTAGGCGCGGGCGCGTCACGCCACAAGTAGGCGCGCCGCAAGGTGGCGCTCTGGCGCGGTCGAGGCCGCGCCCATCATGTCACGTCATGTCACGTCATGTCACGTCAGATTACATCGTGTCAGGAGTGTTCGGAAGCAGGGAGCGCGCGCTGCGTGGCGCAGCAGGCTACCCGTCCGGGCCAATCGAGCGGTGCTCAGGGCTGCTCGCCCTTGAATTCATTGATCGTTTGTCCCCGTATTGGCGTTCTCGGTCGGCGTCTCGCCGGTTCCGCGCTGTCAATGAGCGCGCAGGCGAGCAGCGATGACCGTTGAGCGCGGCGCTCATGCCCGTCCTTCGTTCAGCCCTGAGAGGGAAACCATGTCACAGCAACGCGCACGACCCGCAATCACTCCGTTTCGGTCGTCAGGCCGCGCCGCGCCGCCGCTCTGGCGCAACTCGCTCCTCTCACTCTTCAGCATCGGATTGCTGGCGCTCACGCTGGCGGCGTGCGGCGGCACAGGTGGAGGCAACAGCGGGGGCGTCAAAACGGGCGGTACGCTGAATATCGGCCTGGACTCCGACGCCGTCACGCTGGATCCGCTGAAATCCACTGCGCTGGTGGATCGGCAGGTCATGCTCAACATGTATGACACGCTGGTGCGGGTGGATACGCAGAACAAGATTCAGCCTGATCTGGCGACATCGTGGAGCTATCCATCGCCCACGCAGCTCGACTTCACCCTGCGCTCTGATGTCAAGTTCGAGGATGGCACGCCGTTCAACGCCGATGCGGTGGTCGCGAACATCAACCGCATCCTGACCAACAAGACCTCGCCACGCTACAGCGAGATTTCGTCGGTCAGCTCCGTACAGGCGGTAGACGCCACGCATGTGCAATTCAATCTCTCCAAGCCGTTCAGCCCACTGCTCGCCGCGCTCACTGACCGCGCCGGGATGATGCTCTCGCCCAAGGCGATCTCCTCGGGCGCCGACATCGCCAGCGACCCGAAGAATGTCGGCAGCGGCCCCTTCGAGTTTGCTGAGTGGGTCAAGGGCGACCACCTGACCTTGCAGCGCAACCCCACCTACTGGGGGAAGTCGGCCAGCGGCGCGTCGCTGCCCTACCTCGACAAGCTCGTCTACCACCCCATCACCAACGAGAGCGTGATGTACACCAACCTGGAGACCAACACCATCCAGGTGGCGGATGTGGTCGCGCCAACAGATGTCGCGGCGGCCAAGGCCAACTCAGCGCTGACCTACAAGCAGCTCGCGGGGCTGAGCTTCTTCGGCATCGAGCTGAACACCCAGGCCGCGCCATTCAATAATGTTGACGCCCGGCGCGCTGTCTCGTGGGGCGTCAACCGTCAGGAGATCGTCACCAGCGTCCTGCATGGTGTCGGCGTGGTGTCGCAGGGGCCAATCTCGCCGTCGAGCTGGGCCTATAGCAGCAGCATCGCGCCCTACGGCTACGACACCACCAAGGCCAAGGCGGCGCTGCAGCAGGGCGGTATCAGTTCGCTCACCTTCACGCTGCTGATCGCCAGCGGCTCACCAGCGACCGCGCAGCAGGCGCAGTTCCTCCAGCAGGAGCTGCAAGGCGCGGGCATCACGATGAACATCAAGCAGGAGACATTCGCCTCGCTGCTCGCTGATTCGGCTGCCCACAACTTCCAGGCGGCGCTGCTGGGCTGGAGCGGTCGCCCCGACCCGGATGGCAACATGTATTCGTGGTTCCACACGGGCGGTGGCTTCAACGACATGCAGTACTCCAACCCGCAGGTAGATTCGCAGTTGGAAGCGGCGCGCACATCGACCGATCAGAGCGCGCGCGCGACCGACTACCAGCAGGCTGAGTCGCTGATGCTGCAGGACGCGCCATACGTCTTCCTGTATCACGGCGTCTCGATCCAGGCGACATCGAAGAACGTGCAAGGCTACGTCACGCTGCCGACCGGCATCATGGAGTTCGCCACTGTCTCGTTGTCCTGATGTCTGATAGCGCCACGCGCAGTGTCCACCGCGATAGGCGCGGGCTGCGTGTGGCGCCGCAGTCATTTCATTGGTCGGCTGCGCCTGCCACGCTGGATGCGCCGGGTAATCTGTAGAGAGGAGGAACGACTCCGATGGTGACCTATATCGCGCGGCGCCTGCTGCTGATGATTCCGGTGGCGCTGCTGGTCAGCTTCGTGACGTTCATGCTCATCCATCTCATCCCCGGCGATCCGGCGCGGGTGCTGCTCGGCGAGAGCGCGACGCCGCAGACGGTGGCTGCGCTCGACCATCAGCTCGGCCTCGACAAGCCGCTGTGGGCGCAGTATGCGCTCTGGCTGGGGCAGGCGCTGCACGGCAACCTGGGGCAGTCGATCCAGTTGCAGCAGCCAGTGACCACCGCCATCATCCAGCGGCTGCCCGTCACGGCAGAGTTGGGCATCCTCGCGCTGGTTGTCTCGGTGGCGCTGGCGATTCCGCTGGGCGTGATGGCCGCCGCGCGCCGCAACACGCCGTTTGACTGGCTCGTCAACATCGTGAGCCTGCTCGGAACCGCCATCCCCAACTTCGTGCTGGGGCTGGTGCTGATTCTGTTTCTGGCGGTGGTGCTGCGGCCCTTCCCGCCGGGTGGCTACGTGCCATTCACGCAGGATCCGCTCGGCAACCTGCGCGACATCATCCTGCCAGTGATCACGCTGGCGGCGGGCGCGGTCGCCGGAAACATGCGGCAGATACGCGCCAGCATGATCGAGGTACTCAACCAGGATTACATCCGCACCGCCCGCGCCAAGGGGCTGAGCCAGAACCGGGTCTACTACATCCACGCGCTGCGCAATGCGCTACTGCCGATGCTCACCATCGTCGGGCTGCAGGCGGGCGCGATTCTCAGCGGCGCTGTGGTCATAGAGACGATTTTTCTGTGGCCCGGTGTCGGGCAACTGGCGATTCAGAGCATCCTGGCGAAGGATTATCCCGTGGTGCAGGGCGTCGTGCTGCTCTCTGCGCTCTCCTACATGCTGGTCAATTTGCTGGTTGACATCAGCTATGGCGTGCTCGACCCGCGCATCAGCCTGAAGTCGAGCCAGTAGCGTGAGCGCTTGCGTGTATGTTCGTTCACTTGGAGAGAGGGGCGAGAGCGCATGAGGCCGCAGTCGTCGGACAGCCAGACGGGCAAGATCGCGCTGCCAGCGGAGCCAGAGGCCCTGCCGCGTGCCAGCGCGGGGTTGCGCACGTTGCTGGCGCGCCTGTCGCTGCTGCTGGATGCGATCCGCGAGGATCCGCGGCTGCTCAGCGGCGTCATCCTGGCGGCGCTGGTCGTCGCCGCCATCTTCGCGCCCCTCATCGCGCCCTATCCGCCGCTGAAATACCATCCCTCCGTCGCCACGCAGCTACCCAGCGCGGCGCACTGGCTCGGCACCGACGCGCTGGGACGCGACCAACTCAGCCGCGTCATCTATGGCGCGCGTATCTCGCTCTCGGTGGGCGCGGGCGCCATTTTGCTGGGCGGGCTGATTGGCTGCGCTCTCGGCATCGTGGCGGGCTACCTGCGTGGCTGGGTCGATCAGGCCATCACCATCGTGGTGGACGCGCTGCTGGCGTTCCCCTCGCTGATTCTGGCGCTGGCCATCGCGGCGGCGCTCGGCTCTGGCGTCACCAATGTCGTCATCGCGCTGGCCATCGTGCGCATCCCCATCTATGTGCGGCTGGCGCGCGGGCAGACGCTGCAATTGCGCGCGCTCGACTATGTAACAGCGGCGCGCGCGGTTGGCACGCCGGCGTGGCGCATCCTGCTACGTCACATCTTCCCCAATATCTTCAGCCCGCTGCTGGTACAGGCGACGCTCTCGATCTCCTTTGCCATTCTGGATGAATCGATCCTCAGCTTCATGGGGCTGGGCGCGCAGCCGCCGACTCCGGAGTGGGGCACGATGATCAACGACGCGCAGCCCTATCTCACCGGCGGCATCGACCCATGGATGATTCTGGGGCCAGCGCTGGCCATCACGATCACGGTCCTCAGCCTGAATCTGCTGGGCGACTCGCTGCGCGACCGACTCGATCCGCACACGGCCAGGCAACTCGGCCTCAGCGCCGCCGCCGACACGGCGCTGCTCGACGTAACCACGAAGCAGGCAGAGGACGCGACGTCCGATTAGCCCCCTCCCCAACCCCTCCCCCGCCAGGGCGGGAGAGGGGCTTTATCTCTCTTCTGTCATGTTGAGAAGGCCAAGCGGAAGGTATTGACCGAGACCACGCCATTGGCCAGCGCGTGCAGATTACCGATGTACTGCGAGGCGATGTAGTCGGTTGTGTGGCCCCTCTTGCGGTCGCCAGTCTGGTCAAGGCAAAGAATGAACGGTTGGTCACCCAGCGCGTGACGCAGCAGTGTGAGTCGCTGAGCGCGCACCGATTCCACCGACCAATCGGCTTTGACGAGAAAGTGGCGCAGCGCTTGGGAATCCAGATGAACCGTCTTGCCCAGGCGCGGCAGCGACTTGTGCCGCGTCTCGGCCAGCAGCCCGACATGCAGAGCAGTGAACTGCTCGAAGTGGCGCACGTTCTTGAAGAGCGACCGATACTACTCACCGTACTGGTCA
>DATBTW010000336.1:0-1866 GCA_036559055.1 Ktedonobacterales bacterium
ATGGCCAGCAGGGCGTGGCGCGCGAGGACATCCCGACACGTGTGGGTGTGGAGGCGGGGAGCGTGCGCGCATGCCGCCCCTATGCCGACGAGCTGCTCCGTTCGCGGGTCTTTACCGCCGACGGGCAGGACTACATCGTGACGACCTCGACCGATATACGCGCCGGACAGGGCTATCTGACCGGCGCGTATCCTGTATCGCGGGGCTATCTGGTGATGATGCGCCAGCCACTCTGCGAGTTCCATCATGCCGACGCCGCTGCCGCACGCGAGCGGCACGCCCAGCTCGCCAGCGTGCTGGCCGAGGCAGGCGCTCGCGTGGTGCGGGCGCGCGCCTCGCTGGCTGCCCGCAAGCGCGCCGAAACGACCGAGGTTCGCGCGCCCCGCTCGCCCCGTATATGGGCCGAAGATTCGCTGGATGTCATTCTCAGCGCGGCCACCGAGCGCGACCTGCTCGCCAGCCGCAACTGAAGCGCCCCTCCCCAAGCCCCTCCCCCGCTGTGGCGGGAGAGGGGCTTTTTGTTCGCGCGACTGGCGCATGCGTCATCGCATCTCGCGCAGCGCCGCCACGACCGCGCGCAATTCGCCCTGCGCCTGCGACTCCAGGTCCATCCGCCCATTGCGCCGCATATCGGAGAGCACATTGCTGATGTTGAGTCCCTCGTACACACCTGCGCGGAAACGCGCGCCGAGGGTCGTCTCCCGTGCTCCATACTCATCCCAGAAGATGGCCTGGACGCGCTCGGTTGTTCCGCGTGGCAGGAGATAGAATGTCCAGTCGGCGAGTGGATCACCCCACGAGACGCGGTCAGAATCCAGCACGGCGCTGATACGCGCTCCGCTCTCGCCGCTCTCGCCGCGTTCGACCAGGATGTTGACCGGCCACAGATCGCCATGCAGCAGGCGCGGGACGTTGATCTCGTCAAGCAGGTCGGCGCGCGCCTGGGCAAGCTCACGCAGACGCTGGATGTTTTCTGTGTCCAGCCTGGCGCGTTGCGCATCAGCGAGGCTGCGCGCCAGCCAGTCCAGCACGGCCGCGCTCCAGGTGGGGAATCGCCGGGTGGAATCGGGAACGCCAAACGCCTCGCCCTCAACACCGTGGATGGTCTGCAAAATGCGCGCCAGCTCTCGCCATAAGCGCTCCTCATCCTGTGGCGAGAGCTGATCCGCGATGCTTTTCCATTGCTCGCCGGGCATGAAGGACTGGAAGAGGTAGTCCCTGGGGAGAATGAGGTGGGTAAAGTCAATCATCAGGGTGGTCGGCAGCAAGGGCGCGATGGGCGCCAGATAGGGCTGGATGGCGTGCTCATGCCGCATAAGATTCGCCTCATGCCAGGGGAGATCGCATTCAGGCGGCGGGGCGACGCGCAAGACGACGGGCGCGCGCCCGGCCAGGTGGATCAGATAGGTCGAGTTGAATGCGCCACCAGCCAGCTCATGCGCCGACTCGACGACGACGTCATGGCCGAATGCGCGCTCGCACGCAGCCTGAACCTCGTCCGGCGTGAGGGCCTGCCGGATGTCGTGCGGGCCGTGCGCGATACTGGTAAACTCCACCGATGGCGCTCCTTTAGCTCCTCCGCCCAGGCGCCTCGCAACCCTTACCCTTCGCGCAGCAGTGGCTGATCCAGCAGCGTCAGGCGCAGCAGATTGAGCGCCGTCAGCGCCGCGCGGCTCTTGATGTCGGCGCGCGAGCCACGCCAGCGCTGGCCGGTGTCGCGCACGCCCTCGGCGGTGGCCACGGCGATGTGGACCTCGCCGACGGGCTTGCCCTCCTGCTCGTCTGGCCCGGCCACCCCCGTGACACCCACCCCGACGGAGGCGCCCAGCCGCTCGCGCGCCGCCTGCGCCATCGCGCGCGCCGTCT
>DATBTW010000337.1:0-16378 GCA_036559055.1 Ktedonobacterales bacterium
GACATCGAACCCAGGGCAGACCAGCAGCTTGAACTGGCGCGCCTCGCCCGTCATGCGTCCCCAGTCATCGGCATGCGTGATCGCCCAGGTGTAGAGGAGCACGGGCAGCGCGCCCTGCTCAGCTAGCTCGGCGATGCGTGGATCCGTGCTGATGTCACTGCTCAGATAGCGACGTCGACTCATGCGTCACCACCGATCTGCCTGCGCTCCTGCCTGCCTTCCTGCCCACGCTGGATAACCACGCCTGCTAGCGCTAGTGTGCGCGCCCACCGGAGCCGATGTGCGACCTGACGCTGTTGTGCCTGTAGGAATGACATTACCGTTTACCTGTTCACTCAACTCCACTTCACAAAAACCGAGCAGCCAGCGCCTGACCGCTTATGTGACCGCTTCACGCACGGACGCCTCAGCACGTCCGAGGCTGGATCGCGAGGCAAGGTGGCTCGAATAGGAGGCTGAGTGAACGCTCGCGCACACTCGGAACCGAGGAAGAACGGGGCAGTATTTATACAATGTCTATGCGCAGGCAGGGGAAGTCGCACTCTTGTTTACACGGCGTTTATGTTCCCCAGCTTACACTGCTCTCCAACGACTCAACGATGTGAGGGCGATGGTATCCCACAGCATCGTGTATCCGTTCTCCGCCTCTGGTGGCGGAGAGAGACCTGCGGGACACGATTCGCTCCGCCCTGCTACTCGGCAGAGCAGCCGACACGCCTTGGATGAAGCATCCTGAGACTTGCGCATGTGCGTGTCGTCCCTCTGCCCCACAGCACGCCGGACACCGTGATCCACCCGCATTGCATTGGCGGGGAGCGACCATGTTGATCTACCTCCATGCTCTCGGATTCGGGCTGGTGACAGCCTCCATCCTGGCGTTGGCTTCCGTCGCCCTGACGCTCCAGTTTGGTGTGACGAACTACGTCAATTTCGCCCACGGCGAGCTGCTGACCTTTGGAGCCTATTTCGCGTGGCTGGCGAACTCCCACTACGGCTGGAACATCTGGATCGCGCTGCTGGTGGGAGCCATCCTGACCGGCGTCCTGGCGGTCATCATCAACCTGATCGTATTGCAGCCCTTCACCAAAAAGGGGTATCCAGTCCTCTTCATGCTGGTGGTGACGTTCGGGTTGTCGCTGATTCTCTCTAACGTGCTCTTAGCGACGTTCGGCGCTGACTTCCAGCGCTACACCGTTCCACCAGACACGCAGTACAACATCGGCCCATTCCTGCTGACGGCCTCGCAGCTCATCATCATCGGCATCGCCATTGTGACGATGATCGGCCTGCATGTGCTGCTCAACTACACCAAGCTCGGCAAGGCGATGCGCGCCATGTCCGATAATCCGGCGCTGGCGCGCAACTGCGGCATCGACACCGAGTTGGTGACGAACTTCACCTGGCTGCTCACAGGATTCCTGGCGGGGCTGGCGGGCGTGGTGCTGGCGCTGAACATCTCGTCGTTTCAGCCGGCGTTCGGTGGCGATTTCCTCTTCGTCATCTTTGCCGCCGTCATCCTGGGCGGCATCGGGCGGCCCTACGGCGCGATGGCGGGAGCGCTGGTGATCGGCGTCGTGACGGAAATCGCCGCCATCCCACTCAGCTCAGATTACAAGAACGATGCGGCCTTCGCCATTCTGGTGCTGGTGCTGCTGTTCCGACCGCAAGGCATCTTCGCCTCAGAAGGGAAGGCATGAGCAGATGGATTCCATCGTCTTGTATGCCACGACGTTGCTGGTGTTCTTCTTCGTCAACAACATCCTTACCTGGGGATTGAACATCCAGTTTGGGTATGCTGGCATCCTGAACTTCGCGTTCATCATCTTCATGGCGCTGGGCGCCTATGTGACGGGTGTGTTCACTCTGCCGATGGCCAATGGCATCAGCGGGCAGACGTATGTGCTGGGAGTGTCGTGGCCATTCCCGCTGACCCTGCTGATGGGTGGACTGGCCTCAGCCGCCGTCGGCCTCCTGGTGGGCCTGATCGCGTTGAAGCGATTGCGCAGCGACTACATGGCGATTGTGACGGTGGCCGTCGGTGTCATCACCTACGATTTCGTCGGCAATACCACCGGGCTGTTCAATGGTTGGGATGGACTTGGCGGCGTTCCCTCCCCACTACAAGATCGCTTCAGCATCAGCTACGGAGCCTATCAGTGGGTCTTCGTACTGCTCGCGGGCGTGGTGATGCTCTGCATGTGGTGGCTGGCGCAAAAGATCGACAGCTCACCCTACGGACGCACGCTGCGCGCCATCCGCGAGGATCAGGACGTGGCGGAGTCCTTCGGTAAGAACACGTTCAAGTACCGCATGAGCGCAATGATCATCGGCTGCTTCTATGCCGGCATCGCTGGCGGGCTGCTGATCGAGTACATCACCGCCATCAACCCCAGCGGCTGGACGACTGGCGAAACATTCGTCATCTGGACGGCGCTGCTGATCGGCGGCACAGGCAATAACTGGGGCGCCGCGCTGGGCGCGCTACTGGTGCCGGTGCTATTCCAGGAGGTGACGCGCTTCCTGCCGCAGGTCGCCAGCAATCCTGACCTGATCCCAGCGATGCGCAACGTCATCGTCGGCGCGCTGCTCATCACCGTGCTGTGGTTCCGGCCACAGGGCATCATCCCGGAGCGCAAGTGGCGGTTCTACGATCTGCCGCTCAAGCGCGGTGGGCCAGCGGCTCCGACCGCGACGGAGGGCGCCAATGTCGCAGCAGGCTGAGATTCTGCACGTCGAGCATGTGACGCACGCCTTCGGCGGGGTGAAGGCCGTTGACGATTGCAGCTTCAGCGTGCCGAGCGGCAAGATCACCGCGCTGATCGGCCCGAATGGCGCTGGCAAGAGCACGATGGTCAACATCGTCTCGGGCTTCTATAACTCGCAGCCGGGCAGCGTGCGCTTCAATGGCGATGACATCAGCCGGTGGCCACCCTTCCGGCGCGGCGGCAGCGGCTTGATCCGCACATTTCAGATCTCGCGCGGCTTCGGCGCGCTGACGGTGGCGGAGAACATGATGGCGCCGCCGCAGCGCCAGGCGGGCGAGCAATTGCTGAACGCCATCTTCCGCCCTGGACTGGTGCGCGAGCAGGAGCGCCAGATCTATGAGAAGGCGCTCTCGCTGCTCAATACTTTCGGCCTGTACGAAAAGCGTGATGAGTACGCCCGCAACCTGAGCGGTGGCCAGAAGCGATTGCTGGAGATGGCGCGCGCGCTGATGGCCGCGCCCAAGCTGCTGCTGCTGGATGAGCCGATGGCGGGCGTCAACCCGGCGCTGGCCGAGCAGTTGGCCCAGCACATCGTGGAGCTGAGCAAGACGGGCGTGACCTTCCTGCTGATCGAGCACAACCTGGGTATCGTGGATCAGATTTGCGATCACGTCATCGTGATGGCGAGCGGGCGCGCCCTGGCGACCGGAACGATGGCGCAGGTGCGTGCCAATCAGGAAGTCGTTGCGGCATATCTGGGAGGCTGAGATGGCCGAGGTTTTACGAGTCGAAGGCCTCACTGGCGGCTACGGCAAGTCCGCCATCGTACAGGACGCCTCGCTGCGGGCTGAGGCGGGCAAGATTGTCGCCGTTGTCGGCCCGAATGGCGCTGGCAAGTCGACCTTCCTGAAGATCATCGCCGGAGCGCTGCCAGCAACCAGCGGCACGGTGGTGGTCAATGGGAAGTCGCTCACGGGGCTACCCGCGAACAAAGTGGCGCGCATGGGGCTGGCGTACGTGCCGCAGGAGAGCAACGTCTTTCCGACGCTCAACATCCGCGAGAACCTGCAAATGGGTGGATTTATCCTGCGCGGCGACCTCAGCCAGCGCATCAACCATATCTACGAGATATTCCCGGATCTGAAGACGGCTGAACACAAGAAGGCCGGTTCGTTGAGTGGCGGGCAGCGCAACATGCTGGCGATGGCCCGCGCGCTGATGCTGGAGCCAGCGGCGCTGCTGCTGGACGAGCCAACCGCTGGCCTCTCACCTATCTACACCGATGTCGTCTGGCAGAAGGCGCACGCCATCGCCGACGCCGGTACCGCTGTCGTGGTGGTCGAGCAGAATGTCGAGCGCGCCATCAGCAACGCCGACTGGGTCTACGTGCTGGTCGCTGGTCGCAATCGTGTCGAAGGCACGGCTGACCACATGCGTTCACTCGACCTGCCTTCGGTATTTCTGGGCAAATCTGAGAAAGGAGAAACCCCGGCGGACACTCCAAGCGCCACACAGGCGGAGACGACAATGTGACGTCGTCATTGTGCCGGTGGCCGCGTCAGAGCGCTCTTTGGCTTGTCGCCTGGGCGTGACTGACGATTCGATGCTTCTCCCTACGCGCAAGAGCAAGCAGATGCGACACGCTCGCATGCCAGTGTAGGCCGACCGTGTCGCACACCTAAGAATGTATCGGGAGGACGATTCATGCGCAAACAGTTCGCGGCGCTCCTGTCTGTGGTCGCGACGGTTTCGCTCCTGTTGAGCGCCTGCGGGACCTCGCCAGGAGCTGATACCGGGCCGATTACCGTCGGCGAGCTGTTCCCGATGACAGGGCGCGAGCCCTTCGTGGGACAGTGGTTCCTGCACGGCGCGAAAGTTGGCATCGCAGACATCAACGCCAATGGCGGCTGCGACGGTCACCAGATTAATGCGAAACTGTCCGATACTGGCGGCGACGCTGTTGACGCGGTGACGGCGCTCAAGCAGCTTCAACTCTCGAATCCAGCCTTCATTCTCGGCCCATCTTCGCTGGAGATCGAAGGCGTCATCAACACATTTGATCCGAGTCATCTGCCAGACTTCGTTGAGGGTGGTACGACACAGCTCGACCACATGAACAACAAGTATGTCTGGCGGACCACGCCTTCGGACTCCACGCTGGCCATTGGCATGGCATATTTCGCCATCCAGAAGGGCTACACGAACGTTGGGCTGTTCTTTGAGTCCACATCGAACGCCTCTGGCGTGGTCGATCCTCTGACCAAGGCGTTCACCAAGCATGGTGGGACGATCTCCGACCAGGAGCTGGTGACACCGCACCAAAGCTCGTATCGCTCTGAGGTGGAGAAGCTCTTCGCGAACAATCCGCAGGCGATCTTCATGCAGACCGATCCGCAGACCGCCAGCACGTTCTTCGCGGACGTGCAGCAGCTCGGCCACATGAACGTGCCGTTCATCCTGACCGACGCTGGCGCTGACGTCAACATGGCGAAGGCGATGGGCCTGGCCAACGCCAGTAAGTACATGACGGGCATGAACGGCTCGCCGCCCGCTGGCCCGGCCTGGCAGTACTATACACAGCAGTACCAGAAGGTCTGGGGAACCAGCCAGCCGGTGACACTGTCGCAGAACACGTATGACTCTGTGATCATCGCCTGCCTGGCCATGACCGCCGCCAACTCCACCGACCCAACCGTATGGAACAACTACGTGACGAAGGTGGCTGAGGGCAACGGCGAAGTCGTCACGACCTACAAAGATGGCGTCGCAGCCCTCAAGGCTGGGAAGTCGATCAACTTCAACGGCGCCTCTGGCTCTGACGACTACAACCAATATCATAATGTCGCGGGTAGTTGGGATATCGTGCAGTGGGATACCACTGGTACGACACTCAACACGGTCTTCACCGTGTCTGAAGCACAGATTGCGTCCTGGAGCGTCTAAGCTCCACATGCGCGGTGAGCGCTCTGGCGCGGTGCGGGTAGGCTCCGCCCAGAGCGCTCGCAGGTATCCCTGACGCACGGCGTCACAGGCGCTGGCGATTCCCTGCGGTTCGCCGTGGTGAAGTTCGCCAGCGTTTGTTTCGCTCAGCAACGTCACATCGAGAAACAGGCGACTGAGAGCGCGGAGAGGCGGTTTCGCATGGCGCACACGAATGATCGCAATGGGCAGCGCACGGAGGACGCGCTGTCGAAGTATCGAGGCCGCGGACCGCTGGCAGGCGTGCGCGTGCTGGAGTTAGGGTCATTTGTGGCGGCGCCGGCGGCGACTCGCACACTGGCCGACTTCGGAGCCGATGTGATCAAGGTCGAGCAGCCGGGCAGTGGCGACGAGCTGCGCCAGTGGGGCGAGATGATCGACCGGCGCGAGGGCGAGATTTCGGCGTGGTGGGTCTCGCTGGCGCGCAACAAGCGTCTCGTCTCATTGAATCTGCGGCATCCGAGAGGGCAGGAGCTGGCGCTGCGGCTGATTGCGCAAAGCCAGATTGTGGTCGAGAACTTTCGTCCGGGCAGGCTGGACGCCTGGAACCTGACCTATGCGCGCATGCGCGAGGTGAATCCGGCGGTGGTGCTGGTGCGCATCTCGGGCTATGGGCAGACCGGCCCGAACCACGACCGCGCGGGCTACGGCAACGTCAGCGAATCGATGGGCGGCCTGCGCTATGTGACGGGCTTTCCCGACCGCCCGCCCGTGCGTATCGGGGTGAGCCTCGGCGACATGCTGGCGGCGCAGCAGGCGGCGCTGGGCGCGGTGATGGCGCTGCGAGTGGCGGAGCAGACGGGTCAGGGCCAGGTGGTGGATGTGGCGATTACGGAGTCGGTCTTTGCCATGACCGAGAGCATGGTGACGGAGTACGCCCACAAAGGCGTGGTACGCGAACGCGCGGGCAACAAGCTCCTGCGCGCCGCCCCCTCCAATGTTTATCGCACGGGCGACGACAAATGGATCGCCATCGGCGGCAACGGCGAGAATGTCTTCCGTCGCTTTTCCCGTGCCATAGGCCATCCCGATCTGCCGAATGACGAGCGCTTCAAGGATAACCGTGGTCGTGTGGCGAACATGGCAGAGCTGGATCACATGATCGAGCAGTGGACGACCAGCCGGACGCTCGCGGAGGCGCAGGCGGCGCTGGATGAAGCGGGCGTGCCAGCCGGACCAGTCATGAGCATCGCCGACATCGTCAACGACGAGCAGTTTCAGGCGCGCGGGATGATCGCCCATATCCCCGACGCGCGCTTCCCCGCTGGCGAGGTGGTCATGCCAGGCATCGTGCCGATGCTCACCGAGACACCGGGTGTGGTGCGGTTCGCAGGCGGCGACCAGGCGCGCGACAACACAGACATCCTGCATGGCCTGCTAGGCCTCTCCGACGACGAGATGCGGTCGCTGACCGAGGAGGGCGTGATCGCTCCACGCGCAGAATAGGCGAATCCGCAGCGGAGTGTGCGAGGGCAATTGTCCAGTTCCGCTCGCAACCTTCCTATAGCCGTAAACTACGGACAGGCACGAGACATGAGAACCGACACAGTAGCAGGCCAGCTGGCCACGCGCTTCTCGCTGGCCGGCCGCCGTGTCCAGTGTTCGCGTGAACCGCTACCTTTCGAGTTAGTGATTCACGACAACGTGACTGGCAGTCGCTGTCGCTACGCCTGCGAGCACAGCGGCCTTCTTTTTTGCCGCTTCGCGTAGCCGGATCAGTTGCCCACCGACCACGACCAGCAGCGAAAGCTCTTGAAGCGAGCGCGCAGCGGGCTCGATCACGACGTGGTATTCTCGCTGGAAGTGGATCAGGGGACGTCTGTCGCGGTCAACCCAGTCCCACTCATCATCTCGCCAAGCGTTGGCCTTGCGCCACGTCACTATGTGGCTGTCGGCGAACTCGATGTAATCGTCGCTGTGCGTAAACAGGCCGCGTTTACGTCCATGTCTCACGACTGCAATCCTGCCCCGCGAATCTGGCTCGGTAATCAAGAGTATCTCGCCAGAGCCGAGGTCCTCGTTACGCAAAGCCCAGCGCCCTTCAGCCGCTTCGCCAATGATCCAACCTACTCCCCTCTCCCGCGCATGCAGGGCCGCATATGTCTCAGCGCCAGCCCGCAGCTCGAACTCCTCTTTGCCTTGCCACCGCAGCTCCTGGTCAGCGGCTTCACTCAGCGGTCGCATCGTCTTTCTCCTTCAATGCGCACAGTCATGACGCATCAACTCCACGTATTCCCGAAGAGAGGTATATGACTGGCACATCACAAGGCGATTAAACGCATGCCGCCGCGCATCACCAGTCGGTCACCATCGCGCGAGACGACAGCATTGCCGATGTGTATCCGCATGCTCGCTCTGCTCAAATACCTTCGTCAGTGGGTGGCTATGAACAGAGAAGAAGCGCAGCGCTGTGAGCCAGCAGGGTGAGGAACCTAACGCCTACTCTGCTGGCTCACAGCAGAGTAGGCGTTAGCTGGAGCGCTCCACAATGTAGTGGGTGATGACGACGCCTGATGGGAGTGGTCGCGCCTCGACGAGCTTCAACTTGAGCTGTACCCCGTCTGGGAACAGTCGCTTGCCGCCGCCCAGCGCCACTGGATAGACGATCAGGCGGTATTCGTCGATCAGGTCGTTCTTGGCAAGGGCGTGAATCAGGACGCTGCTGCCGTCGATGAGAATATCCTTGCCGGGCTGCTCCTTCAGCGCGCGTACCTGCGGCTCCACGTCACCGCTGATGAGCGTGGAGTTGCGCCAGGCAGCGGCGGAGGTCAGCGTATTGGAGACGACATACTTGGGCATGGCGTTCATCACATCGCCGAATGGATCACCCTCCGCCATCGGCTCGAAGGCGCCGCCGTGGATCTGCCACGTCTTGCGGCCCAGCAGGAATGCGTCGCTCCCGCTCATCACTTCGCCGAAATGGGCGCCGATGTCGTCGTGCCAGTAGGGCTCCGTCCACCCGCCAAGGGTGAAGCCGCCATCCGTATCCTCATTTGCGCCACCTGGCGCCTGGATCACGCCATCGAGTGTCACGAACTCTGAGACAACGATCTTGCGCATCGTGCCGCTCCTCTCCTCATCTAACGCTGTGCGTTGCGTGCGCCGACAGCATCCTGTCGGGGCCATTCTGGTGAGTAGAGATGGTATCACACGGCCGGAGGTGATTGGTCATGCCCCAGGCATCGGTTGTCCGCGATTGACCGGCGCGCTCAGGAGTTGAGCTGGAGAGCGAGACGGCGGAAGGTCGCGCCTTTCTCATGATAGGCCGCCTGACG
Organism: Ktedonobacterales bacterium; assembly: GCA_036559055.1. Taxonomy (GTDB): domain Bacteria; phylum Chloroflexota; class Ktedonobacteria; order Ktedonobacterales; family JADMIN01; genus JAKAIY01. The sequence goes on from DATBTW010000337.1 coordinate 8,960, forward strand.
CGCGGGGTCGGGATTGGCCACACTGGTCGGCTGAAGCGGCTGGCTGACCTGCTCCCATGTGCGCGCGCCGGTGGCCAACTCAGCCATGATCGCCGCGCCTCGCGCAGACGCCTCGATAGTGGCAACCTCGTAGACCGGCAGGCCGAATACATCCGCCGCGAGTTGGCGCATCCAGTCATTCTGGAAGGCGCCACCGGAGACGACGATGGCCGGTGGCGGCTGTGGATGTGTCAGGAATGGCTCCGCGATCCAGGCGGCGTTCAGCATGATGCCCTCGGCGGCGGCGCGCAGCGCATCCACGGCGGAATGCTCACTGCGCATCCCGATCAGCGCGCCGCTGGTATTGGCGCTCCAGAACGGGGCACGCTCGCCAGCGATGTAGGGAAGGAAGTACAGTCCAGCGGCGCGCTCAGCGGCCTCTGCGCCCCCAGCAGCCTGCATCGCCTCATCGAAGCTGGCGGCGTGTTGGGGCGTGGCGCTGACTCCGCTGGCGGTGTCGCTTGTAGCGGCCTGCGTGGCGTCGCGGGCGAAGGCCGATACGCCTCCGCGATAGACCCAATCCAGGACGGAGCCACCACTGTTGCTGGCCTGGCCAATCACATACAGGCTCCGCTCCTCGCTCAGCGCGTAGCAGAAGGCGCGCGTCGCAGGATCGACACGAATCGCGCTCGCGCCGACTCGCACGGCCAGGCTGGTGCCGATGGTGACGACAAGTCGGCTGCCATCTACCACATGGACGCCCAGGTCGGCCAGCACGCCATCGGATGAGCCGATGACGATGGCGCAGCCGTCATCCACGCCCGCCTGCTGAAATGGCGCTGGCAAGCGGTCAGCGTGGCCCCAGTGAGCGGGCACGACGCGCGGCAGCCGCTCCGGCGTCACGCCTGCCAACGCCAGCGCCTGCTCATCCCACTGGCGCTGGCGCAGATTGTAGAGCGCGGTCGCGCTGGCGAGCGAGACATCCGTCACCCACTCGCCGAACCACTGACGCCACAGCCACGACTTCAGGTCAGTGAAGAAGGTCGCCCGCTGCCAAATGTCGGGATGCGCGCGGCGCAGCCAGAGCAGCTTCGCCAGCGGTGTCATGGCATGAATCGGCGTCCCCGTGCGCTCGTAGATCGCTGGCCCCTGCGGCGAGTTCCACAGCGCCTGCGCATCGGCCTCGGCGCGCAGATCGGCCCACGTCAGCACGGGCGTGAGGGGCGCGCCCTGCTCGTCGAGCGCGAGCAGGCTATGCATGGCGGCGCTGATCCCGATGCGTGCGATAACATAGCCCGCCTGGTGAGCCTTCTCCACCGTCTCGGCCAGCGCGTCGTAGAGAACCGTTCGCTCGTCGCTGGGATCCAACTCTGCGGCGCCTTCGGAGTCGCGCCGCAGGTTCGACGGGCGCGAGGCCAGCGCGATCTGTTCGCCGCTCTCGCCCGCATCGAAGGCAGCGACTTTGATGCCCGTCGTGCCGAGGTCGATACCGACACTGCACGCTCGCCGCTCGCCAGAGGTTGCCATTGTGCGCTGTCCTCCCGCTACTCGCCCGCCTGGGTCTACCATCTCCGGCGCGCTATTCAGTCGTCGGCGACATCGTCGTCATCGCCACCATCGTCGTCAAGGCTAGGTGGCTTCACTGAGCGCGACGATGAAGCGTCTGGAGACTGCAAGAGCGCCATCTGGAGTTGCTTGACCTGACGCACGTCGATCTCCAAATTGCCGACGCGCTGTGCGAGGTAGCTGAGGAACTTCACCAGTTGGTCGTCGGTGAATGTGGCGGCTGTGGCGGCGGGATCAGCGGGCGCAGGCAGCCCGGCCAGCGACGCCGAGGGGGCGGATTCACCAAACAGCAGTTGATCGGCGAAACGAGTCAGTTCCCACTGGAACGCCAGGAAGCGTTCGCGAATCTCCGGGCGCATGCGCGAGACGTCGACACCGTTGATCCAGCGACCAATGCCTAGCCGCTCCAGGCAGACCATGCGCTGGCGGCCACCGGAAGTCTCGACTGGGTACGTGCGCGTCAGCTCTTTCAGGATGGGATCGCGCTTCACCCGCGCCCTCTGCGCGCGGTCGTTGACATCGCCCAGGAAGACGAAACTGAGCACTTTGAGCGGAAAGTAGACGCCATCGGGCGTGATGAGGGCCACGACTTCGATATTGCTCCACTGCGGGAGCTTGCGCGTCACCTGCCGGATGACGGGCGCCGGGGGATTCGCCATCGCTGTACGCTCGCCCTTCTCAGTGGGGCAAAGGGCGGTTCATGATGAACCCCCCTTGCTTATCGGAGTCCGTGGTCGCTGGCGCCGCGAGTCGCGCCGGTCGCTTCCCCTCTAGTGTACCGCATCGCCAGCGACCACGGGGCGAGGCGCGCAGAAAGGCGCCTCTCACCACCGCATACGGGACGGCGGAAAGAGGCGCCTACGACCAGGCTCACAGTAGCCAACCGTCAGGCTCAGCCCGTGACGACGATGGTTCCATGCATGGAAGGATGAAAGTTACAATGGTACGTGAAAGTTCCAGCCTTGGTGAACGTGAATGAGAACGTGCCGCCGCCCGTTTGGATAGCGCTCGAATCCCACGACACGGCGGATCCGGAGTCGCTGGAGGACGTGTGCGCCACCGTCGAGTTATTGATCCACTCGACCGTATCGCCGACTTTGACTGTCACCGATGAGGGCGAGAAGCCGAAGCTCGAAAACGAAGCGCCGACGATCTTGACCGTGGCGGCGGGCGGATTGCTGGTCGCCGTGGGCGCGGCGGTCGTTGCGGTAGCGGCAGGCGCTACGGTCGCGGTGGGGGTGTTGTTGGTCGTACCACTGGCGGCGCCACAAGCGGACAGCGTGACCATCGCCAGTAATGAGACATACAGGCCGCCGCGAGACGCCATCCGGGCGAGCGGCGTACACTTGACGAGCAGAGCGCGTAACATCTGGGTAATCTCCTCATGATCCAATCAGGTCGTGACGATCGCTGCGCGCGTCGCACTGATGTCCGTGATGGCTATGATGGGGTACGCGCACGGGTTACAGCGGGCAGGCGGACGCGGCGAATTGAAACGGCGAGCGGGAGTGGAGACGATGGCGGCATCTGATCACGACGCCCTCCAGCAGCGAGAGCAGCGGGAGCATCCTGATCGACGCGACGAGCGCGCGGACGACTGGACGCGCGACTGGGGGCGGCTGCTGCGCACAGCGCGCCAGGTGGCCGGGCTGAGCCTGACCGACCTGGCCGCACGCACCGGCCTCTCCAAAGGCTACCTCTCGAAGCTGGAGGCTGGTCAGGACGGCGCGCGTAATCCTTCGCGCGCGACGCTGGTGGCGCTGGCGAGGGCGCTGCCGAGCTTCCGCCCGCTCGCCTATCAGCTCGAGCCAGCCGACGCCGCCACCACGCCCTCGCTGGCCTTCGCCGAGCAGGCGCCGCGTCCACCACAACTGCTGATCGGCGCGGCGAGCGAGGCGGAACGCGACGAGGAGCCGATTCAATTGGGCTGGCGCGAGATGGAGCTGCTGGTGGCGCTGCTGGCGCTGGAGCGATCGGCCATCCCGGCGCCGCTGACGGCCACCATCATCGGGCGTGCGGTGGATCGCAACGCCGAGAGCGTCATCCCCGCGCTGGAGCGGCTGACGCGGGTGGGCGTGCTGCGCTGCTATCCGCCGTCGCGCCCCGGCGCCGCGCCCACCTATGGCCAGGGGACGGCGTTCGAGGCGCGGGTGGGGCTATCGCGCCTGGGTGACGCGCTGGTGCTGGCGGCGGCTCTGCTGGCGCAGGCGCCCACGCTGCGCAGCCGACTACGCGACGATGGCGAGGAACGCTGAGCCTGTCATCAGCTAGTGGCCACGACGTAACGTGCGCCCTACAATCCGCAACGAGTGAGGATGAGTAACGCAGCGGCGTACCTCAAGGTATAGACAGCACATAACAGGATAGAGCGCCCATGTACTCTGAAGCTCGCTCGGCGGCGCGCGCCGCGCTTGGCCCCGCCCTCATCGCTGCTGCCCTTGCGGTCGTCGCGGCGCTGGGGTTGCGCTACTTTTTCTCCCTGCCGATGCCTGCCGAACTCTTCGCCGACCAGGCCACCACGCGCATTCCGCTGCCGCTTTTCGAGGCCATGTTGACGACATTCGGAACCGCCGCCAAACACCTCTATCTGATCGCCGCGCTGATCGGCGAGGCGGCGCTGATGGCGCTGGTTGGCGAGGGATATGTCGTGGCGCGCACGTTGCTGCCTGGCGCGCGCAAGCGCCCGTTCGATGGCGCGCTGAGCTATCTCGATGCGCCGCTCATCGCGCTGGCCCTGTGGCTGCTCTCGGTGGGCGCGCTGGCGCCGCTGCTGGGCGGCGGCTGGTTCGGCGCCGATCTGGCGGGCGGCGCCTCAATGGCGCTGCTCTCGCAGCTCGCCCCCGACATCGTGTTCGCGCTGGCCTTCGTCTGGCAGACACGCGCATCGCGGCGCACGATGCAAGAGGGGCTGGCCAGCGGCGAGCCAGGCGCGCGGCTGTCGCGGCGCCTGCTGATTCAGCAGGGGACGCTGGCGGGCGTGACGTTGGCGGGTGGCCTGGCCGTCTGGCAGGCGCTGACCTCTGGCCTGGGGGCGCTGGTGGGGGCCAGTCCGCCGCACTCGTCGGCGGCCTCAGTGACGCTCACCAATCTGCCGACGCAGATCACGCCGCCGCCCACGCCTGTGTATACCGATTTCGCGCCGATCGCGGGCCAGGTATCAGAGGTGACCGCCGCCGCAGACTTCTACTATGTCTCGAAGAATCTGGCGGGCGACCCGATGGTGAATGGCCAGGCCTGGCAGTTGGCCTTTACCGGCATGCTGGACAAGCCCTATACGCTCTCCTATGCGCAGTTGCGCGCGCTGCCGCAGGTGACGCAATATCACACGCTGGAATGCATCAGCAACGAGGTCGGCGGCGATCTGATGAGTAATGGCTACTTCACGGGCGTGAGCCTGGTCGATGCGCTGAACGCTGCTGGCATTCAGTCGGGCGCCACGTCGCTGATCTTCAAGGCGGCGGATGGCTACAGTGACAGCCTGCACATGGCACAGGCGCTGGACGAGCGGTCGCTGATCGTCTACCTGCTGGACGGCCAACCGTTGCCGTCCGCCCACGGCTACCCGGCGCGGCTGCTGATCCCCGGACTCTACGGCATGAAGAATGGGAAGTGGCTGACCGAACTGTCGGTGGCGTCTGGCGACTACAGTGGCTATTGGGAGCAGCGCGGCTGGACGCCTGAAGCCAAAGTCAAGATGACCTCGCGCATCGACACGCCACACGATGGCGACCTGCTGGTGGCCAGGCCGATGTCGATCGCTGGCGTGGCGTATAGCGGCGCTCAGGGCATCGCACGGGTGGATGTGAGCGTCGATGCGGGCAAGACGTGGACGCCTGCCCAGATGCGGCGCCCGCTGGGCGCGCTGGCGTGGACGCTCTGGGAGTATCCGTGGACGCCCGCGCCCGGCTCACACACGCTGATCGTCCGCGCCATCGATCTGCAGGGCGCCGTGCAGTCGTACTACCCTGCGTCGCCGCTACCCGATGGCGCATCGGGCTACCATGTCATCTCAGTGACGGCGCGCTGAGGCTGAAGCGCGGTGCGAGTGGTCACTATGACTAATCTGGTCAATCCGGTCAATCCGGTCAATCCGGCACACGGATTGCTGCCAGGACCGGCTATCGAGGTCTGTGCGCTGTCTGGGTTCCCTCCGCACCCGCAGAGATCTCGTTGGACGTACCTACAGAGGGTGAGCCAATCTAGCATCTGGCTCGCCCTCTGTGTGTCTTACGCATGACACGCTAGCCCTGGCTCTCATCGTCGATGGCCTCATCGGATGGCGCTTCAGGTGGTTTCCGGGCGGTGGGGCGGATGGCGAAGCGGCGGCGCTGTTCGCGTGATTCGAGGTGCGCCAGGTAGCGCTGGGTCGTGCGAATGTCGAAATGGCCCAGCCAGCCGCGCACATGCTCCACCGAGGCGGGCGGGCGGGCGGTGGCCTCATCGCCCAGCAACAAGGCGATGGCGGCGCTGTGCCGCAAGGTATGCGGCGAGATGTGGCGCGTCTCCGCCGCCTGCATGGGGTCATCGCTGGCGGCGCGTCGCTGCGCCAGCCATTGCGCCTCTACGCGATGGATCACGCCGCGAATCTGTTCTGGACGCAGGCGGCGATAGCGCGGCTCTGGCTCAGCGGCGCCGCCCAGCGCCAGCGCACGCGAGGCGGCGCTTCCGGCGGCAGGCGCGCGCCCACGCGAGAGCGCCAGGAAGAGCGGCGTGGCGCGATACTCGGGCCGCTCCCAGGCGCGGCCCGTCGAGCGGATGTACTCCAGCAGAGTCGCCATCAATTCGGGGGCTAGCGGCAGGCTGCGACCGCCGCGCTGGCCCTTGGTCTTCTCATCGGGCAGCGCCAGCCACCACTCCGTCTGGCCATGGTGGCGTTCGCTGACCAGATCGCCCACGTCGAGCAGCGAGAGCTCGATGGCGCGCAGTCCGGTGGCCAGCGCGAGCGAGATGAGCGCGTGGTCGCGCTGGGCAGTGCGGGCGCCCGTGCGGCCATCGTGCGCGTGCGCGGGTTGGCCTACAGGCTCCTCTGTATCAGATGGCGCAGCGGCGATCATCGCCGCGTCCATCGGCGCCACATCGGCAGATCGCTGGCGCTGAGCGCGTGTCACGCCCCACGGGCCGCGCGGCGCTGGCGGCGCTGATGTCGTAGCGGCTGGCGGCGCAGATGGGCGCGGCGGCTCGGAGCCGAGCGCGGCGAGCAGGAAATCGTCCCACTCGTCTTCTGCCAGCGTCTGGTAGGGGCGACGGCGCTCGTTGCGCATGCGCCGCAGCGCCGAGCGAATCTGCTCTGCGCTGAGCGCTGGCCCCTGGCGCTGCTCGATGGCGAACAGCAGGTACTGGCGCAACGCCGTCAGCCGAATATTGACGGTAGCGGGCGAGAGCGGCCCGCTGCGCAGCGACGCTGACGCGGGCCGGGCGCTCGCGGCGTCTTCCGCGCCCGCTGCGGCGTCTGCGGCGTCCGCTGCGCCCTCGATGGCGCCAGTTGCCCAGGGATTGACGCGCCGCGACGCCAGCCGCCCGGAGTTCGTCGCGGCACGGCGCGGGACGGAGCGGCGGCGGCGATCAGCGCGCAGCGTCAGCGCGCCACGGTAGGCCAGCAGCATATCGAAGGTCAGCGCGCCAGGATCCGGAGGCGCTCCGGGCGTCTCGAAGAAGTAGCGCACAGCCTTCTCATACTCATCCTGTGTACGACCCGGATTGAGGGTGAGCAGCCAGCGGGTGAGCAGCGGCCGCCAGAGGCGCGCAGGCGGCGCGGCATCGAATGCGCCGCTCTGCTCCTGTTCCTCCTGCCCGTCCCTATGCTGCGGCGCCTCGGAGATGACGCGCGGCAGATTGGCCGAGAAGGCGGGCGCATTCTGTGGCGAGGAGGTCAGA
>DATBTW010000338.1:0-2765 GCA_036559055.1 Ktedonobacterales bacterium
TATGGATACCAAAACAGCCGCCGAGCAGATTCAGGCCGAGTTGGGCCATCTGACGCCAGAGCAGATTGCCCAGCGCGCCCACCTCTCGCCCGATGATGCGGTGGAATTGCGCCAGCGCACCGAAGGCCCCAGCGGCGCGCAGTAGCGGATAGATCACCTGTGCGACGCCCGTGGGACGCTGCGCGATTCCCAGTCCGCGCAGGCGGCAGGCATAGCCGCGCTTCGTGGCAGCGCGAGGCCGGCGCGCGAGCCGTAGGCGAGGAGCGCGCGTAAAGCGCGTGGAGCGGCTGCAGCCCGGAGGGCCGCCTCCCAGGCGCGATTTCAATGGCCAGCGCGCCGCGTGCGCCGCGTGCGCCGCGTGCGCCGCGCTGGCCGCTATGTTTGCGGCAGCCCCACGGCGCGCGCCAGCGCCTCCAGGCGGGGCGCGATCGTCTCGCTCGCGCTCTGGGGCAGCGAGAGCAGCGGCTCCTGTAGCCCTAGCGCCTGCCATTCGCGCAGGCGGGCGGCGATCTCGTCAGCCGTACCGACCAGCGCGGTGGCGTCCAGCAGGCGCGGGCTGACGGCGGCGACACCGCCGCGCTGCCCCGACTCCCAGCCTTTCTTCACCGCCGCCACCTCATCCGCGAAGCCATGGCTGGCGAGCATGTCGCCATAGAAGGTCCCCATCCGCCCGATGTAGAAGGCGATGGGGGCGCTGGCACGGGCGATGGCGGCGGCGCGCTCGCTCTCATCCAGCAGCACCTCGGTGGTGATATAGGCGGCGATCTTCACTGAGCCAGCCGGGCGGCCAGCGGCGGCGGAACCTTCATCCAGCAGGCGGCGCATCTCCGGAAAGGCATGCGCGGGCCAGTAGGTCGGCAGCACGCCATCAGCGATCTCTCCCGTCTGGCGGATGCTCTTCTCGGTGAGCGAGGCGATGTAGATGGGAATGTGCGGACGCGGCGGATGGAAGCGGATGGTGAAGCTGCGCTGGAGCTGAAACACCTCGCCCGTGTAATTCAGCGGCTCGCGCGCGATGATGTGGTTGATGATCTCGGTGTACTCGCGCAGGCGACGCAGCGGCTTCTGATAGGGCTGGCCATGCCAGTGCTCGATCACCTGCGGGCCAGAGGTTCCCAGCCCCAGCAGCATGCGCCCGTGCGAGCGCTCATCCAGCGTGGCGGCTGTGCTGGCGATGACGGCTGGCGAGCGCGAGAAGACGTTGGCAACGCCCGCGCCCAGCTTGATGCGGCTCGTCTCGCGGGCGAGATCGGCCAGCGAGGTGAACAGCTCGTAGCCCCATGCCTCGCCAAGCCAGACGGAATCGTAGCCAAGCTGATCCGCCGCGCGAATATGCTCCACAATCGTCGCCCAGTCGCCGGGGAAGACGGGGCTATCCGCAATCAGGCCGACCTTCAGGGGCGCCTGGGCTGTCTCCGGCTCGCTCATTGCTGCATGCTCCTCTTACCGCAACTCACCGCGGCCTATCAAGACCGCCAGTCAGGCTCTGGCGAGACTCCAGCGCCGCAAGGGCCGCCAGCGCAGCATAGCCGCAGCCTGCCCGCCGCGTCAACCGCGCGATAGCTCTCAAAAAACGAGGCTCCCTCTCCACACCGTGGAGAGGGAGCCAGGCGGTGAGGTCCGCACATGCTCATCAGCGCGCGAAGATCCTAACCCGACGATAAGGGTCTTTGCCGAAGCTGCGCGACTCCAGATTGTAGCGGTCGGCCAGCTTGTGCTGCATGCGCCGCACATCAGTGTTTGCGGGTGGTAGCTCCACCTGGCTCTGCCCACTGTTGAGCAGGTGCAGGATGGCGTCCTCCGCGTCGCGCATGGTCTGGGATGTGGGATGCGCGCGCTCGCGCGTTTGCACTGGCCGCTCCAGTAGCGTCACACGCCCGGGCCGCTCCAACCGCGCCGGACGCTCGGCTGGCAACGCTCGTGGAGCGGGCAGCGCCTCGCTGGCGCGCAGCTCGAAGATGCGCGCCAGGCACTCCCGCATCTGCGCGACCGTGTTGGATTTCAGGATGTAGACACGCTTGCGCTCACCCTCCTCCAGCATGGCGCCCTGGCGATTGTAGAACGTCTTGACTGTGATCACCGCGTCGGCAGAGCGCTTGTCGCGGCTGATCTCGATGGGCGCCTGCATCTGGCGCGCCGCCTGCTCCAGCCGCTCTCGGCTGACGCCAAATGGATAGATGCGCACCGGTGAGCGGCGACCGGTGACGACTCCGCGCGCTTCGACATCAAGCCCACTTGTGCCGGTCGGCTCCAGGGTGAGCGCGTCGGCCTCATCGTCAGCCTCCTGCCAGAACGCTTCTTCCTCCTCGATGGGCGCGCGTCGTGGATCATCCAGCGCGCGACCACGCCCGCCGCCGCGCATCCCGCGGCCGCGCGCCGACCCGCTGAAGTCGAAGATGGCGCCCGCGCCATTGCCGCCATTGCCGCCGTTCCAGGCCGCCGCATCGGTGGGCTTGACCAGGACATGGCGCGCAGTCACCTGCTCGTCGTCGCGCGTGCGCAGCTCGGCAGTCAGCGACTGCCCGCGCAGCAACTCATCCACCGCCGACGCCACGTCGCGATGCACGATCACCTCGCGCCAGCTCTGCTGCTCGACGAGCACATCGAAGGTGGGAGGCGCTTTGCGCTCCAGCACCGTCTTCTGCGTCCCCCGCCGCCGCGCCTCCTCATCCCCCAGCGTCACCGCCTGAATGCCCCCCACCAGATCCGCCAGCGTCGGGTTCAGCAGCAGGTTGTCCAGCGTCCGCCCATGCGCCGTCCCCACC
>DATBTW010000339.1:0-6464 GCA_036559055.1 Ktedonobacterales bacterium
CGCAGCCGCGCCACATCCGCCAGCAGCGGCTCCGGCGCCAGCTCGATCTTGCCAGAGGGCGTGCGCAGAACCTCCGGGATACGCGGCTGGAGCGGGCCGAGGTCCACGCCGTGTGGCTTCTCCTCCAGCGCCGCCAGCGTCAGGCCATCTGGCCGCGCGCCGAAGCCCTTGCCATAGGGGCCGACGCGCAGCAGGAAGTCGAGCAGGCGCTCAGAGCCGACACGCGGCGCCAGCGCGGCCAGCAGTTCATCCACCTCGCGCCCAGCCACTGGCGATCCCTCGGTGCGCGTCTCGCTCTGGATGACCTGCCGCGCCACCGCCTCATCCAGCGCGGCCAGCGGAACCGCGCGCCCCTGCCCCGCCACGATGCCGATCAGGCGCAGCAGAATCTCTGACTCGTCGAGCTGGCCCGGCGCGCGCTGGAAGACGGGTAGCGAATAGTTGGCGATGTTGCGGGTGGAGAGCTGGTAGAATGCCAGGTCGTAGTGGCTGCGCTCCAGCGGCGAGGGCGGCGGCAAGATGACGTGCGCGTGGCGGGATGTCTCGTTGAGATAGGCGTCCACGCAGATCAGCGCATCTAGCCCGGCCAGCGCCGCCGCCAGCCGGTCGCCATTGGGCGCGCTGAGGGCCGGATTGCCCGCCACGGTGATCAGCGCGCGAATCTGCCCTTCGCCCGGCGTCTCGATCTCCTCGGCGAGACAGGCGGTGGGCAGCTCGCCGATCACCTCGGGCGCGCCGCGCACGCGGCTGCGGGTGCGGCCCAGCTTCAGGCCACGGCCACGCCCCGGTGCGCCGCTGGTGTTGCGTGCGCCCGCCGCTGCTTTGGGGAACATCAGGCCACCTTCGTGGTCGAGCGCGCCGAGCAGGACATTCAGCGCGTCGCCCAGCCAGCTCGTTAGCGAGCCAAACTCCTGCGCACAGGCGCCCAGGCGTGTGTAGACGGCGGGGCGACGTGCGGCGGCCAGCTCGCGCGCCACCCGCCGGATCGTCTGCGCCTCCACACGGCAGAGCGGCGCGACGGCCTCCGGCGTGAATGGCTCAGCGGCGGCGCGCAGATCATCCAGCCCGTTCAGATGCTCGGCCAGGCGCCCGGGGTGAGTCAGCCCCTCGGCGAAGAGTGTCTGGATGATGGCGAAGAGCAGCAGCGCATCGGTTCCCGGCTGCACGCCCAGATGCTCGTCGGCCTCCTGCGCGGTGCGCGTGCGGCGCGGATCGACCACCACCAGCTTGCCGCCGCGCGCTCGCAGCGCTCGCAGCCGATCGCGCATGTTGGGCGCGGTCAGCAGGCTGCCATTCGAGACGAGTGGATTGGCCCCCAGGACCAGCAGGTAGTCGCAGCGATCCACATCGGGGATAGCGATGGTCAGCGCCTGGCCAAACATCAGGCCAGAGGAGACGTGTTTGGGCATCTGGTCGAGGGTCGAGGCGGTGTAGACGTTGTGGGTGCGCAGCGCGCGGATCAGCGGCGTCACGTAGAGTTGCCCGGCCAGATTGTGCACATTCGGATTGCCTAGATAGATCGCCACCGCGTCGTGGCCATGCTGCGCGCGCACGCTGGTCAGCAGGCGCTCCACCTCCGCCCAGGCGTCATCCCAGCTTGCCTCGCGCCACACCTCGCCCTGGCGGATCATCGGCGCGCGCAGGCGGTCGGGGTCGCCGTGCAGCGCCTTGAGCGCCGAGGCCTTCGGGCAGAGATAGCCGTGGCTGAAGACATCCTCATGGTCGCCGCGGATCGAGACGACCGCGTCGCCGCTGGTTTCAACCTCCAGCCCGCAGGTCGCCTCGCAGAGCGGGCAGGTGATGTAACTGACGCGCGTCGCCGCTGCCGTACCTCGATCATCTCGGTCATCCATGCGCTGCTCTGCCTTTCATGGTCGCCCCCACCCCCAGCCCCACCCCCCCCAGGGCGGGAGAGGGGAGCCAGAGGCCGCTGCATTGGGCTGTATCGGCTGTATCGGCATGATACGAGGCGATCTGGCATGCGTCAAACCAGCGGCAGACCAGCGTCGCGCGGCTAATTTGACAGTGACACTGTTGGTGTGATTATTATATGGCCATGCAGAGCAATGACCGTAGTCTGACCATCGAAGAACTGGCAGAGCAGGCTCAGACCTCCGTCCGCACCGTGCGCTACTACATCACGGAGAATCTGCTGCCCGGCCCTGGCTCGCGTGGCAAAGGCGCGGCCTACACCGAGGAGCACTTGCAGCGCCTGCGTCTGATCCGTCGGCTGACGGAGCGACGAGCGCCGCTGGCCGAGATTCGCGATGTGATGGCGCGTGTGACGGACGACGAGGTGCGCGCCCTGCTGGCTGAGGAGGACGCCCGCGCCCAGACGCTGGACGCCACGCAGGCCGTCTCGCCCAAAGCCTACATCGCCGCGCTGCTCGACCGGGCGCACGCGCCGCAGACGCCGTCACAACGCAAGCCTCAGCGCGCGAGCTACGCGCCGACCACAGCGCCTCTGCGCGTACCGCCGCCACCACAGACGCCGCCGACATCGCCTGCGAGCGGCGCGACGCAGGCCAGCGCATGGCGCCGCGTGGAGTTGGCGCCCGGCGTGGAGTTGCACATCGCGGAGGAGGCCGAGCGGCGCTATCGGCCATTCATCGAGCGGCTGCTACAGACGCCGATAGACGACCTGGACGAGCCGTGATACCCCGACCGTTGGGATGAGGATGCAGAGGAGCGAGACCATGAGCGAGAACGATGCGAACCAGTCCAGTCAGTCCAACGAGGCGCCGCGTATCGACGTGGCGCTGACCGCGCGGCAGGAGAAGACGCTGCTGCGCCCGACCGGCAGCCGTCGCCATGTCGTCTTCGGCGTGCACGCTGTGCGCGAGCAGCCCCAGCCAGCGGATGAGCCAGCGGAGCCAGCCACGCCGCGCCGTCCACTGACGCTGGCGCTGACCCTCGACCGCAGCGGCTCGATGTCGGGCGCGCCACTGCGCATGGCCAAGCAGGTCGCCATCGCGCTGATGGATGGGCTGACCGAGCAGGACGAGCTGGCGGTGGTCATCTTCGATGAGAAGATCGAGACGCTACAAGAGCTGGCCGCCGTGACGCCGGAGGTCAAGCGGCAGACACGGCGCGCGCTGGAGCAGGTGGAGGCGCGCGGCTCGACGGCGTTGCACGAGGCCTGGCTGACCAGTTGCAATATGCTGGCGGGCGACCATCTGCCAGAGGATCGCCTGGCGCGCTGCTATCTGCTGACCGATGGGCAGGCCAATGTCGGCGAGACCGATGTGGAGACCATCGCGACGCAGGCCGCCGGAGTGCGCGAGCACGCGGGCGTCGGCACCAGCGCGTTTGGCCTGGGCGATGACTACAACGAGCATCTGCTCGGCCCGTGGGCAGTGGCTGGCGGCGGGCAATTCCACGATCTGCGCAACCTGGCCGACCTGGCCGATACCTTCCTGGGCGAGCGCGACGAGTTGCGCGCGGTGGTGGCCCTGCGCACGCGGCTGGAGGTGGAGATGGCGCAGGGGATGGCGGCAGAGGCGATCAGCGCATATTGGCGCTCTGAAAGCGCCAACGGCCACGCGCTGCGCTGGCGGCTCGACATCGGCGACCTGATCAACGGCGAGGAGCGCGCTATCGTCGTGCGCTTCAGCTTCCCGAAGGAAGACAAAGCCTACAGCTACACGGTGCGCGCTCGCGTGGCCTGGATCGACGGGCAGGGCGAGCACAACGGCCCCTGGCAGGAGGTCACCTTCTCCTACGGCTCGAATGAGGCGTGCGACGACGAGCCGCGCGACCCACAGATGATGCGCGCCATCGGCCTGGCGCACGCCGACCGCGCCCGCCGCCGCGCGCTGGAGTTGGCGGCGCATCAGGACGACGAGCGCGCGCAACAGCTCATTCAGCGGACCATCTCGCGCATCGGCGAATACGCCCACGATGATCCAGAGCTTCTGACAGCGATCCGCGAGCTGCAGGAGCTGGCCGAGACGATCAAGAACCAGCGGCTGACCTCGCGCGTCTCCAAGGCGACCTACTTTGCCATGCAGACCCACTCGCGCGGCCAGCGCGACCACCGCAAGAACGGCGACGAGCAGTAGCGTCCCACCCCCAGCCCCTCCCCCGCCGCGGCGGGGGAGGGGCTTTCCGATGCGCGCTCTTGCCTTCTGCGCTAGCAAAGCTGTACAAACACCTACTTTATGGTACTCGATGGTACTCGATAGTACTCGGCGCCGGATTCCGTTCTGAGTCCGTCTGTATAGTTACCGCGACCGGTGATCATTGGTTGTCACTACTGGAGTGATCTCCTTGCTTTTCCTCAGCCCCCGGGTCTTTAGTAGAACCCAGGGGCTATTCCAAGAGGATGGAGAGTAGCGCATGAGCAACGCCGTGTGGACGCGGCAGGCGCTTCGACGGACGAGCGTCGTCATCGCGGCGGCTCTCGCGCTGTTCGTGCTATTCGCGGTGGCCGGGCGCCCAGCCGAAGCAGCCCCCGCGACGTCGCAGTCCAGGGGGCCAGCGGCGTCGAGCTATCGGAGTGGCTCGACCGGATATGATGTCTCCTGGCCGAACTGCACAGCGGCGCCGCCCGCGCATGCAGCGTTCGGCATCGTCGGCGTCACCGATGGGACGGGCTATAGCCAGAGTCCCTGCCTGGCGCAGGAAGCCGCCTGGTTCTCCAACCTCAGCCTGTACGTTAACACGGGCTGGTACAACCAGTCGTCGCATATCAACCCCAACAGCCCCAGGGCCTGCGCCGCTGGCGATCAGAACTGCCTGGCCTATAACTATGGCTACAACGCCGGGCTGTACGCCCTCACCTACGCGAGCAGCCTGAACCTCCACTCCGCTACCTGGTGGCTGGATGTGGAGACCGGCAATACCTGGAACAGCGACACGACCCAGAACCGTAACAGCCTGCAAGGCGAGTACGACGCCCTGATGGCGAACGGGGTGACGACCGTGGGGGTCTATAGCACGACCTACCAGTGGGACACCGTGACCGGAACGTGGCTGAACAATTGGCCGAACTGGGGCGCCACGACGGTGCGCTCCGCCAGCAAGGCCGCGCAGTTCTGTAGGGGGCATCAGTTCACTGGTGGGCCGACCTACCTGATCCAGTTCACAGGTTCGCTTGACCAGGATTACGCCTGCTGATGGGAGGAGTCGCCCCGGTTTGCGAATCAAGGGTTCACTCCAGTAGCGCGCCCCACGCGCTATCGTTTGCCACACGCCAACCCTCCGCTCCTTCTCCCTCTAAGAGAGGGCTGGGGCGCCGTCCTCGCGATGGGCGAAGCGGGGCGGATATGCTATCATAGGCGCGTTCCACGACCAGACACAGGAGCGGACAGGAGACGTGCCGCATGCCGCACGCTGACTCGACCTCGCCTGATACCACCGCTGCTCGTACCGACGCCACGCTCGCGCCGCCGCCCCATGCGCATCTGTGGCCCGACACCGCGCGGGTTGATGCGGCGGGGCGGCTGTTGCTGGATGGAGCCGCCGCCAGCGCGCTGATCCAGCGCTATGGCTCGCCGCTCTATGTCTATGACGAAGCGACGCTGCGCGGACAGATGCGCGCCTTTCGCACGGCGCTGGCGAGCCGCTGGCCAGAGAGCGCCGTCGCCTACGCGGGCAAAGCCTACCTCTCGCCCGCCCTCTGCGCGCTGCTGAAGGATGAAGGGCTGGAGCTGGACGCCGTCTCGGCGGGTGAGGTGGGGCTGGCCGTGCGCACGGGCTATCCGGCGCAGCGCATCCATCTGCACGGCAATTTCAAGCCCGACGCCGAGCTGGAGTACGCGCTGGAGGCGGGCGATGGCGGCGTGGGGCGCGTCGTGGTGGATAGCCTCGACGAGCTGGATCACCTCGCCGCGCTAGGAGCGGTGCGCGGGCGGCCGATTGCCATCTGGCTGCGTATCAATCCCGATGTGCCGACCGAGACGCACGCCAGCATCCAGACGGGGCATGCTGACACCAAGTTCGGGCTTGATCTGGCCAGCGGCGCCGTTGACGAGGCCGCGCGCCGCGCCGCCAGCGCGCCGGGGCTGGCGCTGCTCGGCCTGCATGCGCATGCTGGCTCCAATCTCTTCGACACGGCGCCGCTGGCCCAGGTGACGAAGACGCTGGCCGAGCTGGCCGTGACCCTGCACGAGACGCATGGCGTCGCCATCAGCGAGCTGAGTCCCGGTGGCGGCGTGGGGGTCGCCTACACGCCAGAGCAGCGCGCACTCGCCCCCGACGACTACGCCGAGGCCATCACCGCCGTGCTGCGCGTGTGCTGCGAGCGCCTGCGCCTGGCGCCCCCACGGCTGATCGTGGAGCCGGGCCGCGCCATCGTCGCGCGCGCGGGCGTCGCGCTCTACACCACCGGCCCGCGCAAGGTGACGCCGCGCGCCATCTTCGTCGCGGTGGATGGCGGCATGGGCGACAACCCGCGCCCGGCGCTCTACGATGCGCGCTACCACGCCGCGCTGGCCGACCGCATGACTGAGCCGCCCAGCGAG
>DATBTW010000340.1:0-5948 GCA_036559055.1 Ktedonobacterales bacterium
GCCATCAATGGCCGACTCGCGGGACGACTGGGGCATACATGCCCCTCTGCGCCGCCGCAGGCAGGCGCCCGTTAGCGGCTTTCAAGCTGCGTCCGCGTGCTGCGGCCTTTCAAGGCCGAGAGCCATCCCCAACGCCAGCGCCTACTTCGGGGGGGTTGACAGACGCGAAACCCAGCCGTTATACTCTGTCCCATCATGAGCACACTGCCCTTGAACGCCGACAACATCGTGGCCCACATCGCGGCCTCGTATTATTACTGGTGGCGCTGCCCTCCGGCTAACGGACGGGTCGTTTCCGCCTGGTAAGAACAGCGGCGAAGACGGCCTTTGAGCCGGAGGGTAAGCAGAGGAGATGACTCCTCTGCTTTTTTGTTGGCCGCGGGGCCGACAAAAACGAACGAGCGCGCTCATGCTCCTCCTCCGGCGAGACTGCGAGCGCCTCCACGCGGTACGCTATAGATAGCGCTCAGGCGCCGATGACGCGCCGAGGATTGAGAGGCTGACCATGATCACCGTCACACGCGATGGCTCCTTCCCTGACGAACGCTCGCGACTCGCTGCGTCGAGCCGACCGGATGACGCCCTGACGCCGTCTGCGCCGTACCGACTGGCGAGTCGCGCCGCCTACCCAGAGAAGACCACTGTGCGCGTCGGCGATGCAGTGATCGGCGCGGGCCGCCCGGTAGTGATCGCCGGACCGTGCTCCGTCGAGGGCGAGTCGCAGATCATCGCGGCAGCGCTGGCCGCCCGTGAGGCGGGAGCGCAATTGCTGCGCGGTGGCGCCTTTAAGCCGCGCACCTCGCCCTACAGCTTTCAGGGGCTGGGGCTGGATGGCCTGCCCCTGCTGGCCCGCGCCCGCGCCGAGAGCGGATTGCCCATCGTCACCGAGGTGATGGAGCCAGCGCTGGTCGGCCCCGTTGCCGAGGTGGCCGACGTGCTGCAGATCGGCAGCCGCAACATGCAGAATTTCCCCCTGCTGCGCGCCGCTGGCCATGCCAATCGGCCCGTCCTGCTCAAGCGCGGATTCGCGGCCACCATCGAGGAGTGGCTGCTGGCAGCGGAATACATCCTGGCGGCGGGCAATCCCAATGTCATGCTGTGCGAGCGCGGTGTGCGTAGCTTCGATCCCTCCACGCGCAATCTGCTCGACCTGAGTTGCGTGCCGTTGCTGGCGACACTGACGCATCTGCCGGTGCTGGTGGACCCCAGCCACGGCGTCGGGCGCAGCGATCTGGTAGAGGCGATGAGCGTGGCCGCCGTGGCCGCCGGAGCCGATGGCCTGCTGATCGAGATGCATCCGCATCCAACGCAGTCGCTCACCGACGCCGAGCAGGCCATCAGCCCGCAGACGCTGCGCTCGCTGATCGAGCGCGCGGATCGCGTCTACGCTGCCCTGCATCCATAATCCGGCTGCGCCCTGAACCAGTCGCCCGTTAGTCCCCCAGTGAGTAACAGGTTGATTGACTCAGCGTTGTACTTCTCAGCGCACGATGTGGATTGGGCTTTGAGAGAGACAGGCGCGCATGCGAAACCCACCTGACAACAACAGCTATTCCTCGCCCGACGCCCGACGCCCCAAAGCGAAGCCGGGCGGTCGTCGGGCGCGCACGATTCGCGATATGTTCGCGCTGGAAGAGCCGCTGCGTCGCCTGACCTCTGCTCCGGCGTTCAGGCGCCGTGCGAATGGCGCCGCGCCGCGCAGCCGACGCAACAACCCGCCTGATCTCTACGATCTGGAAGAACAGGCCGACGCTTCCAGTCCCCAGCGCCCGCGCTGGACCGAGCCAGGAATCTGGGTGCGCGAGCAGCAGGATGAGCAGCAGCGCGAGCAGCAGCGTGAGCCAGATCGGACTGACACCCGACGCCCCAATCGTGGGCCGGCGCCGCGGCCAAGCGCGGCGGCGCCCCAGCGCGCCGGAGCTTCTGGCGACTTGCGTTGGCGGCAGCCCGACTGGCTCGGCCAGGCGCCCAAGCCCGGTGATATGCCCCCGATCGAGCCTGCGCCGCCCACCACGCCGCGCTATAGCCCAACCTACGGGCCGGGCGATTCGGAGACGCCGCGCTACCAATCCTCCGACTATGACTCTGGCAAGTTGAAGACAGATTATCGCGCCACCAGCGTCCGCTCGGCGCTATGGGCCTCACGCACGCCTGGCTATCAGCCCGATCAGCCGCCTGCCATGCCTGAGCCAGCCGCCAGCAGCGAACACCCGTACTTCAACACCTACGACGCCAGCAACCAACCGGCCTCGCTAGCCCACGCTGGCGCCTCAATGTCGGCTGACCATGCGCGGGCCTACACGCCGGGCGCCGTCAGCGAGGTGGAGCGCCTGCGCCAGCACGACCAGGGGCGCGTGCGCACAGGTGGCCCCGCTCCCTACTTCTGGGAGATGGTCAAGAAGCCTCGACCCGCCTCGCCCATCGGTCTGCTGGCCTTCTGGCTCATCTCGGCGCTGCTGATCTTCTCGGCGCTCGGCACAGCCGCCTACGCAGGCGTCTCGCTCTACGCCGCGTCGCAGCTCGTCTACGCGCCGCAGATTCTCCCCAAGGGAACGCCCGCCGACGCTGGCCTGGCCTACAAAATCGTCAGCTTCCCCAGCCGTACTGACCATCTGGAGCTGCGCGGCTGGTTCATCCCTGGCGTGGCCGGGCACGGCAAGCTCTCGACACAGGAGACGATCATCGTCGTCCACGGCATCCGCGCCAACCGCACCGATCCGGGCATGGGGCTGCTCGACCTGAGCGACGCACTGGCCAAGAACGGCTTCGCGGTGCTGGCCTTCGATATGCGCGGCTCCGGCGAATCGTCATCAGCGCCGACCAGCCTGGGCTACTATGAGCAGCGCGATGTGCTGGGCGCGGTGGACTTCTTGAAGAGTGGGGCGATGCCCTATCCCGATCTGGGGCGACCGAAAGCCATCGGCGGCTGGGGCGTCTCGATGGGCGCGGCCACGCTGCTGCTGGCGGCGGCACAGGAGCCGTCCATTCAGGCGGTCGTCTCCGATAGCGCCTATGCCGATGTACTGCCGATCCTGGAGCGCGAGATTCCAGCGCGCGCGCATCTGCCACATGTCTTCACGCCAGGCATCTTGCAAGCGGCGAACGTGATGTATGGCATCGACTTCTCGGCGGTTCGTCCGGAGGCGGTGGTGGCGCGCATCGCGCCGCGCCCGATTCTCTTCATCCACGGCGCGGCGGATACGTATGTGCCGCCCGACAATATGACGATTCTGGCGCAGGCAGCCCAGCAGGCGCCCAACGCGCATGTGCAGACGTGGAGCGTGCCAAACGCCACCCATGCGCAGGCGTTCAAGGTGGCGGGAGCCGCATATGTGAGCCGCGTGGTGGCCTTCTTCAAGGCCAGCCTCTCAACCAGCGGATCGTGAGGCTCGGCGAGCCGCTCAGCGAGACAGCGAGAACGCCTGCCCGATTCTGATCGCAAGCAGAAAGAGTACACGCCATGCGTGAGCCGCGTTCGGTCATGTCCAGGCAGTCAACCGTCGATGAATATTTCGGCGGCGAGCAGGAGCAGCCAGCGCCCTTCGGCCCCATGCGGCGCGCCATCCGCGCAGCGCTGGAGGGACTGCTGCCAGCGGTAATCCTGATAGCGCTGGTGGCGCTCTTCTGGGAGTTGAGCGTCATCGGCCGCCTCTTCGCGCTGCCCTACGGCATCGATATGATCCAGCGCACCGAGATGGTGACGGCGGGCGGCGGGCTGGTGGTCGCCCTGATCGTCTATCTCATCTCGGCGACCCGCACGCTGCAAGGTGTGCGCCTGCATCAGCGTCTGGGCGAGCAAGCGGAAGCGTGGATTACGCTGTTCTTCCTCATCGGCTCCGCTCTCGTGACACTCATTCCCCTCTTTCTGGCGCTTGGCTTCCCGCAGCATCCAGCGCCGTAGCAATCTGGTCGCTTGCCAACGGACAGCGTTGACAGGCAGCACGTCGCCCGCGCATACTGGGCCGCAGCAGCAGAACCGCTGGCCCAGATGCGCGGGCGTCCGACTGTTTGGCTTCTCCGGCTGCGCGCCAGTTCGGAGCGAAAGGGTAGTGATCGATGTCCTGGCTAGCATTCTGGCGTCGCAGACCCAAGGCCGCCACGCTGACGCCATCGAGCGCAGACACGGACACCATAGACGGGCGGCGCTTCGTGGCCGGAGTTCCCTACATGCTGCCCAAAGACCTCGATGAGACGAATCGGCTCGACTTCCAGCACCACATGCTGCGCTCCTTCATGCGCGGCAACTACCTCGCGCCCATCGCCAAGCCGCGCGATATTCTGGATGTGGGCTGCGGCACGGGTCGCTGGGCAATGGAGCTGGCGGCGCAGTTTCCCAACGCCAACGTGATCGGTGTGGATGTCGCGCCGCCTGCCGTGAACGAGAGCGCGCCCGCGACCCTCAAAGCGGACAACTACACCTTCGTGCAGGGCAACGTGCTGGAGCGCCTGCCATTCTCCGACAAAAGCTTCGACTTCGTCCACCAGCGCTACCTCATCATGGGCATCCCGGCGAACCGCTGGCCACAGGTAGTGACTGAGTTGATGCGGGTCACGCGCCGTGGCGGCTGGATCGAGCTGATCGAGACGGAGCCACCCTATGGCGCGCCCGCGCTCGACCAGCTAGCCAACTGGGGCAAGCAACTGGTCAGCAAGCGCGGCATCGACTTCGCCGTGGCGCGGCAGGTCGGCCCGCTGTTGACTGCCGCTGGCGCCACTGACGTGACCGCTCGCCCGCTGACTATTCCGGTGGGCAGGCCGGGCGGTCGCCTCGGCGCGATGATGGTGGTGGACTACCTCTCGGCGCTCACCGCTGTGCGCGGCCCGCTGACGAAGATTGGCATCGCCAGCGAGGCGGACTACGATGCCGCACTCGCGCAGGCGCGCCAGGAGCTTGATCAGATCTCGTTGCCCCAGAATGTGTACGTCGCCTACGGCCGCAAGCCGTAGCGCAATCACGCGGGGCGAGGTCGCGGCCATGAATGGCCGACGCACGGAACGGATGGAGCATCAATGCCCCGTCCGCGCCGCCGCAGGCTGGCGTATCTTGCGGCTTTCAAGCCGCGTCCGCGTGCTCCGGCCTTTGAAGGCCGAGAGCTACCTCGACCGCAACACCTCTCACCGAACGACGCGATACGTCAGGTGCGTCACGTTGCGCATCGGCTGCGCCTCGGAGCAGACCAGCCGGAACTCCGCATTGAGCTGGTCGAAGAGCCGGATGCCCTGGCCCAGCAGCACGGGGATCAGGTCGATGTGAATCTCCTCCAGTAGTCCGGCGTTGAGGCATTGCTGTGCGACACTGGCGGAGGCGACGGCGACCTTCTTCTCGCCCGCGATCTCCTGCGCCTTGGCGATGGCGCTTGGCACGCCATCGGTGACGAAGGTGAAGGGCGGCTTATCCCACCCCTGCGGGACATGATGGGTCACGACGACAATCGGCACATCCAGCGGGTGCTTGCCGCCCCAGCCCTGAGTCTGGTCAAAGAGCTTGCGCCCAGTCACCAGGGCGCCTGTCGCCTGGCTGGCCTGCTGAAGAATCGCGCCAGCGTCCTGGGTGACATGGTACGTCTCGTTGCCCGTCACGATCTCGAAGGGCGTATCGCCTTCAGAGTACCAATCGAAGAGCGGCCCCACCTGGCCATCTGGCCGCGCGATGAAGCCATCCAGCGACATCGAAAAGCCCGTTCCCACTGCGCCCATGTCAGTGCTCCCCCTTTATGCGTGTGATCTGACTGACTGACTGGCCATTTTCGTAGGCAGCCCACTATTCGTGCGGCGCAGGCGCGATGGGCGACGCGGCGGGCGCGAAACGCCGTGTGGCGCGCGCATGCGCCCTGGCCGCCTCCTCCGCGCGATCCTTCGGCGGCGCGTTCGTCTCCAGCGCGGCGAGCAGGCGGCGCGAGGCGGCGGTGATCTCCTCGACGGCCATCTCGAACGCCGCTTCATTCGCT
>DATBTW010000341.1:0-1734 GCA_036559055.1 Ktedonobacterales bacterium
GCATCGGATGCGGAGGATGCGCGGGCCTGGCTTACGACATCTTCCTGGTCGGCGATCAGCGCTTCAAGCCGTGCGAGATATTGGCGATACTGATCTTGCGCCGCGTCGGAGGTTATGGGCTGTTGCCGGTAGTCGTGATACAAGAGGGATTCCATCAGTCGCTCCTGTCCCATTTCACGCTATCCGCGCTAGCGGCTCTGCTTGCCTGCCGCGTGCTCGGCCAGCAGCGGCGCCAGGCGATCCCAAATGGCGCGCGCGACCTCCGATTTGGACATCAGCGGCAGATGCTCGACGCGGCCATCGGCGTAGAGGAGCGTCACGCGATTGGTGGAGACGCTGAAGCCACTATCAGGCTGTGAGACGTCGTTGGCCACCAGCAGGTGCAGCCCCTTGCGGCGCAGCTTGGCGGCGGCGTTGCGCTCCACATCGTTCGTCTCGGCGGCGAAGCCCACCCGCGTCAGGCCTGCCAGCCCGCGCGCCTCAGCCACCTGCTGTACCTCGGCCAGGATGTCGGGATTCTGGGTCAGGTGGAGGGACAGTGAGCCATCGGCGTTCTCCTCCGCCGAGCCTTTCTTGATCTTGTGGGCGGCGGGCCGCTCCACGCGGTAATCGGCCACGGCGGCGGCCATCACCAGCGCATCGGCGTCGCCGATGGCGGCCAGCGTCGCGTCGCGCAGCTCCAGCGCCGTCTCGGCGTGGATGATCTCGATCCCCTGCGGCAGTGGCGCGCTGACCGACGCCACGATCAGCCGCGTCTCAGCGCCACGGTCGCGCGCCTCCTCCGCCAGCGCAAACCCCATGCGCCCGCTGGAGTGGTTGCCGATGTAGCGCACGGGGTCGATCGGCTCGCGCGTGCCGCCTGCCGTCACCACCACGCGCCGCCCGACCAGATCGCCTGTCGCGCGGCCCAGCGTGCGACGAATCTGCGCCAACAGCGTTGGCGTCTCCGGCAGGCGGCCCTCGCCCAGCTCGCCCGATGCCAGCCGCCCGCGCTCCGGCTCGATGATCGTCGCGCCGCGCTGTGCCAGCAGCAGCAGGTTGGCCTGCGTCGCGGAATGCCGATACATGTGCGTTTCCATCGCCGGGGCGATCAGCAGCGGCGCGGTAGTAGCCAGCGCGACGGTCGTGAGCGTGTCGTCGGCCAGGCCGTGCGCTAGCCGTGCGATGGTATTTGCGGTGGCGGGCGCGATGACCAGCAGATCAGCGGCGTGCCCCAGCTCGATGTGCCGCGCCGCCGCCTCGCCAGTCGGCTCCCAGAGGGTCGTATACACGGACCGCTGGCTCAGCGAGGAGAAGGTGAGCGCGCTGACGAATTGCTCGGCGCGCTCGGTCAGCACGACATCGACCAGCGCGCCCGCCTGGGTGAGTTTGCTCACCAGATCGGCGACCTTATAGGCGGCGATGCCGCCGCACACGCCGACGACGATGCGTTTCCCTGCGAGCCGATCTGCCATGTGCGCTCCCTCTCCGTTGATGCTCCCTCTCCGTTGATGCTCCCTCTCCAACCCCTCCTCTGCTGCGGCGGGAGAGGCTAGATGACTCCCCTGACTCGCGAAGCGGGGGAAGGACAAGGGGAGGGAGCGCCATCAGTGTATCGCATAACTCGTCGCCAAGCATGGCGCAGACACGACAACGCCCGAAACCATGGCTGGCTTCGGGCGTGGGAGCGTCTATCGCGCGCAGGAGGGTCGGCGACGTCCTATTGTCCCACAGGGCTGCCCCTGCAGTATCGTC
>DATBTW010000342.1:0-5837 GCA_036559055.1 Ktedonobacterales bacterium
GGAGAAACGGACTGAGCTTGACACCGTCGTCGGGTTGCAACCGCTTCCTGTGACAGCCGTACACCCTCCGGAACCTGTTGAGAGCGCGGGCGCCAATCGCGTGCGCGCCTGCTCCGACACGCTCCGCTGATGACGCAGACAGAAAGGTTTTCAACCCGTGGATGCAACCGAAAGCTCAGCGCAGCCAGGAGCAGTTTCGACGCTGACCGCTGCGCTTGAAGCCATTGATATTCGCAAGTCGCTGCCCCTGGGTCGCGAGCGGATCGACATCCTCAAAGGGATCTCACTGCGAATCGATCATGGCGAGTTCGTCGCGGTCATGGGGCCATCGGGGTCGGGCAAATCGACACTGCTTGGCATCATCGCTGGGCTGGATAACCCTACTAGCGGCAAGGTGCTGATCGATGGCATCGACATCACGAAGATGGGCGAGGGCCAGCTTGCCAAGGTGCGCAACGCCAAGATCGGCATGGTCTATCAGGCCTTCAACCTCATCCCGACGCTGACCGCGCAGGAGAATGTCGAGGCGCCGCTCTACGTCGGCAAGCACAGCGGGCGCCCGGCGGACCGCGCGAAAGAGATTCTGGAGCTGGTCGGGCTGGGACATCGCCTGCGCAACCGCCCGAATCAGCTCTCTGGCGGCGAGCAGCAGCGCGTGGCTGTGGCGCGCGCGCTGGGCACTGACCCTGCCATCGTCATCATGGACGAGCCAACTGGCAACCTCGACCAGCGCAACAGCGAGAACATACTGGCGATGATTCGCGATCTACGCGACCGCACTGGCAAGACATTCATCATCGCCACGCATGATCCGAATGTCGCCCGCGCCGCTGACCGCACCATCCACATCGTGGATGGCCTGGTCGCCCAGGGTTGAGCGCGCGAGGGAAAATCAAATGAAACTCGGACTGTACTGGTCCTATGCCACGCGCTCACTGATGCGGGGCGGGCAGCGCACGCTGCTGGCGATTTTCTGTGTCGCGGTCGGCGTCATGGCGATTGTCTCGCTGCAACTGGTTGGCGCCTCGGTCAACCAGGGCCTGACGGGCAACATTCGCGATAGCAACGGTGGCGATCTCTCCGTGACCGCCGCGATCATCAGCCTGCGCGCCGATCAGCTGAGCGTCTTCGACAAGCTCCAGAGCGACGGGCTGATCTCGACGTATACCGCTGTCTCCACGCACCAGGCGCAGACGAGCGACAAGCAGAACAATTCGCAGTATTTTGAGTTGAAAGCGGTAGACCCGTCACGCTTCCCGCTGGCCGGGCCGCCCACCTTTCTCAGCCCCAGCGGCGCCTCACTCACCTCGACGCTGACGGGGACGAACATTGTGCTCTCGAAAAGCCTGGCCACTACGCTGGGCGTCTCGGTCGGCGACTCGATCAACATCACCTCGGATGATGGCCGCGTCTTCGATGGCCAGGTGGCGGGCATCGTGGCCAGCGCGGGCTTCTTCCAGCGACCGCAGGCGCTCATCTCACTGGATGGCTACTCGTCGGTCACCAGTTCGTCGGGGCTGCCGGTGAGCTACGGCGCCGTTTATGCCAACGTTCCGGGGCATAGCGACGCCAACGCGACCAAGGCCAAGAACGCCATCGCGCAGCAGTTGCCGACGGCCAATGTCACGACGACCAAAGACGCGCTGCAGCAGAACTCCAGCAATGTTCAGAATATTCGCTATTTCCTGGAGGTGGTCGGCCTGCTCTCGCTGCTGATCGGTGGCGTGGGCATCGTCAACACCATGCAGGTGTTGCTGCGGCGACGGCAGGTCGAGATCGCCGTGCTCAAGACGACTGGCTACCGACGCGGCGACCTCTACGCGCTCTTTGGGCTAGAGGCGGCGCTGCTCGGTCTGCTGGGCGGCGCGATCGGCTCGGCGGCGGGCATAGGCGTCTCGACCCTGGTGAATAAGCTCGTCACGCAGCGCTTCTACATCGATCTGCCGCAGGTACTCGATCCGGGGATCATCCTCTCTGGCGTGCTGATCGGTGTGGCGACCGCGCTGATCTTCGGGCTGATGCCCATAGTGCAGGCGGCGCAGATTCGCCCGCTGGCGGTCATTCGCGGCGTCAGCGAGGGAGTAGAAGGCGTCGGGCTGGCGCTGCGGCTGGGCTTACTGGCGCTGCTAGCCGTGCTGTTCTTCGTGTTGTCGTATGTGATTCTGGGCAACATCGCCGTCGCGGTGGGCGCGATTGTCGGCACGGGCATTCTGCTGGCGCTGCTGTCGGGTGTCTTCTTCCTGCTGGTGCTCATCATCAGCCGCTTCCCCGCGCCCGACCGTCTGACGTGGTGGTATGCGCTGATCTCGCTGGCGGCGCTGGCGCTGGGCGGCTTCCTGGTGTGGAAAGCGCCTGCGTTTGGCGCGCTGGTGCTGACGCTGGCCATCCTGATCACCATTCTGCCGCTATTGCCGCGCACCGCCAGGGCCAACACACGCATGGCGATGCGCAACATGGGGCGCGAGAGCACGCGCAGCGTCACGACGATGGTGGCGCTCTTCGTCGGCGTCTTTGGCATCGGCCTGATTCTGGCGCTCGGTCAGAACATCAAGGACGAGGTTAACGCCGCGCTCTCGACACAGATCAAGTACAACTCCTTCATCATCGCCGGGGTGAAGGACAAGTCCGCCGTCGATCAGCAGGTCGCACTGCAGCACGATATACAGGGCAAGGCGGTCGTGTCCTCGCTGGCGCAGGATGTGCCGGTGGCCGTCAATGGCACGCCGATCGCCGATGTGCTGAAGAACGCGCCCACGCGCGGTGGCACAACCAATGTGGGCAAGCAGGGCGCGCTGTTCTTCCTGAGCGGCGTGCAGGGCTATGATCTGTCAAACGGCGCCCTGCCTGACGCCACGCTCAACTCAGTCAATGGCGCGGATACGGGCCGCCTGCTGACCAGCGCCGACGCCAACACGCTCAACGTGCTGATGCCGTCGCCTGCCGCGCTCGCGCCGCTCAACCTGAAGGTGGGCGACACGATCACGCTGGCCAGCACTGTCGTCGCGCCGACCAATGGGACAAAGGGGACTGGCTCGACGGGCAATACGGGTACGGGCGCTACCGGCGCGCCCACGGGCAAAACGGGCGCATCGCCGCCGCCGCCGCTGCTCATCACCGTGCATGTCGTCGGCTTCTATACCGGCAGCCTGACGACCTTCGCGCCGATTCTGGCCGATCAGTCGGTCGTCACCAAGCTGGCGCAGGGGACGCAGTTCTACATCTACGCCATGCAGGTCGATCCGCTGAAGTCCGATCAGGTGCTGCGCTCGATCAAGGCGCAGGTTCCCGCCATTCAGACCTTCAGCGTGGTTGATCTGGTGATCGCCGTCAACACGCTGTTGAACAACCTGATCATCCTGCTGACCGCGATCGCATCGCTGGCGATGGTGGCGGGCGTCATCATCATCGCGAATGCGGTGGGGTTGGCGATGCTCGAACGACGGAGGGAGATTGGCATCCTGAAGTCGGTAGGCTACACCAGCGGCAATGTGCTGAGCGGTGTGCTGGTGGAGAACGGCCTGATTGGCTTCGGCGGCTCGCTGGTCGCGATGCTGATCGTGACGCTGGCCAACGTGCTGCTCGACATCTACGTCTTCAAGCTGAACCTGGGTGTCGGGCCGGCGCTCTCGATCGGCGTGGTGGGGGCGACGACTCTCATCTGTATGATCGTCGCGGCGCTGGTGGCCTATAGCGCGGCGCGCGTGCGCCCGCTGGAGGTGCTGCGCTACGAATAGCCGGTTGTGACAGCGCGACCAGTCCCCCTGCTCTCTCGTGGAGCAGGGGGACTGCTGTTTTGAGGGACGCGCGCATACGACGGTGGCCGTCCTCCTGAGTTGGATCAGGATGTGGCGCCGTAGAGCCGAATGGTGACGATGCCGCTGGACGTTTGTCCGAGGAAGTGATAGTGCGCGTCGAGCCAGGCCTGCGCCGTTTTGACGCGCGCGACATCCGCGTTATCCGACAGGCGGCCTTCGATGAAGAAGATGCGAGGATGGTGCGACACATAGACGGACAATGCCGCCGGATCCAGCGCCGCCAGATAGTCCGCCTCCGGGTTGCCATAGGTGGTGGGGTCAACGTGGAGCGCGCCAGGGGAATCGGGCGTGAAGTGTGCGGCGCTGCCATCGGCCCACAGATAATAGGCCACCGGAAGCTGACACCCCTCCAAATTGTTGTAGGCGACGAGGCCATCTCCGGGCTGATAGTGTTGCGCAAGCCACTGGGTCGGCGCGCGCCAGTCTTCCACCTGGGCATTCGCGTAGTATGCGGGCAGCAGGGCGAGGAGCGCGAGCGCCCCGCCGACGCAGAGGCCCAGGCGCAACGCGCGCCAGGGGAGGCGCGCGACGCCTGCGCCGACGAGCAGGCTCAGCGCTGGCAGAACAACGATAAGATAGCGGCTTGTGAAGATGTGTGACGGCCCCAGCGAGATGAGGTAACTCGCGACGACCGGAACCACCAACCAGCACGACACGGCGATTGCCAGCGGCGCCGCGTCACTCTTCAGCGCGCCGCCATCCTGCCTCAGCAGCCACGCGCGCTGACGCCTGCCCCACGGGGAGAGCAGCGCCCCCACCGCGAGCGCCACGAGCAGCGCCAGAACCAGCGCGACGACCAGCGCCAGCCCCAGCGCATGCCTGTACTTTAGTGCGACCGTAGCGGCATGCTGCGCCAGGTGGCTCAGAGTGGGCGCTGGCACCCAGGCCATGGATGCGCCCGCGTGACGACTCACGTAGGCGAACGGCGCGATCAGGACGCCAATGGCGACAAAACCCGCCGCAATCGCGGGGAACGCGCGCCGCACGCGCTCGCGCCAGGTGGTGGGCAAGACCATCAGCAGCCCGCACGTCACGCCGAGCGCGACCAGCGCCAACCCGCTGATGGACTGCGCATAGACGGACAGCGCGCCCGCGACGACAAACACCGACCACCAGCGCCAATCCAGGCGATCAGGGCGCAGGGCGGCAAACAGGCCGAGCCAGGTGAGGCTGACCAGCAAGAGCTGCAAGGAGTAGGAGCGCGCATCTTGCGCATAGGTGAGCTGCCAGCCGTTCGCCGTAAAGGCTAGAGCCGCGACGATAGCGGCGAATCGGCCAAAGAAGCGCTCTCCCAGCAGATACACCACGACCGACGCCAGGATCGCGAAGACGGCCGAGGGGAGGCGTATGAAGACTTCGGATGGCGCAATATGGAGGAACGAACCGAGCGCAATCCACCCGTGCAGCAGCAGGAAGTAAAGACCCATGTTCGGCGCGACGCCACTGGTGAACGCAGCCGCCAGGGTGTGGAGTGGTTGTCGCGCCAGATCAATCGAGATCGCTTCATCCATCCAGATGCTGGGCTTGCCCAGCCACCACAGATCGAGCAGCGCGGCGAGGCTGATGATCGAAGCGATGATGAGCGTCTGCGTTCGTCGGGAGACGAGAGGCGCATCTGCCTTACCGGCTCGTTTGGCGACCGCAGGACGCTTGAGGGTGATGTCTAACATGTGTCCGAATTACCTTCCCCCTACAAACGTTGGCGGGCAACGAGCATAAATGTCTGCGCTCGCATTCAATGACGGTTTGCCCTGCCAGTGATAACGTGCGCCGCCGTGCTGGGGCATTGGGGGATACCGCTCTCGCGGAAGGCGTTAGCTGACAGCCACGCCGAGACGGCGCAGTAGCGGGGCGATGCGGTGGGCCGGGTAGGGGATGGGTTGGCGCGTGTTGGGGGCGTGCGAGTCGGAGCCTGCGCTGATGAACAGGCTGTGACGCGCGGCCAGCGCCTCATAGGCGGCGACCTGCGCCGAGGAGTGGGTGGGATAGTAAACCTCGATGCCATCGAGCGGAACCTCGGTC
>DATBTW010000343.1:0-4760 GCA_036559055.1 Ktedonobacterales bacterium
TCCCGTTGGCCGCCATTGGCCACGCGCTGTGAGCGCCGCTGCAACGACGCGCGCCCCTGGACGCACAGTCCACAGGGGCGCGCCGTTTGCGCTAGTCGAGCCAGCTAAACGGATACTTCGGATCGTCGAGCGCCTCCGCCGCCGCGCCGAGCTTGAGCGGACGGAAGGTGTCAACCATGACGGCCAGTTCGTCGGTGCGCTCGGCTCCCAGCGACTTCTCCACCAGGCCGGGCTGCGGCCCATGCGGGATGCCGCGCGGGTGCAGCGTGATGGAACTGGTTCCCACGCCCCGGCGGCTGCCGAAGTTGCCGCTGACGTAATAGATCATCTCGTCGGAGTCAATGTTGCTGTGGTTATAGGGGATCGGCACTGAGAGCGGATGATAGTCGAGTTTGCGCGGGCAGAACGAGCAGACGACGAAGCCCGGTCCCTCGAAGGTCTGATGTACGGGCGGCGGCTGATGCACGCGCCCGGTGATCGGCTCGAAGTCGTGGATGCTGAAGGCGTAAGGATAGAGGTAGCCATCCCAGCCGACCAGATCGAGCGGATGGAAGTCGTAGAAATACGACATCACCTCGCCGTTGACGCGGATACGCACCTCGTACTCGCCGCGCTCATCGTGCTGGGGCAGCTCCGCCGGGGCGCGCAGGTCGCGCTCGCAGAAAGGCGAGTGTTCCAGCAGTTGACCGAACTCGTTGCGGTAGCGCTTCGGCGTGCGGATGTCGCCGCCATACGCCTCCACGATCAGGAAACGCTGCTCGCCCGCCTCTGGCAGCACGCGCCAGGTTGTGCCGCGCGGCACGAGCAGATAGTCACCTGGCGAATAGGTCAGCAGGCCAAAGGTCGTCTCCAGCGCGCCGGAGCCTTCGTGCGCGAAGAGCAGCTCGTCGCCCTGCGCATTGCGATAGAAGTACGACATGGGCTGGGTGGGCCGCGCGACCGAGATGACGCAATCGCCGTTGTACATCAGCGTGCGGCGGCCATCCACGATGTCGCTCTCAGCGGGGATGTCGCCCGTCAGCATGTGGTGGTGGCGATGCGTCTCCTGCGGCCACTCCTGCTGGCAGACCGTGCCGTGCCGCTCGATGCGCGAGACGCGCGTCGGCGGGAACTTATGATACAGCAGCGAGTAGACGCCGCTGAAGCCTTCCTCGCCAAACAGCTCCTCACTGTAGAGGCTGCCGTCTGGTGTGCGGAACTGGGTGTGTCGCTTGTGCGGTACCTCGCCCAGCCTGGTATACGATGGCATATGCTCTCTCCCCGTCGCCTACAGGTTGCCGCGCAGCGCCTGATCGCGCTCGATGGCCTCGAAGAGCGCCTTGAAGTTGCCCTCGCCAAAGCCGCGCGCCCCCTTGCGCTGGATCACCTCGAAGAAGACGGTCGGGCGATCCTGTACATTCTTCGAGAAGATCTGGAGCAGATAGCCATCGTCGTCGCGATCCACGAGAATGCCCAGCTTCTGCAGCTCGCTGATGTCTTCGTCGATCTTGCCGATACGCCCTTCCAGCTCATCGTAGTAGCTGGAGAGGCCGGGCAGGAACTGCACGCCCTGCTCCTGCATCTGGCGTACCGTGGCGATGATGTCGCCGGTGATCAGCGCAATGTGCTGCACGCCAGGGCTGCCGTAGTAATCCAGATACTCCTGAATCTGCGACTTCTTGCGCCCCTGGGCTGGCTCGTTGATGGGGAACTTGATCTTGCCGTGGCCGCCCTGCATGACCTTCGACATCAGCGCCGAATATTCCGTGCTGATGGCCTCGTCGTCGAAGTGGATGATCTGCGTGAAGCCCAGCACCTTCTCGTAGTACCTAACCCACTCATCCATCTTGCCCAGCTCGACATTGCCGACGATGTGATCGATGGCCGCCAGCCCCACGCCGCGGTGGCGCGCGGCAGGCGCCGCCTCCACGGGCTTGAATCCGGGTAGGAAGACGCCAGCGTAGTCCATGCGCTCGACGAAGGTGTGAATCGTCTCGCCATAGGTATAGATGGCGCTGCGCCGCACCTGGCCAAAAGAATCTTCGGTGACGGTCGGCTTCAGCGCGCTGCGGGCGCCTGCGGCGATGGCCTGCTGATACGCCCTGGCGGCGTCGGGAACCTCCAGCGCGATGTCTTTCACACCGTCGCCATGCTGACGAACATGCTCCGAGATGGGGGAATCGGCGGTGAGCGCGCTGGTCAGCACGAGGCGAACCTTGCCTTGCTCCAGCACATAGCTGGCGCGGTCACGCACACCAGTCTCCAGCCCGGCGTAGGCGGTCTGGGTGAAGCCGAAGGTGGTGGTGTAGTAGTGCGCCGCCTGTTTGGCGTTGCCCACGTAGAACTCGATGTGATCCCAGTTCCGGATGGGCATATACTCGTCTTGGGCCATGCGTGCAGAACCTCCTGGCGCAGACGTCAGCCAGCATTATCGGGAGACGCGCGCCTCCGCCGCCACGCGCGCTGATAGTTGCGCGGTCGAGCGGCCAGCGAACAGTACAGCAGTCGTCATGAGAGCGAAATCTGAGCGGTCTATGGCGCCAGCGCAGGAGGGCGGCGCGGGGATATGCCGCGCTCGCAGCAGGCGCGCCGAGGCGAACACAGCGCCAGTGGAGCGCTGCGCCATCCAGATACGGCGGGGAGTTGTCGCTCCAGGGCAGTATCGACGGAATCGCACCCGCAAACTCCTTTGTTTCGGGTCTCATCGGCCAGCGCGCGGCCCGATGCCGCCAGCGCTTTCTCAGAGACATCATGGCGGCGCCGCGCGTCGCGGGCATTATAGCACCTTGCGGCGCTCGCTTACGCCTGAGACACGCGGCATGTTCGCGCGAAGTCATACCTGGTTTGACGCGCGTACCGCCGCTTCGCTATACTTGCGCCACAGGGTCAGCGCAAGCCAGACCCGAGACGCCCAGCGCCGGGCTTCGCATGTTCACGTAGGCGAAGTCGCCGTGACGAGCAGAGTAGAAATGTGGGCGGGAAAGCGCGGATGAGTCAAGATGCCGCGAATATGGCGACTGAGGGCGCGCAACCACGACCGGTTGGCTCAGTAGTTCGCAGTCGCTATCAGATCCTGGGCGTGGTGGGCCGAGGCGGCCTCGGAGTGGTGTATCGCGTCTCCGACATCCTGTATAGCGGCAATAATGTCTACGCCCTCAAGGAGCTTTCTGACCCGGCTCCCGGCGCTCGCCAGCAGTTCGAGTTGGAGAGCCGCTGGCTCCAGGCGCTCGACCACAATAACATCCCCCGCGTGCGCGAGAGCTTCGAGTGGGACGGCCGCAGTTATCTCGTCATGGACTTCGTGGATGGCGAGAACCTCGAACAGTATCTCCATCGCCTGGGCCATCCACTGCCAGAAGATCAGGCGCTGCGCTGGATGCTGCCCATCTGCGACGCGCTGCAATACCTGCACACGCGCAAGCCGCCGCTGCTGCACCGCGATGTGAAGCCCGCCAATATCATCGTCACGCCCGGTGGGCATCCCGTGCTGGTGGACTTCGGCATCGCCAAGGCGCACCTGCCGGGCATGAATCAGACGCTGACCTTCGTGCGCAAGGCCGGCACAGAGGGCTACGCGCCACCCGAGCAGTACGCCGCCACCGGCATGACCGGCCCCTGGTCCGATGTCTATGCGCTAGGCGCGACCCTCTATCAACTGCTGACGGGCAAGGTGCCAGAGACGGCGGTGGAGCGCATCACAGGCGTCTCGCCGATGCCACACCCGCGCTCGCTGAATCCGCTGGTGACGCCGCGTACCGATGCGGCGATCATGTATGCCCTGGAACTGAAGCCAGCCAATCGCTTTCAGACCATCACCGAGTTTGCCGCGCGGATGATGGAGGCGCTACAAGCCGCGAAATTCGCGATGAGCGGGCCAGATGTGGCGCCGCTGGCCAGCGCGACCTCCAAGACGCCGACGGTGAATCCATCGTTCATCTCGCCCAATGCGCCACCGGTGGTCGTGCCACCGCCGCCAGCACGTTCGCCGATCAGCCCGTCGCTGCCGCCGATCTCGCGGCCCGCAGGCGCTCCAGCAGGCGGAGCGCCGATGGGGCCGCGCACGCCATTGGCTCCCACGCCCAAAGCCCCGCAGTTGCCGCCATTGGGCGCCCCGCTGCCATCCAATCTGCCTGCGATGGGCGGGCAATCATTCGGCCCGTCGTTCGCGCCATCGTACGCGCCGACCCAGGCGCCATCTGCGCCGCGCATGGCTGCGCCTGCCGAGGCGCCCCGGCCAGACGCGCGGCCCGTCTCGAAACCACAGATCAGTGGCGCGCTGAGCGGCGCGCTGGCCGACCCCGCCAGCGGCGCGCAGCGGGAGAAGCGCGAGCGGCGCGGGCCGCCCACAGGCGTGTTAATCGGGCTGCTGGTTGTGCTGATGGTGGTTGTCGCCGGGCTGGCGTTCTTTGCCTACAATACGTTCGCCCCGCCCGACCGCTCGACGCCGACGGCCAGCGTGACGGGCTACTTCGACTCCCTCGAGCAGCAAAACTACAGCCGCGCCTGGCAGTTTGACGCCGCCAGCCGCAATGATCCCGGCTCGCAGACGTCCTTCACCGCCGCGCTCGACGCCGACGACTCGCGCTATGGCAAAGTCGTGAGCTACTCCATCACCAGCGCACAGAGCGATACCTCTGGCCACACCGATTACACCGTCAGCGTCACGCGCTCCAAAGCCACCAGCGCGCCGCTCACCTACGATGTCAGCGTCACGCAGTACAGTGGCCCGCTCTGGCTGATCGACAGCGCCGCCAGCCAGTAGACCTCTCCCCTTGTCCCCT
>DATBTW010000344.1:0-4134 GCA_036559055.1 Ktedonobacterales bacterium
GTGCCGATCAACTGGTACAACCGGGCCACCGGGGTCTCCAAGCTCAAGATCAAGGAGATGGGCAGCCGCTACCTGTTCATCGTGCTCTATGTCTGGCTGGAGCAACTGCTCGCGCGCGGCGACTATCGCCGCAGAAGCGAGCAGTTTAGCGCGCATGCCGCGCATGCCGCGCATGCCGTGGACGACGCGGCGGAGGTGGATGACCCGACCGGCGCGCTGGCGATTGCAACGCTGCCACGGCAGGCGGCGCTGTCATCGGTCGCAGGTGGCTCCTTTGACTCCGTGTCGCACGCCCGACCGGCTGCGGTTGCGGCTGCGTCGCGACTTTCTGTGGAGCCGCCTGCGCCTGAGCTGATCTCCCTTCCGAACTCGGTCATGAGGCCGAGCGGGGGGCCAGAGCAAGCCGACCGGAAAGGAGCAGCGGGATTCCCCCTGCTGGCGGGCATCCTCGCTCTCGCGCCAGTGCTGCTGGTCGGCTTCATCCTCCTGATGATCTGGACGCGTACGCCCCATGTGCCGTTCTGGGACGAGTGGGAGACGACCACCCTGGTCGAACACGCGACGAGCGGCGCGCTGACCTGGAATGACTTCTGGGCCTTCCACGACTCGCACCGCATCGTCGTTCCCCAGATGATCGATCTCGGGCTGATACTGGCTACCCATTGGAATCGCCAGATCGAGATGACGTTTGACCTGCTGCTGGCGGTCGGCGAATGGGCGCTGCTGCTGGTCAGCGCCGCACGCGGGCTGCGCTCCCGGCTGCTCAGCGCGCTCGCCATCCTGCCCACTGCGCTGGCGGTCTTCTCGCTGGCGCAGTACGAGAACTGGCTGTGGCCCTTCCAGATCACCTTCCTCTGCACCGTCTTTGGCGTCGCCCTGACCCTTTGGGGCCTCAGCCCACGTCCCCAGCGCCACTGGGCGCCGCAGCCAGGTGATGCAGCGAGCGCGTCAGCGAGCGAGCCGCTCCATGCCACGCGGGTAGGCTGGCTGGGCTTCATGGTGGCGCTGGTCGGGTCGGCCATCGCCGCGCTCTCCAGCCTGGGCGGGCTGGTGGTCTTCGTCGCGTTCCTCCCGGCAGTGCTGGCCCAGGGGTATAAGAAGACGCTCGTCTGGCTGATCGTCGCGGTCGGCATCATCGTGCCCTATTTGCAGGGGTTCCCGCACTCGGCGCCCTTCCAGCTCTCGCTGACCACGCTCAAGTTCTGCATTGCCTACCTGGGCGCCCCGGCTGGGACCCCCGCGGTGCTGCTCGCCTTTGCGATGGGGGCAGCGAGCATCGCGCTGGCGGTCGCCAACGTCGCCTACTACTGGTGGCGCGAGCGGCGCATCACGCCGCTCTTGCCGTGGATCGGGTTGGGCGGGTACGCGATGGGGGTGGCGCTCGTCACCGCCTTGGGCCGCCTGCCCCTGGGATCCTGGTCGGGTACCGTGCTGACCTCGCGCTACCAGGTCTTCTCCGCGCTCTGGTGGGTCGCCGTGGTCTACCTGCTCCTGCTCAATGCCAGGCCCGCTGCGTCGCTGGTACGGCGTGCCAGAAGTCGTGGGCGTGCCGGGCGTGCCGGGAGTAGTGGCGACAGCTTCGAACACCGCCACGACCACCGCCACGACCACGCTGCGTCCGAGTGGCTGGCGCGGATCGCGCCGTGGATCGTGGGCGTGAACGCGTTCATGCTGATCGTGGCGACGCTGGGGATGGCGCTGACCAGCGTCAGGAGCGTTCCCACGCTGGAGACGTTTCAGTCCACCCAGCTCCAGACCGAAGGGTGTGTGGTGAACGTCGAATATGCGACAGTACCCTGTCTGTGGAACTTCTATCCCGCGCCCAACCAGTTGCCAGAACGGGTCGCGTATCTGCGCGCGCAGCATGACGGGATCTTTGCGGGGAACTACCAGCATCTCGTGCAGCCAGCGCCCACCCCCTCGGCGCATGCGCTCGTGCGCTATGTCGATGCCGCAGACGGGGATGTGTGGGTGACCTCGCGCTACGACATCAACTTCTACTGGCCCTATGCCGCCACCGGGGTGCTGGGCTATCTGTATGACCAGCAGCAACCGGGCGCCCACCCGCTGTACGAATGCGTCACCGCCGCAGGGCGTCACTTTGTCTCGCTACAGGCGAATTGCACTGGCGGTACCACCCTGCGTACTGAGGGCTGGCTGCTGAACCGGGCGGACGCCTCCGGTGGGGATATTGCGCTGTACGCGTGCGCACCTTCTGGCGCAGAGACTGGCGCAGAGACGGTCTCGACGCCAACGAGGTGCGGAGGCGCGGCGAAGGCCGTGCTGCTAGGGTACGCGCTCGCGCATGAGCCGTAACCGTGACCGTGACCGTGGCCGCATATCCGCTACGGGAGCCGACAGCAGAGCTACAGCGGGGCATGGACGCGCGACGCGAGCAGGACAGAACCGCTAGGATAGGGTGAAACGGCTAGCGAACCGAGGAGAGAGCCAGGGAGAGCGCTGCCTTCCTGCCCCTGACGCAGCATGGGACGCCTGAAAACAGGCAAGCACGAGGTGGGCAGAGTGTGCTACTCCCCTCCATCACCCGCTGACGAGCGCTGTCAGCGCCGTCTATTTCCGCATCGCGACCCATCATTCTGCTCTCGTCTCCCGCCTTTGACCACTCTATTGACCACTTCACACGCAAAAACTACCTCCGCGACGATCCGTTCATCGGCCCGTCGTCCACCCGTTCACCAGCCAAGCGCCGTTGACATCGCTTCGGCGGCCTCCTGCTGCATATCCGGCAGGACATGCGAGTAGAGGTCGAGGGTGATGCTGACGGTGGCATGTCCCAGCAACTCCGACACAATCTTCGGGTTAACTCGTTGTTTGAGTAGCAGGGTGGCGCAGGTGTGGCGCAGATCATGAAAGCGGATATGTGGCAACCCCGCGCGCTTCAGCGCCCGATAGAACTGGCCTCGTACCCTGGCGCTCTGGAGAGGGAACCCCAGTTCGTCACTGAATACCGCATCGAAGCGGTCACCCTGCCACGCCGCGCCCGCCGCCAGCCGCTGCACGCGCTGCTGATGCTGCAACGCCCGCAATCGTTCCGCCATCTGCGGCGGCAGCGCGATCTGCCGCCGCGAGCGGCGCGTCTTGGGCTCGGTGTAGAGCGGCGCGCCCTCCTCCCAGGTCATCGTCGCCACCACGGACAGCCGCTGCGCCTGGAGATCCACTTCGCGCCAGCGCAGCGCCAGCAACTCACCCTGCCGCATACCCGTCGAGAGCGCGAGCGTGAACAAGGGCGACAGCCAGTGCGTCTGGATCGCGTCGAGGAACGCCTGCGCCTCTTCGCCTGTCAGCGGGTGCATCTCAGGGGTGTCGCGTCTTGGTCGGCTCGCTCGATCCGCGACATTCTGCGCTAATAGCCCGAGCCGTACCGCGTCTTCCAAGGCCTCACGCAGCACGCCAAAGGCCTCCGAGACCGTTGAGGATGAACGGCCACTCGCCAGACCGCGCGAAGTGACCTGCTGGATATGCTGCGCGCTCAGCTGCGTCAGTTTGATCCGCCCGATGATCGGCAGCACATGCACGCGAATCCGCCGATCATACGTCTCCCACGTCGAGCGTCGCACCTCCGGCGGACGCTTCGTCTCCAGCCAACTCGTCAGATACTGCTCGACCGTCTGACGCCCATCGCCGATGAATTGACCCTGCTCATAGTCCCGCTGCGCCGTCCGCAGCTTCTCTGTCACCTCCCGACGTGTCTTGCCATAGAAGGATTTGCGCTGGCTCCCCAGCGTCACGCTGGCCTCCCAGCGCCCATCGCTCTCCCGATAGCGGATAGTGCCTTCCCCACGTCCCCGTCTCGCCATCTCCGCCTGCTCTCTGTTCTGACTGCTGTTTCTTGACGATCTACGCGGTTCTACGTGGTTCTACGCGACGTCCCGCCCGCGTGGGCAGCGTGGGCAGCGTGGGCAGCATGGGCAGCGTGGGCAGCGTGGGCCACGAACTCGCTCACCGCCTCGATAGGGACACGCCTCACCCGC
This sequence comes from Ktedonobacterales bacterium, assembly GCA_036559055.1. Taxonomy (GTDB): domain Bacteria; phylum Chloroflexota; class Ktedonobacteria; order Ktedonobacterales; family JADMIN01; genus JAKAIY01. Next base: position 3,993 of record DATBTW010000344.1, read on the forward strand.
CCGACGGTGATGTAGCGCAACTCGCCGCGTCGCATCAGCCCGTAGACGGCGCTGCGCCCCACGCTCAACTTGTGCGCCGCCTCCTCGACCGTCAGCAGCACCTTCATGAGTTCTGGACTATTCAGCCGCCCGCGCGGGATGG
>DATBTW010000345.1:0-6504 GCA_036559055.1 Ktedonobacterales bacterium
GGGGGTGAGGTCGTTCCTTCGCGCATTGTACCGCGCTGGCTCCCTGCGCGCAGCCAGGCGGACAGACTTGCGGTGTTTGACACTCCCTGAAAGTGGATGATACAGTATGGATGTCTGGGCATACTGTGATGCCCGACGCACATCCCGTATAGGTCTGGGAATATGGCCCGGACGTTCCTACCAGGCGACCTTAAATCGCCCGACTACGAGATGAAGAGCATCTAGGGTTCCGCTCCGGCAGTCTGTCGGGCAACGCATGCCACGTCTTGCCACGTCATGCTGCGGTGGTCTGGTCCGAGCGATGCTGGCGCGCATGCAACGGATTCTGCTTTGATCGCGAGCAGGAGCCATGCGCGTTACACCACGGGGACTAAAAGCCCGGATGGTAGGTTCACTCCGATTCGTGAGCGCCTACCACCGGGCTATCTGTTTTTCTGGTGGGGGAGCGGTCGAATCGTCTCGCGGGTGATGGGTTGAGGCAGCCTGGCGCAGTCATTCATTCATCTCGTGCGCCGGAGCATGCTGGCGATCAGCGCGCCCGACGCGCCATTGGCACACGTCACGCTGTCATCTATCGGTAGCGACGCGACGCCTCTGGGGAGCGTCCTACCCACAAGGAGCCGCTGCATCATGTCGATCCTCTCCTCCGACAGCCCAGCCACCAAGCTCGACACCGGGTTTGAGTCCACTGGCATCGAACGCGTCGAGGAACATGACCGTGCCCATACACAGCTCACCGATACCATGTGGCTGTGGTGGTCCGCGAACTCAGTCGTGGCCACAGTCGCGCTGGGAGCGCTGGCCTTCGACTTCTTCAACCTTGGTTTCTGGGGAGCCATCGCTGTCATCGTCATCTTCAACCTGCTCGGCGCGCTGCCGGTCGCGTTCCTGAGCACACTCGGCCCCAAGACGGGCCTGGCGCAGATGCCGCTCTCGCGGTTCTCGTTTGGCCTGCAAGGCGCCAAGTTGCCCGCGTTCTTCAACGCCGTCGCCTGCATCGGCTGGAGCGCGGTCAATGTGGTCATCGGCGCCAGCCTGCTCGTCGCGTGGAGCGGTGGGAGCCTGCCGCTGTGGATTGCGCTGATCATTCTCGCCGTCCTCACCACCATCGTGAGCGTCTTCGGCTACTATATCGTCCATCGCTACGAGCGCTTCGCCTGGATGCCGATGGTGCTGCTCTTCGGGTATGTCGCCTTTGCGGCCTCGCCCCACTTCAACATCGCCATCCCCACGACCGCGACCGGACTCGCGCTCTTCTCTAGCATTGCGACCTTCGGTGGCGCGATCTTTGGCTATGCAGTCGGCTGGACTTCCTACGCCGCCGACTACACGCGCCGTCAGCCGCATGAGACGCCCGCCAGCAAGGTCTTCACCTATGCGCTGCTGGGTGTGACGATTCCCTGCATCCTGCTGGAGACGCTCGGCGTGCTGATCGCTACCACGCTGCCGGCATCCACACAGGTCTTGCCGCTGCCCGGGCAGTTGATCTCCGGCGCGGTGGGGTTGGGCGCCATCCCGAGCCTCGTCATCCTGCTGCTGGCGTTCAGCACCATCGCCAACAACGTGCCGAATGACTACAGCTTCGCGCTCTCGCTGCAAGTGCTGGGGGTGAAGATTCCGCGCTGGATTCTGACGCTGGTTGGCGCGGTCATCTACATCGCCATCGCGGTCTACATCCAGGATCGGTTCAACGGCACACTGGAGAACTTCCTGCTGCTGATCGCGTACTGGCTGGGCAGCTACTCCATTATCATGTTCCTGGAGGATCGCTTCCGCAAGAACACCTATCCCGTGCAGGACTACACCGACGGCTCGAAGCTGCCCGTCGGCATCGCTGCGGTGGTGTCGATGTTGGTGGGGCTTGCCATCGCGTCGATCGGCATTCAGCAGAAGTTCACCATCGGCTACGAGGGTTTCCTGTCGACCAAGCTGATGGACGCCGATATCGGCTTCCCGCTGGCGGTCATCGCCACTGGTATCCTGTTCTACATCCTGCGTAAGTGGGAGATGGCGCGCTTCAAGCGCTAAGCGACGATCGGTTCGCCACGTAGCGCGCTGCTGAGTGCGCTGCGCGGCGATACACGCGAGGCCATCGCTCCGATCCAGGCGCGGTGGCCTCGTCGCATGGCGCGAGAAGCCCCCACCCCCAGCCCCTCCCCCGCTTTGCGGGAGAGGGGAGTGTATGAGTGATGAAAGGGTTGAGTTGGATGGATGAGTTCATGCGCGTGGCCTATGAGGAGGCGCTGCAAGGGCAGCGCGAGGGCGGCATCCCGATTGGCTCGGCGCTGGTGATTGATGGTCGGCTGGTGGGGCGCGGCCACAATCGGCGCGTGCAGAAGGGCAGCGCCATCTTGCACGCGGAGATGGATTGCCTGGAGAACGCTGGCCGTCTGACCGCCGCCGACTATCGCCGCGCCACGCTCTACTCCACGCTCTCGCCCTGCGACATGTGCAGCGGCGCCTCACTGCTCTACCAGATCCCAAAGATCATCGTTGGCGAGCATCAGACCTTCCAGGGGCCGGAGGAGTACGTGCGCTCGCGTGGCGTGGAGCTGGACATCCTCGATGACCCTGAATGCGTCACGCTGATGCGCGAGTTCATCGCCGCCAACCCGACGCTCTGGAACGAGGATATCGGCGTCTGAGCAGTGGCGGGAGGTCGCGGCCATTCATGGCTGGGTGGCGGGAGTCGCGGCCATTCATGGCTGGGTTGAGGGAGTCGCGGCCTTAAAAGGCCGACGCACGGTACGGACGGGGGCATAAATGCCCCTATCTGCGCCGCCGCAGGCTGGCGCGCCACTGCGGCTTTCAAGCCGCGTCCGCGTGCTCCGGCCTTTCAAGGCCGAGAGCGCCAGGCCGAGAGCGTCTGAGCCGAGAGCCGCTAGCTCTGCGCGCCCGCCCATTGGTCGGTGTCGAGCAGGATGGTGACGGGGCCGTCGTTGGTCAGCTCGACCTGCATGTCGGCGCCGAAGCGTCCGCCCTGCGTGGCGATGCCGCGGGCGCGCAACTCCTCCATGAAGCGGGTGACGAGCGGCTCGGCGACGGCGGGCGCGGCGGCTCCGGTGAAGCCTGGGCGGCGGCCACGGCGGGTATCGGCGTAGAGCGTGAATTGCGAGATAACCAGCGCGCCACCGTCGATGTCGCGCAGGGCCAGGTTCATCTTGCCCTCGGCGTCGGCGAAGACGCGCAGCCCTGCCACCTTATCGGCGAGCAGGCGCGCCTCGGCCTCGCCATCCTGCGGGCCAACGCCTAGCAAGATGACGAATCCCGGCGTGGGAGCCAGCTCGCCGATGACCTGGCCATCCACCAGCACGCGCCCGTGGCTGGCGCGCTGCAATACGGCTTTCATTGCGGCGCCTCGCAGGTGTAGTGATAGAGCAGCGGGGAGAGCATAGCGGGCTAGCTCGCTTTGGTCGCAGGCGTGGTCTGCGCGGCGGGCGCGCTCGAGCCACTCGACCCATTCGACTCTGCGGCGCCTGGCTTCGATGCGCCGGACTCGCCAGCGCCGTGCTCGGCCTTTCCGGCTTTCTCGCCTTTCTCGCTCGTGGCGCCATCGGCGGCGGCGGGCGCGGTCGCGTCGTTTGGGGGGATGCTGGAGTGCGACCGGCTATCCGTGCTGTAGAATCCCGATCCCTTGAACATGATGCCTGCGGCGTGGATGACGCGCTGTGCGGGGCCGGAGCAGGTGGGGCAGACGGAGATGGGGTCATCCGTGAACTTCTGCCAGGCCTCGAAGCGCGCGCCACAGGCCTTGCAGCGATAGTCATACATGGGCATATGCGCGCTTCCTCCTATGGAACACTGGTCATCAAATGAGACCCAGGGCGCATGCGAAAGATCGTGAAAGATCGTGAAACGCTGGGGCGTCGCGTCGTGGCGCGTGCGCGCCCAGACGCCGCCTGATACTATGTTTAGTATAGCACGGCGGCTCCGCGTCAGCACGCATTCAGACACAACGCTAACACTACGCAGTCGCTTACTCGCGCAGGGAGACGCTCATCTCTGGCGGGCGCCGCAGCGTCTGGAAGACGACGCAATAGCGCTCGGTCAGCCGCAAGAGGGTCGCAAGCTGCTCATTGCTGGCGTCGGTGTCCAGCTCGAAGGAGAGCGCGATACGCTGGAACCCCACCGGTGTCTCTTTATCCACGCCGAGCGTGCCGCGAAAGTCCAGCGTTCCCTCGGCGCGCACCACGCCATCGCGCAGTGCGATGCCCAGCGCCGTCGCCACCGATGCGAGCGTCACACCCGCGCAGGCCACCAGCGCCTCCAGCAGCATATCGCCGGAGCAGATCGCCAGCCCATCGCCGCCGGTCGCGGGATGCAGCCCCGCCTCGACCAGCGCCCGCCCGGTGGCGACGTTGCAGGTGATGCCCTCGCCCAGCTTGCCCTGCGCCCGCAGCGTGATGAGCGCGGCGTCGGGTTGCTCGCGATAGCGCTGCTTGAGCGGCGCCTGCATGGCGCGCAGTTCATCTGATTTCATAGCTATTTCTCCCCTCCTCATGGGATGGCCGCATCATACCCCAGTGACATGACAAGGATGTGTGGGTTGGTGTGTGGCGACCAGGCGCGACCTCACCCCCTGGCCTCCTCTCCCACAGGAGAGGGGGAATCGACGCCGTCCGACGTGCGCGCTGGCGTGGGCGGACCAATCAGCTTCGCGACGATCTTGCCGGAACTCATCACGCCCGGCAGCCCTGCGCCGGGATGTGTCCCCGCGCCCGCGAAATACAGGTTGGGGATGTCCTCGCTGACGTTGTGGGGCCGGAACCACGCCGATTGTGTCAGCGTCGGCTCGACCGAGAAGCCGCTGCCCAGGTAGCTGCCCAACTCCTGCTGAAAGTGCAACGGATCGATATACGTCTCGCTGATGATGTGGCGCGCGAGGTCGGGCAGATAGCGCTGCTCCAGATAGCTGACGATGCGGTCGCGGTAGGGGCGCGCCTCGGTGCGCCAGTCGATCTGGGCGCCGAGATGCGGCACGGGCGAGAGGACATAGAAGGCGTCGCAACCGTCGGGCGCCAGCGAAGGATCGGTCGCGGTGGGGCGGTGCAGATAGAGCGAGAAATCGGGCGCCAGCGTCTTGCGCGTGAAGATGTCGTCCAGCAGGCCACGGTAGCGCGGGCCCATCAGAATCTCGTGGTGCGCGACCTGCTCGTAGCGGCGATCTGTGCCGAAGTAGAGCACGAAGAGCGACATCGAATAGCGCAGGGCGCGGATGTGCGCGTCGCTGTTTCGGCGGCGGTAGCGCGGCGGGACGAGCTGGAGATAGGTGGTGGCGACATCGGCATTGCTGACGATGGCATCGGCGGCGAGATAGCCACCATCCGCCAGCCGCACGCCACTGGCGCGGCCAGTCTCCGCATCTACCGCGATCTCTACGACCCGGCAGCGCAGCCGCAGCTCGCCGCCCAGCTCCGCGAAGAGCCGCGTCATCCCTTGCACGAGCGCCCCCGTGCCGCCCATCGCGAACCATACGCCCCAGCGCTGCTCCAGCGCGTGAATCAGCGCGTAGAGCGACGACGCCTCGAAGGGATTGCCGCCGATCAGCAGCGGATGGAAGCTGAACGCCTGCCGCAGCCGCTCATCCTGCAGGTAGGTGGCGACGAAGCGGTAGACCGACTGATAGGCCCGCAGTCGCAGCAGTTCCGGCGCGACGCGCGCCATGTCGCCAGCATGGGTGAAGGGCTTGTCGATCAGCGCCATCCCCGCCGCCAGAATCTGCTCGGCTCTGGCGCGCAACCGCTCGTAGCCCGCCACATCCGCTGGATTGAAGCGCGCAATCTCGGCCCGCAGCCGCTGCTGGTCGTTGTTGTAGTGAAAGACGGAGCCATCCTCGAAGCGGATGTTGTAGAACGGGTCGAGCGGCGTGAGCGTGACGTAGTCGCTGGCGCGCTTGCCCGCCACAGCGAAGAGATCGTCGATCAGCCAGGGCGCGGTGATGATGGTGGGGCCGCCGTCGAAGGTGAAGCCATCTTGCCGGTAGACGTAGGCGCGGCCACCGGGCTGATCGCGCTGCTCCAGCAGGATGACGCGATGTCCCGCCGCTTGCAGGCGAATGGCGGCGCTCAGTCCGCCGAAGCCGCTGCCAATGACCACAATCTTCACGTGCGCCCTGCCCTCTCATCATCCTCTCGCCTCGCACAAGATTGTAAGAGCCAGCGCGCGGCGAGTTCAATCTGCGGGCGCGGGGTTGCCCCCACCCCCAGCCCCAGCCTCCGGCCCCCCGCTTTGCGGAGGAGGGGGCTACAGAGATAGTTCTCAGGTGGGGCAGTGTGATCTATGATACAGTTCGCTCGGTCGAAAGCGTGATGTGATGGCGCTCACAGCGCATGGACAGCGCGCAGGCTACCCTGTAGATACGTGACAGTCCAGCGGCGGGCGCCGATGAGCAATGGCAAAGGGGGCGGCGCTCGTGGATGTGGTGAGTCCGGCGCGCACGACCCGTCGCTGGCTGGCGCGTGGCCTTCTGCTGCTGCTCGCGCTGGCGCTGCTGGCGTGGGCGCT
>DATBTW010000346.1:0-2286 GCA_036559055.1 Ktedonobacterales bacterium
GGGATGTCCAGCTCTTCACCCACCTGCGTGGCCGTCATGGCACGCTGCGCCAGCGCCTCGAAGATGCGGATGCGCAGGGGATCGGCGACCGTGCGCATCTGCTCGATAGTTTGTAGTTGGTAGGTTTCGGCGATATCATCCATTTTGGCTGATCTTTCAAGTCGCGCTGATCTTTCAAATTGTTTTGAATGGTCAAAGTATACTGAGGCGATGGTGGGTTGTCAAGAGATGATCTGGCGCCATGGAGTGACGTGGTTCACATATTGGTGTGCAATGGAAGCCAGGCGGCGGGCGCGCTAGACCACGACGCCCATGCCTCCTTGACGCTCAGCGCGTCGTAGCGCCCAGGTCAGCATCCCATAGCCAGCGGCAGCGGCTACCGCAGATGTCACCAGCAAGCCTACCAGATTCGCGCCTACCAGGCCGGCGTCGGCGCCGGTCAGGGTCAGCGCGCGAACAGCGGCGAGGCCATACGTCTGGGGCAGCGCCGCGCCAAGGACACGCAGCCAGCCAGGCAGAATTGATAACGGCACGTAGAGGCCGCTCACCAGCATCACCAGATAGCGATAGGCCCAGGTGATCGGATCCTGCCCGCTCTTGACCTCCAGCAGGAAAAACAGGCTGGCGCCCGCGACTCCCAGACCGGCATTCGCCACGATGAGGAGCAAACCCGCGAGGCAGACGAGCGGGAGATTGATGCTGGCGCGCAGGTCGAGGCCACCAGCCAGCGCCACGATGATCAGCGCCACGCCCTGCAAGAGCAGCGAGAAGCCAACGTTCCAGGTCAGGCGTCCCAGCAGGTTCGCCCAGATGCCATGAATCGAGAGGCGGTAGGTTTCCAGTCGCTTGTCCCAGAATGCATCGGAGATGGTGGTGAACGGGCCATTCAGCGCGGCAAGACAGACCTGATTGAGCAACACGCCGACGACTACATAGGCCAGATAGTTGCCGCCATATTGGGAGACAGAAGCGCTGGCGCCAGCGCTCAGAAAGCGCGCGGTGAAATACCAGACGCCGACCGCCGTGAGTTCCTGCGCTGCGGCGAGCGCCAGATTCGATGGATAGTAGCGCAGATTGCGGTACTCCAGCCATGCGGCAGCGGCGCACGCGCGCAGAAACGCCAGCGGGCCGCTCTGCTGGCGTTCATCCGCGACGGGCGTGGCCCCGTTCAGGCTCCCTTGGCTCCGCATAGCGCTCATCCCTGGTTCTCCTCCGCATGAGCTGAACCCTGTGGAGCGGTCTGCTGGCGCCCGGTCAGCGCCGTGAACACGTCGGTGAGGGTCACGGGCTCCGCGCGCATGCTGACGAGGACGAGGCCGCGCGCACGTACCCACGTGAGCAGCGCAGGCGTCGTCGCACGCAGATCAAGCGACTCCACGGTGAGCGTTACGACCGCGCCTTGCTCGTCGCCGGTGGCAGCGCTCGTCGCGCTCGTCGCGCCCGGCATGCCCGCCAGCTCGCGCTCCCACTCTTCGTCGGTGGACGCGGTGTGCGTCGGCGCTGACGACTCCGACAGGCGGACGAGCACTGTCATCGGTCGCGCCAGGCGCAGAGAGCGTGTCAATTCCACTGTGGGTTGGTGCGCGATCAGCTCACCCGCGCGCAGGAGCGCAATCTCGCCGCACAATTCTTCGGCCTCCTCCATCACATGGGTGGTGAGCACGATGGTAACGCCCTGCTCGCGGTTCAACTCCGAAATCATGCGCCGCACGGCCCGCACACCATCCAGGTCGAGCTTGTTGGTTGGCTCATCGAGGAATACCAGGCGGGTCTCAGCGAGCAGGGCGCGAGCTAGCGCCAGGCGCTGGCGCTGGCCCGCACTGATATGCATTGGCCAGAAGTCGGCTTTTTCCACCAGGCCGAGTTTGCCCAGCAGGTCGTCAATCCGCGCCCGCGCTTGTGCGCCGTACAAGCCGTAGATCGGCGCCCAGAACGCCAGATTCTGTCGCACCGTCAGATTGTTGTCGATGCCGACATCAGCCGTCGGGGCGACCAGGCTCACATGGGCGCGCACCGCCGCGTGCTGCCGCAAGAGGTCATAGCCAAGGACTGTCCCATCGCCACTGTCCGGACGCAGGAGACCGGCGAGAATCTTGATGAAGGTAGTCTTGCCAGCGCCGTTCGGCCCAAGTAGGCCCAGGATCGCGCCCGGAGCGAGCGACAGATCAATTGCGCGCAATACCGGCTCCCGCCTGCCGCTAGCCTGTGGGTATGCCTTGCTGATGCCATGCGCCGCGATGATGGCGTTGGTAGAGGGCGTTGAGTGCAGCCGCCCTGCTGTCGTCA
>DATBTW010000347.1:0-3814 GCA_036559055.1 Ktedonobacterales bacterium
CGCCATTGCGCTGTCGCGGTGGCGCTGGCGTTGTGGGTGACGCCCGCCAACGCAGGCGCGCGACCACGGCTGGAGAAGAGCGTCACCGCGACGACCACCAGGATGACTGCCGCTGCCGTGGCGCTGAAGCCCATCGCCCAGACGCGCGAGCTGGAGCGTCCCAGATGTCGTGGCACCGGACGCAGGCTGGGAATCGCCGCCATCTTGCGCGCGAGCGCTGGCTGAGCGCCAGATTGGGCTGCCGCGGCGCTCGTCTCATCGCTGGCGCCGCCGCTGGCCGCGCTGTTTGCCGCGCCATTGGCGCCCTCTGACTCGCTCATCCTCTCGAATCCTCCCTCGAAGTCGCCCAGATCGACCACGCTGCGGATCGGGCTGGCCGCGCCGCTCGCTGTCGCCACGGTGATGTGCGGCGTTGGCTCGCGGGTGGCGCCGATGGCCACCAGCAGATCGCGCGTGCGCAGCGGCGCGGCGCTCTGCGGCGAGAAGGCGCGGCGCAACGCAGCGTCGATGCGCTCGTCGGCGGCCTGGTCGGCCTGGCAGAGCGCGCAGCCCGCCAGATGCTCCAGCGCCTCGGCGCGCTCAGCGGGATCGATGGCGGGGTCATCGAGCAGCGCCAGTGTCGGCGCGTAGCGGTCGCAGGCGCCGCGCGCCCCGCGCATCCACTCACTCATCGCCATCACTCCTTCCCCGGCTCCAACTCCCACTCCCACTCGCGTTGTCGCTGCCATCGGGCGGATTCTGCGCCAGGTAGATCGCGCGCAACCGTCGGCGGGCGCGCGAGAGGCGCTGCGCCACGGCGTCGGTGGTGATCCCCAGCATGGCGGCCACCTCCGCTGCGCTGAAGCCCTGCGCCACGCGCAGCAGCAGGCACGCCGCGTCGTCGGGTCGCAGCCGCGCCAGCGCCGCCCGCAGCGCCTCGGCCTCCACCACGCGCTGCTCGAACGAGCCAGCGGTGGCGATTTCATCTGGCGCAGCGGCCCCATCAAAGCCGTCGTCTTCGCGCAGGGCGATGCCTGCCCAGTCGAGCGAGGCCCAGTGAATCACCTTGCGCCGCCGCAGATGCGAGATGGCGCGGCAATAGGCGGCGTGGAAGAGCCAGCGGCGACGCTCGTCGTCGTCGTGTGCGCTGCTCCAGGGCGGCGCCAGCGCCTGCGTCGCGCGCCAGGCGTCGTGGAAGCTATCCTGCGTGAGGTCGCGGGCCTGCTCGGCGTCGCCCAGCAGGCCATGCAGGAAGGCAGAGAGCGCCGCCTGCCAGCGATCCACCGTCGCGCTGAACGCCGCCAGCGAGAGCGGCGCATCCGACGTCGCGGCAGGCGCAGCGGTCGCAGGCGCATCGGTGGTTGTCACGCGCTCACGCATGCCTGCTCCTCACACCTCGTCAGGACATCTCTATCAAGTACATCGCATGAGCGCGGCAAAACTTGACAGGCAATTCGCGCTGAAGCTTGGGGTGGGTGAAGTGGGAGGCGCAGGTGGGAGACGCGGCCTTAAAAGGCCGACGCACGGCGCGGGATGGGCATGAATGCCCCCTGGTACGCGACTTCGCAGCAGGCGGCCGTCTGTCAGCGGCTTTCAAGCCGCCGTGGCGTGCTCTGGCCTTTTAAGGCCGAGAGCCGCCCCAGCCGAGAGCGCATGCCCCACCCACGCAGAGCGGCGGGCGCGGAGGCGCTATGATGAGAGCGCGCCGGAATTGCGGGCGCGCTGCATGATGGCGGCGTCGCCGAAGCGCGCGACGCTCTGATTGACCAGTTCGACCAGTGGATCGATGTCGAACGGCTTGACGACCAACGGAATAGCGAGGCGCTGCAGGGTGGCGCGCAGCGCTGTGGACGTGAGCTGTGGGCTGGCGGTCATCACGATGAAGCTCAGGCGCGTGCGCGCTGTGGGCATAGCCAGCGCCGCGAGCAGCGCCGTCTCGCCGCTGACGAGGGGCATCCACATATCGAGCAAGACGAGCAGCGGCCCCGTCGCGGCGCGCATCTGCGCCAGCGCCTCGCCGCCATCGCACGCCTCGATGATCTCGAAGCCCTCTTCGCGCAGCACCTGGCCGAGAGTCTCACGGATCGCCTGATCGTCATCCACTATCAACGCCTGCACAGAGCGGCCATCCTGTCTACGCTCTGGCGCGTTGTCGAGCTTGCCCACCAAGCTACTGCCGATCTGCGCGCCGTCTTGCGGCGCGGGTGACGCAACTCCGGCGCCGAAAAGAGACGCCCAACCGGCGCGCCACGACGCAAAAAACGCGCCCCCAACACGCACATGGCTGGCGCTGGGGGCGCGAATCGAGGTCAGGAGCGACTACTCGCTAGCCGCATGCGCCTTCGCGCTGGCCGCTGGCGCATGGCCATTGCTGGAACTGCTGGAGGCGCTGGCCGAGGCGCTGGGGCGATCCACTCCCTGCTCGTGCGCGCGCTGCGCCGCCGCCGCCACGAAGCCCCGGAACAGCGGATGCGGGCGCGTCGGGCGACTCTTGAACTCCGGATGGAACTGCGTCGCCACATACCACGGATGATCGGGCAACTCGATGATCTCCACCAGCTTGTTATCCGCTGACTTGCCGCTGAAGCGCATGCCTGCGGCCTCCAGGCGGCGGTGGTAGGCGATGTTGACCTCGTAGCGATGGCGGTGACGCTCGAAGACGATGCCATCGCCATAGGCCGCCGCTACCTGGCTGCCCGGTGTCAGGCAGCAGACCCACTGGCCCAGGCGCATCGTGCCGCCTTTGTCGGAGATCTGGCGCTGGTTGGGCATCAGGTCGATCACCTTATCGGGCGACTCCGGGTCGAACTCCGAGCTATTGGCGTCTTTCAGCCCCAGCACATTGCGCGCGAACTCGACCACCGCGACCTGCAAGCCCAGGCACAGCCCCAGGTACGGAATCTTGTGCGTGCGCGCGTAGTTGGCGGCGCGAACCTTGCCCTCGATGCCGCGATGCCCGAAGCCGCCTGGCACGATGATGCCATCCGCCGCCGCCAGCCGTGGCTCGAATGTCTCCCAGTCGGTCTCCAGTTTCTGCGAGTCGATCCAGTCGATCTGCGTATCCACGCCCACGGCCCAGCCCGCGCTGGCCAGCGCCTCGCCCACCGACATATAGGCGTCGTGCAGCTCGACATACTTGCCGACCAGCGCGATCCGCACGAAGGGCTTCTCCGCGTGGATGCGCTCCACCAGCTCGCGCCAGTCTTCCAGCTCAGGCGCGTGGGCCTGCTCGCTCAGCCCCAGCTTCTCCACCAGATAGTCGCCCAGCCCTGATGCTTCGAGCATCAGCGGCACCTCGTAGATGCTGCTGGCCGTCACCAGCGGCACGACAGCGCGGCGCTCGATGTTGCAGAAGAGGGCGATCTTGTCGCGCAGCTCATCGGGGACGGGATAGTCGGAGCGGCACAGAATGACATCGGGCTGTACGCCAGCGCGCAGTAGTTCTTTGACGCTATGCTGGGTCGGCTTGGTCTTCAGCTCTTTGGTCGCGCCGATGTAGGGGAGCAGAGTGACATGCAGATAGAGCGCGTTGTCGCGTCCCAGGTCGCTGCGCATCTGGCGGATGGCTTCGAGGAACGGCTCGCCCTCAATGTCGCCAACGGTGCCGCCGACCTCGACGATCACGACGTCGGCGTTGGTCTGCTCGGCCAGCGTGCGCATGTGCGCCTTGATCTCGTTGGTGATGTGGGGGATGACCTGAATAGTGCCGCCGAGGTAGCCGCCGCGTCGCTCTCTGCCGATGACTGAGGCGTAGACCTGGCCAGTGGTGACGTTGCTGGCCTGGCTGGCGCCCTCATCGGTGAAGCGCTCGTAGTGGCCCAGATCGAGGTCGGTC
>DATBTW010000348.1:0-19753 GCA_036559055.1 Ktedonobacterales bacterium
ACATGATGCTTAGTCGCAGCGTGGGCGCGCGCATCCTGGCGACCAGCGACCGCTATCCCTTCAACGGTGTCACCGACTGGCTGAGTGGATTCGACCTCACCATCGGCAATCTGGAGTGCGTCGTCTCGACACTTGGCTCCCCTCAGCCCAAGCAGTACACCTTCGAGGCGCCGCCGCTCGGCTTTGAGCGGGTCGCCGCCGCTGGCTACGACATCGTCTCAGTCGCCAACAACCACAGCGGCGACTACGGCAAGGCGGCGTTCGTCGATATGCTCCAGCACCTCACTGGCCACGGCCTCACCCCGGTGGGCGGTGGGCTGAATCTCGCTCAGGCGCACACGCCCGTCATTCGCACCTTGCGCTCTACCACCATCGGGCTGCTGGCCTATTGCGGCATCGAGCCACCCAGCTTCGCCGCCACCGCCAGCTCTCCTGGCCATGCCTGGCTCGACGTCACCCTGATGGCCAATGACATCCGCGCGCTGCGCCCGAAAGTCGATTTCCTGCTGGTCTTCACGCATTGGGGCATCGAATATCACACCATCGAATCGCTTGACCAGGAGGCGGTGGCGCGTGTGGCCGTCGACGCGGGGGCCGATTTCGTGGTGGGCGCGCATCCACATGTCATCCAGCCGTCGTCCAGCTATCGCGGCAAGCCAATCGTCTACAGTCTCGGCAACTTCGTCTTCGATGAGATGTATGGCGAGGTAGAGCGGCGCGGCAACGTCCTCGCGCTCACCATCCAGGGCGGCAAGCTGCTCGATTGGTCGCTGCGCGAGTCGCGCATCGGCGACTACGGCGCGCCCGTCTGGGTTTTGTAGGCGCCACGCCTATGATTATTGATCGAAACGCCACTGGCCCGCTCGACATCGCGCTGCTCGCGCCGCTCGTCTCGCCCATCCGCGAGCCATTTCTGGGCGGGTCGCAGGCGGTGGCGCGCGATCTGGCGGTGGCGCTGGCGGCGCGCGGCCACACGGTCACGCTCTACGCCGCGCAGGGATCCGATCAAGCGGCGCTGCCCGGCGTCACCCTGATGCAGATCGCGGTGGACGCTGAGCGGGTGCGCCCTACCAATTTCGCCGCCAACCGCCCCGACCAGCCACTCGCCGCGCTCGATGCGGCGGTGGAGCAGGCATTTCAGCGCGCCTTCGACGCCATCGCTGCGCATGAGCCACACCACCAGCTTATGCATGCGCACGCATACGACGAGCCAGCCTTTCGCCTGGCGCAGCGCCTGCCTTTGCCCACCGCGCACACCTTGCACATGGACGCCATCGTCCCGGAGATCAACGCCACGCTGGCGCGGCTGTCCCCCGCTCACCGCGACCGCGCTCCACAGCAGCCCTGGCTGGCGACCGTCTCGCGCTCCTGCGCCGCGTCCTATGCTGCCATTTGCCGCATCGACGCCGTTATCTACAATGGCCTCGACCTCGATGCCATTCCCTTCGCCCCTGCGCCTGCGCCAGACGCTCACGCGCTCTACGCGGGTCGCATCGCGCCCGAAAAAGGCGTCGAGGACGCCATCCTGATCGCCCTGGCGGCGAACATGCCGCTCACGCTGGTGGGCGGGGTGTACGACCAGGCGTACCACGCTGCGCGCATCCAGCCGCTGCTCGACGCGCATCCCGACCGTCTGAGCTGGCTCGGCCCGCTGCCACGCGAGAAGGTCTGGCGACACATGGGCGCGGCGACCGTCGCGCTGGTTCCTTCCCTCTGGGATGAGCCATTCGGCCTGGTCGCCTGCGAAGCGCTCGCGGCGGGCGTCCCTGTCGTCGGCTACGACAGTGGCGCTTTGCGCGAGATCGTGGAGCAGGGCGTCACGGGCGCGCTCGTCCCGCGTGGCGCCATCGCTGAGGCCGCCGCCAGCATCCCCACCACCGCGCGCTTTGACCGCGCCGCCTGTCGCCAGCGCATCGCCTCGCGCTTCTCGCTTGCCGCCTTTGTCGCGGGACACGAGCGGCTCTACCGCCAGATGCTCGCTAACGGCTGAGCGCCCGCTGAGAGACGACAGCACACGCCGTCCGTTAGTACTGGAATCGGCGACCCCTACAGGCAGGCATGCTATACTCCGCAGCAGATGAGCCGCGAATGACCTCGCATCCAGGCGCCAAGCGGCTCCGCGCGGTGGAGGACCACCGCTGATAGTGGCACTCCGGGTTGGGGAGGAGAGGCGACCTATGCAGAGGGCGCAAGATCCCACCAAACATCCCAGCGGCGTTATGGCGACTCGCCTGGGGCGGCAGTCACGCCGCCGCGGCTCCGTCTGGCTCGTTCCCACCACCCCCCAGGCCGAAGCGACCTCGGTTCCCAGCCAGACAACACAGACGGTAGGCGCACTCGCGCTCGACGAGGCGCCCGCGTGCGATACGGCGGTCATCGCCACGCCCGCGCCCGCCTGTGTGCTGATCGTCGAAGACGACCCGCACATCGCGGCGCTGCTGCGCGACGCCTTCGAGCTGGAGGGACGGCCAGGCTGGTCTATCGACATCCTGCCGGAGGGGCGCGCCGCACTGGCGCAGGCCCAGCAGACGGCGCCGCGTGTCGTGCTGCTCGACGTGCGCCTGCCCGATATGGACGGCGCGGAGGTCTTCCGCCGCCTGCGCGAAACGCCGGGAAGCGAGGACTGCCAGGTGGTGTTTCTGACGGCGGCGTCCTCGCTCGACCTCAGCGTGCGCGGCGTAGATGGCGGAGTGCTGGTGCGCAAGCCCTTCGATGTGGAGCAGGTCATCGCCCTTGTCAGCGCGCTCCTGGAGGACGCCTAGCCGCGCCACAGCGCCTGCTTGCCAGGGCGCGCTTTTCTTGACACAATGAAGCCTGGCGGGTACACTATCCTCTGCGTGTCGCAGCGCTGCCGTGCGCTCCGATGCGCCCGCGCCCCCATCGTCTAGCGGCCTAGGACATCACCCTTTCAAGGTGGAGATCACGGGTTCGAATCCCGTTGGGGGTACCAGAGCGCCCAAACCGCTTGCTCCTTCGCCGTGGCTTCTTCGGAGGATGTGGCCCGATGTCCGCAGTCCACAATGACGATCAGCCCGATGTCCGGCGCGTCCTCTTCCTCTGCACCCACAATTCGTCGCGCTCGCAGATGGCGGAAGGTTTTCTGCGCGCCCGGGGCGGCTCACCCTATGCGGCATTCAGCGCGGGCACGCGACCGGGCGGTATTCACCCGCTGGCCGTGCGCGCGATGGCGGAGGTGGGCGTCGACATCAGTGAGCAGGCAGGGCATCGCTCGGAGGGACTGGACGCCTACGCTGGCCAGCGCTTCGATCTGGTCGTGACGGTCTGCGACTCCGCCGCAGAGGAGTGTCCATTCTTCCCTGGCGCGAAGCGTCAGGAGCATTGGGGCTTTCCGGACCCATCCGCCGCCACAGGCTCCGAGGAGCAGCGCCTGGAAGCGTTTCGCCGCGTGCGCGACGCCATCGGCGCACGCATCGACGCCTTTCTCGACGCCGAGCGCACGGACTGATCCGGAGGGACTCCGTGGCAGGCTCTGACCCTTTCATCCTGTTCATCGCGGGGCCAGCGGGCGCCGGAAAAAGCGCCACCGCCGACGCCTGGGCGCGCTCGCGACCCGGCTACACCGCGCACATCGAGCTCGACAGCGTGCGCGAGTACATCAAAGGTGGGTATGCCGACCCGCGCGATGGCTGGTCGCCAGGTGTGGACTGGCAATATCGCATCACGCGAGCGAACTGCGCCGACATGGCGCGCCGCTACGTCGCGGAGGGCATCACCTGCGTCCTCGACGACGCCATCTTCCCGTTGTGGGAGGATGTCAATTACGGTGGATGGAGCCAGCTCCTCGGCGTGACGCCGCGCCAACTGGTCATCCTGCTGCCGGATTTCGAGACCATCCTCACGCGCAACGCGCAGCGCAGCGGCTCGCGCCTGCTCTCTCCCCAGATGCTGCGTGTCATCTATGATATGATGCTGCCCTGGCGCGATCAGCAGATCTACCCCGTCATCGACAACTCGGCGCTCAGCGTCGCGCAAACTGCGCAGCGCATACAGAGCGCGCTCGACGCGGGCCTGAGCGTGTGAGCGCCCCGTGAGGCGTCATCCACCCATCGTGATGAGACTGTGATCCCCCGGACATACGCTAACGCCGGACGAAGGAGCGCGATAGCCGATTCCAGCGCGATTCGGCGGCGTGCAGGTTCACGTCCAGCGAGGATGAGCGCAGTATGCGAGTTCCTGACACGGCTGAGAAGCCGACTTCACACGACCCCTCAGAGCCACATCTGAGCGCCATCGTTCCTGTCGATCCGCGTGGTCGACACGAACTGCTGCGACTCGCCGCTGCCCTTGCGCCATCTCTAGAGGGGCCAATGGGCGACTTCATCGCGGCGTCGATCGCCGCGCTCGGCATCGCCCCTGCGCATGTGGAGCGCGTCGTGGCGACTGTGCCCGATGGCGGCTCTATTGCCTTGGTGGATGACACACTGGTGGCGCTTGGGCGTCGCTGCTTTCTGGAAACTATCGGCATTCGGCTGAACCGCGCCGATGAGCGCGCGGCGGAGCGCATCGAAGCTGGCGGCGACCTCGCCTACTTTGTCGTCGCCGTCGCGCGCACGCACTGCCTGGGCGTCATCGGCGCGCCCGACCTGCGCCCAACTTCAATCGAACGGCGGGTGAGGTAGTTAGTGCGCCTGGCTCTCACCTGCCAGGCGGGAGGGGTACATGTTCCACAATATGCTCGTTCCACTCGATGGCTCGCCGCGCGCCGAGCGTGTCCTGTCGGTTGCCGCACGCATCGCCAGAAGCCGCAATGCCACCCTGATCCTGGCGCG
Organism: Ktedonobacterales bacterium; assembly: GCA_036559055.1. Taxonomy (GTDB): domain Bacteria; phylum Chloroflexota; class Ktedonobacteria; order Ktedonobacterales; family JADMIN01; genus JAKAIY01. The sequence continues at coordinate 4,791 of DATBTW010000348.1, forward strand.
CGCCGTCTCGAGCCCGCCTGAAGTGGGCGCCTACATGATACCGGTTGTCATTTCAGACGACAACTATATCGAGCAGGAAGAGAACGAGGCGCACGACTACCTGAATAGCGTCGCTGCCAGCCCGGAACTGCGGGGGATAGCCGTCAAAACATACGTCGCGGTCGGAGCGCCCGCGCAGGTCATCCTGGACGCCATCAGGAGCGTGCATGCCGATGGCGTCATCATCGGCAGCCACGGACGCACCGGCCTCGCACGCTGGGCATTGGGCAGCGTCGCACAGTCAATCGTGCGCCACTCCCCGGCGCCTGTGCTACTGGTGCGGCAGCAAGGAGCCGCCCTCAGCGAAGAGGAGGCACAGACGCGCCCGCTGCGTATCCTCGTTCCGCTCGATGGCTCAGAATTGGCGGAGGCGGCGCTGGGACCAGCGCAACTCCTGGGAGAAGCGATCTCGACCTCAGGAGGCTACGAACTGCATCTCGTGCGCGTCATCCCGTTCATCAACAATCCCGGCGCCGACACTGCCCGCGACAAAGCGCACGCCGCCGCGTCGAGCTACTTGAATGGACTCGCCCAGCGGTTCAGTATGGCTGCGCCGGTCACCACCTCGGTCATCCTGGATGGAGACCCCGCCGACGCGCTCGCCCGCATGACACGCCCTGGCGAACAGGTCACTGGCGCGCCCGATACGGATGGCTATGACATCATCGCGATGGCCACCCACGGACGTACTGGGTTCGCGCGGATGGCTATCGGCAGCGTGACCGAGCGTATGCTGAGCGCGACCGTAGCGCCTGCGCTCATCGTTCGCCCGGACGCCATGAAGGCAGAGTCGTAGTCAGCCACGGCGGTCACGGCCACCGACTCGGCGCACGGCTCGCGGCCTGCCCTGAACTAGCGGGTTGAGCCAACGACAGGCGCCCGCATCTTCCCTCCGGATGATGCGGGCGCCTGTCCATATACGGTCAGCGCTCGATCAGAATCTCGCTCAACGTCTCCGGGGCGACATTGCCACCGCTGATGACGACGCCAATACGTCGGCCAAAGCGGTTGAGCTTACCCGTCATTGCCGCCGCAACCGCCACCGCGCCCGTCGGCTCCGCCACGATCTTCAGGCGCATCAGCAGGAAGCGCATAGTCGCCTTGACTTCCTCGTCGCTGACCAGCACGACATCATCGACCAGCTCGCGCACCACCGGCCAGGTCAGTTGTCCCAGCGCCACCGTGCGGATGCCATCGGCGATGGTGTCGGGTGGCGCGATGGTGACGCGCTCGCCGCTATGCTTCGAGAGGTAAGCGTGATTCGCCGCCTCCGTCTCGACGCCGATGACGTGGACACCTTTTCCCACACCGCGCGCGGCGACGCTCGTCCCCGAAACCAGCCCGCCGCCGCCTACAGGCGTGGCGATGACCTCCAGGTCGGGCTGATCCTCCAGCAACTCCAACGCCGCTGTGCCAGCGCCCGCCATAATGAGCGGATCGTTATAGGGCGGCACAAGCGTCAGGCCGCGCTCTTCGCCAATCTGGCGCGCCACCGCCTCGCGATCCTGCGTCATGCGGTCGTAACGCACGATCTCCGCGCCGTACCCTGCCGTGGCCTCCACCTTGACCGAAGGCGCGTCGGTGGGCATGCAGATGACGGTGGGCGCGCCAAAGAGCTTGCCACAGAGCGCCACCGCCTGGGCATGGTTGCCAGAGGAGAAAGCGATCACGCCGCGTTTGCGCTGCTCATCGCTGAGATTGGCAATCTTGTTATAAGCGCCGCGAAACTTGAACGCGCCCGCCCGCTGGAACTGCTCGCACTTGAGCCAGACCTGCGCGCCAGCGGCGTCGTCCAGGCCGGTCGCACGCATCACAGGCGTGCGATGCGCCACCCCGCGCAGTCGCTCGGCGGCGGCGCGCACATCATCTAGCGTGATCGCCAGTTTGCCCGCATCCTGACCGGCCTGGGTCGCATCGGTCGCCATCTCGCCTCGTTCCCTTCACTTGTATGTCAGCGCATGTCTCGCTGGCATGCCATTCGCCATCACTAGTATGGACGCTATGGACATGGCGCGTCGTCACGCGACGCTGAGCCGCCGACCCGTCACGTTGGACCAGAGACGGAAAGCCCGAAGCGCTCGTCGGCCCACAGGAAATAGCCCGACAGATCATCGAATGCGCCCACCGACGCGCCTTCTTCCAGCCAGTCCAGCGCGCGCCGCGCCGCCTCGGCGTGCGCATCTGAGCCGATGGTCAGCCGCGCCAACGCAGCACGCGTATGCGCCAGATCGGCGCGCGCCATCTGCTCGACATCTACTGCCGCGCGGGTCTCGGCTGTCGCTTCGCGCGCGCGCCAGATCAGCAGCGCATCGTCGGGTCGGCCATAGCGCGCCACCGCCGCCACCAGCGTCAGAAGCGTCTCGCTGGCGCCTGATCCGCGCGCTTCGTGCGCCGCGACCGCTTGCCGCAGCAGCCAGCGTGCGACACTTTCGTCCCCCGGGCCGAGGCCAGCGGCCAACTCGCTCGCCACCGTCGCCCGCAGCTCCTCGCGCCCGGCACGCTCCAGCGCATCGCCCGCGAAAGCCAGCCGCTCGCGGGCAGGCGCGGTGCCCTCGCCGCCATGGCGGAGGGCCGCCAGCAGTTCGCCCGCCTGTACCAGGCTCGCGTCATCCATGCGTCTGATGCTCCTCGGCGGTATCCCGCGCGCCCCGCGTGAGAGTTGCGTGCGGCAAGGCGCCCATCAGGATTCGTCCGTGTCCTGGGGATCGAGCGGGCGCACCTCAGTCACCTCGGCCTTGAGGATGCGCGCGAACTCCTGCACCACGGGGTCCTCACGCGCAGCCTGCTCCAGTTGCGCTCGCGTCTTCTTCGGGCGCGCTGGCTGCTCGTGAATCTCGCCCCGCCCGTTGGGCGCCGCCTTGCTAGCCGATGCGGGCGCTTCGGCCGCGCGCCGTTGATCGCTGGCGCCGCGCTCATAGGTCTGCGCGCGCTGTGGGGCGGCTGCCTGCGCCACCGTCGCGCTGGCGTCGGCGCTCGCTTTGCGCGTGGTCGCCGCGCCGGGCTGCGCCTCATTCGCGGAGATGAATCGCGCATGGAGCGATGCGCCCAGCGCTTGCTCCAGCGCCCACTCCACCGCCTCGCGCATCTGTGGCTCGCGCAGCTTGTTCAGATGCACATCGAATTTCGTGCGAATGACCAGCGTCGGCGGGTCGCCTGGCATCACGGCCACCGGATCAGCCGCGCTCAGAAAGCCACCAGCGACCGCGCCCATTGGCGGCTTCTGTCGGCAAATCTTGCGGACGAGCGGCCAGTTGCGCTGCGCCTCTTCCACCCAGTTGCGCCCGTCGCCAGCATCCTCCGCCGCCGCAGCAGGCGCCGTGCGCCGTGGCTCCTCGACCTGCGAAGGCTCGACGGGCGAAGGCTCGGCGGCTGGCTCGTCCTGGCGCTGGGCCGCAGGGGTGGAACGCTGCGGCCCAGCCCAGGTACCAGCGTCGATGGCGGCCAGATCAAGCTCCTCTGCGGGCGCGGCAGGCTGCGCGGCGCGTGGCACGGCGACGGGCGTCGGCGGCGCAGCGGGCGGCTGCTTGCGCGAATGCGCAGCGGGCTGCGAGATGGCAGGCGCCACGGTTGGCGCGGCTGAAGCCTCGTGGCGTTGGATGCCCAGGCACTCCAGCAGCGATAGCTCCAGCGCCAGTTGTGGCACAGGCAGGCCGCGTGCGGGCGTCTCATTGCGCGCGAAGACCCGCGCGCAGGCCATCAGGTCATCTAGCGAGAAACGCTGGGCCAGCGCCGCAACCTCATGCGCCTCATCCTCGCTGTAGTCCATGACGCGCTGCAAGTCGGCCCCCGCGCGCGCCAGCATCAGCGCACGCCACTCTTCAGCGAATTGCGCATTGAGCTGGCGCAGGTCGGCGCCGTTGGTGACCAGCTCGTTGAGCTGATCGAGCGCTGTGGGCGCGTCGTCGTCGGCCACACAGGCGATCATGCGCCGCAGCGCGCCAACATCGGCCAGCCCCAGCATCGCCCGCGCGCCCTCCAGCGTGATGCGCGACCCGCAGAGCGCCACTGCCTGATCGAGCAGGCTCACGGCATCGCGCAGGCCGCCCTGCGCCGCGCGAGCCAGCAGGTCAGCCGCCGCTGGCTCCAGCGTCAGCCCCTCACCCTGCGCCACGTGGTGCAGCCGCGCCACGATGTCCGCCATGCGGATGCGCCGGAAGTCATAGCGCTGGCAGCGCGACACCACCGTCGGCAGCATCTTATGTGCCTCGGTCGTCGCCATCACAAAGATGACGTGCGGTGGCGGCTCCTCCAGCGTCTTCAGCAGCGCGTTGAACGCCTGCGTCGAGAGCATGTGCGCTTCGTCAATGACATAGACTTTGTAGTGGCCACCGCTGCCTAGCAACTTGACGTTGTCGCGCAGGTCACGAACGTTTTCCACGCTGTTGTTTGAGGCGGCGTCGATCTCGATGACATCGGGCGAGCGCCCCGCCGCGATCTCGACGCAGGAGACGCATTCATTGCACGGCTCGCCGTCGCGCGGATGCTCGCAGTTGAGCGCCTTGGCCAGCAGCCGCGCCGCGCTGGTCTTGCCTGTGCCGCGCGGCCCGCAGAAGAGATAGGCGTGCGCCACACGTCTCTCGCGCACGGCGTTCAGCAGGGTATGTGTGATCGCCTCCTGACCGATCAGGTCGGAGAACGTCTGCGAGCGCCATTTGCGATAAAGCGATTGGGACGCCATAACACGCCTCGCTGCCATTCTTAGCGTGAACGCGCGCTGGCCAGATCAACGTCCGGCGCAGCCACGCTTCCAGAGCGGCGCGCGTCCATAGCGCGCACACGCTCCTATTGTTTGAGACGAAGCGGAGGGCGAGTCGGCGCCAGACGCCTGACTCCCAGACACGGTGGAGTGACGAGGGTGTGGATAGATGAAAAGCACAGGAGGGAATGATGCGATCGCGCACCCGCCTTCGGTTCGCATCTGCCAGCCTCCGTTACCATCCGACTCAGACCCAGCGTGCCCGCGGCGCCCACAGTGACCCACTTACCGCTGCTTCGTTCCCGACCTGACGGGGTTCGCAGGTATGTGCCGCGCGGGGACTGAATCCTCATAATCATCAAGTACAGACAAAGCTGGGTCGACACAACTCTCAGGCGGGAATTCAGCCTTGCATCCGGAGCATTTCAAGTTCAGGGAAGCCCCAACTCCCCGCCTAGCGCGACCTCGAAGATAGTGTACCGCACGGCTCAGAGGCCGTCAAACCCGCTGGGCCATCCGCGAATCCTCCAGATTGGCGACGGCTTGCGAGAGTAATGCGCCACGAGTCGACCACGAAATAGCCCCCGCCCAACAATCGTGAGCGGGGGCCGAAACACTAGCGCGACGTAAGCGTCAGGCCAGTGGGATGACGGGCAAGTTGAGCTTGCCACCGGAGACGCCAGACAGCACGCCAGCCAGCGCCACATACCAGGCCGCGATGGCCGTCAGGATGCCAGTATAGCCACCGATCTTGGTCATCCCTGAGCCAGCGCCAGCGCCGTTGAACGCGCCGATGGCCAGCAAGATGTACGTGATGAACAGCAGGATGAAGACCAGCGCCGTGCCGCCATTGGTGCGGAACGACCCCAGCATCATGATGCCCGTGAAGATCGCCCACCCGAGCAGATACCACGCCAGCGCGGTACTGGATGGGCCAGCCTTCGTGCCGAACGCGATGCCGAAACCAGGCACGAGCAACGCAGCGAACGACAACCAGAACGCGCCGTAGGAGGTAAACGCGGTCGCGCCGAAGGTATTGCCAGTGCGGAACTCCCACATGCCCGCCGAGAATTGCGCGATGCCGCCGTAGAAGACGGCCAGGCCAATGACGATCAGGACATCAGCGCCAGCAATGATGCCAGCGTTCCATGCGCTCAACACGAGGGTCGTGAGCGCGAAGCCACTCAGGCCAAGAGGGCCAGGATTAGCGATTTTCACCTCTGACACGATGATGACTCCTCTCCGGGCAAAGAAGACGACTTCGTTCTTTACCACGTTGCTGAAGCTCGACAGCGTTCCGTCGGCTAACGTTCGAGGGTCGGGCGCAGGCTCGTTCCTGCGTCAGAGCGCCAGTCGCTGCGTGCGGCGCTTCCGCGTCGCCGCCTATGCCTCCTTTCCGGAAGGAGAACTACGCTCTATCCACCAGCATGGCAATGATGAAGAGCTTGCCATGCGCTGTGGTCTTTCGGTGAGTGGTCTGCGTCAGTGGCTCGGTGCGCGTCGGGCGCATCGGCGCTCGTCGCCGAATACGATGTGTACAGACTATGCCGCGCCTGGATACAGGCGACGCCAGTCGGGCGCTGGTCAGCGTAGACAAAGTATAGGAAGCGGACAACCAGGCCTTGTGTTATGAGGGAGTGTATCATACCGCTTGCGCAAAATGGAATACCCACACGCAGCGATATTGTGAACAATCCGAACAAAGTAGAATCACATCACGACTATCTGGTATCATTGCAACATCGAGCGCGCTATGAGCGCGGCCCGTAGCAATTGCCGTCGCTGTAGCGTCACATGACGCGGCCCGTGTCGGCTCGCGTCGCCGAGTGCGAAGGGGGCATGCATGTCGTCTCCTCAGGGATCCTCTGGACAATCCACGACGATTGACGCGCTGCTGCAAGAAAACCGGCGGTTCCCACCCTCAGCGGAGTTCACCGCCAACGCCAACGTGCGCGATCCATCGGTCTATCAGCGCGCCCACGATGACCCGGAAGGGTTCTGGGCGGAGGCCGCCAATCGCCTGGACTGGTTCCAGCGCTGGGACAAAGTACTCGAATGGGATGCCCCCTGGGCGAAGTGGTTCGTCGGTGGCAAACTCAATGCCTCGTACAATGCGGTCGATCGGCACAACAAGACCTGGCGCCGCAACAAAGCCGCCATCATCTGGGAAGGCGAGCCAGGCGACTCGCGCGTCCTGACCTATGCCGATCTGTATCGTGAGGTCAATCAGTTCGCCGCCGTGCTGCTCGATCTCGGCGTCACCAAGGGCGACCGCGTCGCCTTCTACATGCCGATGATCCCGGAGCTGGCCATTGGCCTGCTCGCCTGCGCCCGCATCGGCGCACCGCATACTGTGATCTTCGGCGGCTTTAGCGCCGAGGCGCTGCGCGACCGCGCCAACGACTCGCAGGCCAAAGTGGTCGTCACCGCCGATGGTGGCTGGCGGCGCGGCAACGTCGTCGCCCTCAAAGACATCACCGACGCGGCGGTGGCCGACGCGCCAACCGTCGAGAAGGTGCTGGTGGTGCAGCGTGTCGGCCCCGCCAAGCGCGAAGTCACCATGAAGGAAGGGCGCGACGTCTGGTATCACGACGCCGTCGCTCGCGCCTCCAGGCGCATCGTCGAGCCGGAATCTCTCGACAGCGAGCATCCGCTCTACATCATGTATACCTCTGGCACTACGGGCAAACCCAAAGGCCAGATGCACACCACTGCCGGCTACCTCGTCGGCACCTCGCTCTCCCACGAGTGGATCTTCGATCTCAAAGAGGACGATGTCTACTGGTGTACCGCCGACATCGGCTGGGTCACGGGCCACAGCTACATCGTCTACGGCCCGCTCACCAATGGCGCGACCGTCGTGATGTACGAGGGGGCGCCAGACTATCCCGACAAAGACCGTTTCTGGGCGATTGTCGAGAAGTATCGCGCCACCATTCTCTACACCGCGCCGACCTCCATCCGCACCTTCATGCGCTGGGGCGATCAGTATCCCAAGGCGCACGACCTTTCGTCGCTGCGCCTGCTCGGCACGGTGGGTGAGCCGATCAACCCCGAAGCCTGGATCTGGTACAACGAAAACATCGGCGCCAGTCACTGCCCGATTGTCGATACCTGGTGGCAAACCGAGACGGGCATGATTATGATCACGCCGCTGCCGGGCATCACGACGACCAAGCCCGGCTCGGCCACCATGCCGTTCCCTGGTATCGAGGCCGACATCCTGGATGAGAACGGAAACAGCGTGCCGCCCAATAAAGGCGGCAATCTGGTCATCAAGCGACCGTGGCCGGCCATGTCACGCCGCATCTGGGGCGATCCCGACCGCTATGTGCGTACCTACTGGGAGCGCTACCCTGGCGTGTATCTGACCGGAGACGGCGCGCGCCGCGATGACGACGGCTATTTCTGGCTGCTGGGCCGCGTGGATGACGTGCTGAATGTCTCTGGTCACCGCATTGGCACGATGGAAGTGGAAAGCGCGCTGGTCAGCCACCCCGCCGTCGCGGAAGCGGCGGTCATCGGCGCCAGCGATCCCATCACGGGCCAGGCCATCGTCGCCTTCGTCACCCCGCGTGGCGGCTATTCGCCAAATGACGCGCTGACGGCAGAGCTGCGCGAGCATGTCGCGCAGGCCATCGGCGCGCTGGCACGGCCCAAGAAGATCTACTTCACCACCGAGTTGCCGAAGACCCGTAGCGCCAAGATCATGCGCCGGCTGCTGCGCGACATCGCAGAAGGGCGCGTGCTGGGCGATACCACGACCCTGCTCGATCCTAACATCGTCTCGCAGATCAAAGATCAATACGAATCCTCTGAGGGCTAGATCGCTTTCCGCTGATCTCGTTCGCGGTCGAGCGGGGTCAGCCAGCGACGCCTTCACCAGCGCGCCTGAGCGGCCAGTGGATTCATCTGCCAACCGCTCGGGCGCTTTTCTTTGCCTCGCGTCGCCAGCCGCAAAGTGAGCGCATTCCATGGATCTCAAGCAGGCTCCCTCATCGGTCGCGCCGACAGGGACGCCCAGCCCAGCCGCGTTGCTCTGGCGCAACCGGGGATTCAACATCCTCTGGATCGGCCAGACGTTCTCCGCGCTCGGCGACTCGTTCGCGCTGGTGGCGCTGCCCCTGCTCGTGCTCGAAGCGACAGGCTCGGTCGCCCAGATGGGGCTTGTTACCGGTGTGAATGGCGTCGGGCAGATCGTGGCGGGCGTCTTCGCGGGTGTGCTGGTCGACCGCGTGGATCGCCGCCGATTGATGATCGGCTGCGACATCGCGCGGTGCTTTCTGTACGGGCTGATTCCGCTCTGGTGGGCGCTGCGCGGGCCAGCCTTCTGGCTCATCTATGTCGTCGTGCTGCTAGCCTCGCTCGTCAGCATGGGCTTCCAGGTGGCGTATATGACCGCCGTAGCGAATCTGGTGGATCGCAACCAGATCACCGACGCCAATGGGCGGCTTCAGGCGACCTACGCCATCGCCTATGTCGTGGGGCCGATGCTGGCCGGACTAGTCTCGGCGCGCACGGGGCCAGTGGCCGCTATCGGCATCGACGCCATCAGCTTCGTCGTTTCCGCCTTCTCGCTGGCGCTGATCCGGCTGCGCGTGACGCCGGACGATCTGCGGTCGGCGTCACGGGCCGCCGAGAGCAAACTGAGCGAGCTGGTCGCGGGCGCTCGCTATCTGTGGCGCGAGCCAACCCTGCGCGCGATCACCTGGCTGACATCTATCGAAGGGTTGCTCATTGGCGGCGTCGTCGATCTTTTCATCTTCCACCTGAAGCATGATCTGGGGCAGGGCGATAGCGCGGTTGGCGTCGTGCTGGGGCTGGCGAGCGTCGGCGCGGCGCTGGGGTCAGCGCTGGCGCCCTGGCTACGGCGACGCTTCGGCTTTGGCGTCACCTGGATTACCGGATTCGCGTTCAGTGGTGTGGCTCTCGCGTTGGTCGGGCCAGCGCCCAATGCAGCGCTCGTGGCAGTCTGCGCCTCTGGCTTCACACTGGGCGATACCGTGCGCGCTATCTTGCAGGTCTCGCTGCGGCAGGAGTTGACGCCCGACCACCTGCTCGGTCGTGTCACCTCGGCCTTCTGGACACTGGGCGGCGTGCCCATATCGCTCGGCGCGGCGCTCACCGCCGCCCTTGCCCAGCGCATCGGTGCTCCGGCCGTGCTCTTTGGCATGGGCGTCGGCGTGCTCAGCATGGCGCTGATCGCCATCGCCACACCCGTGCGTGCTGCCCGGCCAGAGCAGCGCCTGCCCGACGCCCCCCCAGAGGGCGCCTGAGGGAATACGACGTTCCGTATCAGCAATGGAGGGCACCCATGACGCAGCCATCATCACAGCCAGCCAACGACCAGCCACGCCGCCCCGTCTACAACATCGTCGGCGAGCAGGTCGCGCTCGGCCCAGGCACGCGCGAGGAGCAGGTCGAGCTGTTCTATCGCGGCGACAACGACTTCGAGGTCACGCTGCTGGCGGGCGACCCCCTCTGGCCACGTCAGCGCGAGGCGTTCGAGGCCGACTACGAGCGGCAGTCCAAGGAGCCGCATTCAGACTGGGTCGGCTTTCTCATTTATGACTGTGCCACGGATACCCCTTTCGGCGGAGTGGGACTGCGCGACATCGACCTGAAGGTGGGCATCGCGGAGCTGGGCATCAGCATCGGGCGCAAGGAATACTGGGGCAAGGGGCTTGGTACTGAGGCTATCACGCTGATCGTGGACTACGGCTTCACCGTGCTGGGGCTGCACAACATCATGCTTTCGACCTATGCGTACAATGAGCGCGCCATGCGCAGCTATCAGAAGGTTGGATTCCGCGAGTTTGGCCGCCGACGCCAGGCTCAGCGCATCGGCGACCAGCGCTATGACATCGTCTATATGGATCTGCTGCGCTCAGAGTTCCACAGCCCGCTCAAGCCAGTCGCGCGCCTGCCGTAACCAGGCCGCGAATACGAGACATCCAGCGCACAACCACTTTGGCTGGGCGCTGGATGACGTCTCACGGCGTATGGATGGCGCTCAGGCCACGCGGGCCGTGTGTCTGATCGGCGCGGTCGGCGCGGGCATGCTCGCGGTCGCCTTGCGGTTCACTGACTTCAGCGCCCGCACGAAGAGGTAGAGGCCAACCAGCCCCACGCCCGCCAACGATACCCACATGATACCCAGCGCAAGGTTGGCATTGCTGTTGGTGGTGAGGAACGACGCCAGGTTGGCCAGGTGAACCTGCGAGGCCGCCTCCACGGCGAATACCTGTGGGAAGTAGTACAACGTCGCGCCAACGACCAGGAAGACGGTCGAGAGGCGGTAGGCGTTGATGTCGTCGTCGACCCGGCGGGTCAGCTTGACTGCCAGCGCAAGCAGCAGGCACAGCGCGGCTAGCGAGCCGGTCAGCGGCAGCGCCGACTGCGTGACGATGTTCGGCTCGAAGAAGATCCAGCTCAGCGCGAACGTCGCCAGCAGGATGGCGTCGCGCATCAGCAGGTACGACATCCACCACACATCGGCGCCCAGCCGCAATCCGCAGCGGCGCAGCGTGCGAATGACATAGGGACGCCCCAGGTGCATGATCAGCGCCATGGTCCACAGCACCGGCAAGAACGCGACAATCGTCGCGACCAGCCACTGGGAGCCGCCCTGCACGAGAGCATTGGTAATGGCGGTAGCGATATCATCCGGCTTCATGCTCATTTCCTCCAGTCGCCAGATTCTTTGCATGAATCGAGCGCGCGGTGATTCTTCAACGTCGCATCACTTGGCGGCTGGCGCCGCTTCGATCTGATCTGCTCGACCGCCGGTCCGGATGGCATAGACCGCCGCAAAGGCGCCCATGACGGCGAGCAGGCCGATCGACACATAGGCGAAGCCCACCGCCCAGATGGGATTCGTGCTTGTCACCATCCATGCGCTGATGTTCGCGAGCTGGCCTGCCGCGACGGCATTGGCCTGAACGCCCAGCATGTAGGGGACGAAGTAGAACAGCGCGCCCAGTCCGAGCAGATAGGTCACTGCTTGGAACAACTGTGGGTTGTGATCTGGATCGCCCGTCAGCTTGATCAGCAGCACGCCGAACAGCGTCGCCGCGGCCAGCCCGCCCGTGATGGGCAGGTTGTCAGTAATCACCACATCGGGGAAGAAGAACATGAAGCTCATCACCACGCCCGAGACGATCAACAGGTCGCGCAGCGCCACGTAGACCAGCCACAGCAGGTCAGCGCCCAGGCGCAACGTGAAGCGATCGATCATGTCCAGGATGTACGGGCGACCCAGGTGCAAGCCTAGAATCGCGAGCCACATAATCGGAAGCACTGCGGCCAGTGTTCCCTCCAGAAACTGCTCGCCACCTGCGTTGATCCCAGAGATGATGGCGTTGGTCAGGTCAGTAATGCTCATGACTCGTCTCCTCATTACTCGTGAGCCGACGCCTGGCGGGCGACTCCGACTTCGATTTCTGGCGCCGCTGCGTCTTGGAGCGCCGTTACTTCGGGCGCGCCAATAACGCGCACGCTGGGGCAGAGATACGCGAGATCACAGCGCAAGCAGCGCGACGCTTCCTGCTGGGCCTGGCGCTCGTCGAAACCGAGCGCGAACTCTTGCAGCCTTTCGCGCGCCTCGCTGCGGTCGCGCATCGGCATGATGGCGCGTGGTGTAGCGCGCAGGTCGAGTGTGACGTGACCATCCTCTGGCAGTCGCGAGGCTGTCTCAGGCTCGTCGTCGGGTAACTCGCTCACATCACGCGGCGAGAGGCCACGCAGATAGGCGTGGATGTTCTTCGCCGCCTGCCGACCATGCGCTGCGGCATGGATAACCGTCTTCGGGCCATAGGTGATGTCGCCAGCCGCGAAGACACCTGGCGCCCCGGTCGCGAGCGTCTGTGGATTGATCAAGAGGCCGCCCCAGGCCGCCACTTCAACGCTGGTTCCTTCTGGCAGGAATGACGGGTCAGGAGCCTCGCCAATCGCCACCAGCACGTAGTCAATCGGAATGTCGAACTCAGAGCCTTCGATCGGCGTGACCGAACGACGACCCTGCGCGTCGGGCTCGCCCTGCGCCATGCGCTGCAGGCGAATCCCGATGACGCTGCCCGCATCGCCGACCAGGCTGACCGGCGCCGTCAGTGGATGGATCTGGATGCCTTCCTCGAGTGCGGCGACCACTTCCTCGGCCTGCGCAGGCATGTCAGCCTGCGTCCGACGATAGCAGATGTGCGCCTCGGTGGCGCCCGCGCGCAGCGCTGATCGAGCGGCATCCATGGCGGTGCTGCCGCCGCCAATCACGACGACCGAGCCGCTCAGCGCCGTCTCTGGCTCCAGGTTGTAGCGCTTGAGGAAGGTGGTCGCTGGATAGACGCCGCCCAGATCCTCTCCCGGGATGCCCAGGCGCTGACTGCGCTGCGCCCCGACCGCCAGCAGCACCGCCTCATAGTCCGCCTGCGCCTCCTGCAGCGTGACGTCGCGCCCCATCGCCGTGTTGAGCCGAATCTCCACGCCCAGGTCGCGGATGGCGGCGATGTCGCGCTCCAGCTCAACACGCGGCAGGCGATATTCTGGGATGCCAATTGCCATCATGCCGCCTGCCACAGGCATCGCGTCGAAGATCGTGACGCCGTAGCCGCGACGCGCCAGATAGTACGCCGCGCTCAGTCCGGTTGGTCCAGCTCCGATGATCGCGACTCGCTCCTGGTAACGGCGAGGTGATGACGCCACTCGCCGTCTCCACGGGGAGCCATGATCAGTCGCGAACCGCTTGAGATCGCGGATGGCGATCGGCGCGTCGAACTCTCCGCGTCGGCAGACCGACTCACACGGCGCCGTGCAAACCCGACCACAGATCGACGGGAACGGATTGACTTCCGAAGCGACACGCAGCGCCTCATCATAACAGCCCTCGGCAATCAGACTGACATAGAGTCCGGCGTTCGTGCCGACCGGGCACGCCGCCTGGCATGGCGCGCGAAGGTCTTCTTTGCGCTCGCCCAGCCACGAACGCCAGCTTTGCCACGTCTCCTGCTTCTCAGCCACGCGCCAGGCATGCTCCTCGCCCCAGGGCTGCTCTCCCGGCTCAGTGGGCGTGGCGCGCGTGTAGGCGTCCAATGGGCTCCAGCCATCCTCGGTGGGCATCGCCGAGACTGGCCCCCGCCGCGCGTACACCACCGCTGGCGCAACGCTTTCGATGGTGATGGCGTTCGTGGGGCATTCTTGCGCGCAGACCTGGCAGCCGATGCATACCGCGACCTGTCGCGGCGCCAGCATCATCCAGTCGCGCTCTCCGTAGACTCCAGGGATGGGCGTCAGCCGTTCGCTCGCGGAAGCTGGCTCACCATCTCCCGATGGACGTGTCATGTCGAGGCAACGCACGGGACACAGATCCATGCAGATGCCACAATTGATACACGTCTCCTCATTCACAGTGAAGCGATATGCCATGTGACGCGCCTTTCGATCTAGCGGCCAAGCATAAGCCAGTACGTACGAGTACGTATTTGCAGCAATTGTGCGGAAAACTACTCACAGCGCGCTCTCACCGCGACTCGCCCGTATCACGCGAGCATCACAGACCCACAGACGCCGCGGGCACGTCTCGCTGGGCCGCGCGTGTGCGCTATACTGGCCTCGGTAAGGGCGGCGGCCTGCGAATCGTCTGTCCCGTAGGCGTGTAGCAATGGAGGACAGTGCTATGGATGAGAGAAGCGCATCACATGTGCGGCTCATCGCCACCGATCTGGATGGCACGCTGCTGCGCGATGATCGCTCGCTCTCCCTGCGCACGCGGCAGTCGCTGGCGCGGGCGGAGGCGGCGAATGTCGCACTCGTGCTGGTCACGGCGCGCCCCCCGCGCTTCGTCAAGCTGCTGGCGCAGGAGTTGGGGCTACGCGGGGTCGCCATCTGCTGCAATGGCGCGCTGGTCTACGACATCGCCAGTGGAGCAATGCTCGAACACGCGCCGCTGTCCAGCGCTGACGCCTGCGCGCTGGTGGTCGCCCTGCGCGAGGCATTCTCCGAGATCACCTTCGGCGTCGAGCGTGGGCTGGACTACGGCTGCGAGCCCGCCTATCTGGCGCTCGGCTCGCTCTCGCAGCCGCAGGGCGACCTGCTTGCCGAGGCCATCGCTCTGTGCGACCAGCCCGTCACCAAGCTCATCGCGCGGCATCCACTGCGCGCCGCCGACGAACTCTTCCCCACGGCGCTGCGGCTGGCGGGCGCTCGCGCCGTCGTCACCTACTCCAGCCCGCGCTTC
>DATBTW010000349.1:0-7072 GCA_036559055.1 Ktedonobacterales bacterium
GAAGGCGAGCAGGAGCGAGCGGAATCGCGGGTGCGAAGAGATAGAGGCGCAACGTAAGAGCAACTACGCGCCTCATGACCCCAACGAGAACAAGCTGCAAACACGCTTACATGGCAGCGTCGAGCGTCGGGGCAATCATCATCCGACCGTGAAGCCCCTTGCCCTCATGTCTTGGCTTATCACCCTCATCACGCCGCCCGGTGGCATCGTGCTTGACCCGTTCGCTGGCAGCGGCTCCACGCTTTGCGCGGCGAAGGCGGGCGGCTGGCGCTATCTCGGTATCGAGCGTGAAGCCGAGTACGTGGCGATAGCCGAGGCGCGACTAGCCGCGACGCAGGCGCCCAGTCTGGGCAGCGCAATGGCGCTGGAGCAGCCCAAGCCAGCCAAGACGCCACGCGCCACGAAGGCCAAATCCAAGCCGCGTTCCGCACTCTGGGAGATGCGCGCATGACGATCCCGACCGCCGCGTCACAACCGCCAATCGTTCCCACTCAGCGCTACGAGCCACGTGGCGGGGCGCTGGCGCTGCTGCTGTGCCGTGACCGCGAGGCGCTGCTGGAAGGCCCGGCTGGCACCGGCAAATCGTTTGCGGCGCTGTGGAAGCTGCATCTGGCGGCGCTCAAGTATCCCGGCATGCGTGGCTTACTGCTCAGGAAAACGCTGGTGAGCCTCAAGGCTAGCACGCTCGTGACCTTCCGCGAGCGCGTGCTAGGCGGCTCGACCTCGCCGGTGCGCTTCTGGGCGGCCAAAGGCGATGAGCCAGCCCACTATGCCTACCCCAACGGCAGTAAGGTCATCATCGGTGGCATGGACAACGCCGCCAAGATCATGTCGACCGAGTACGACCTCATCTTCTGGGATGAGGCGACCGACGGCGAGCTGGCGGAGTGGGAGGCGCTCCAGACGCGCCTGCGCTACGGCCGCATGCCGTACCAGCAGGCGGTGGCCTGCGTCAATCCGCAAGGCCCGATCCACTGGCTCAACCAGCGCGCCAACGACGGCCGTATCACCCGTCTCCTGTCACGCCACGAGGACAATCCGACCGTGACGCTGGAGTATCTGGCGATGCTCGATCACCTGACGGGCGTGCGGCGCGCGCGGCTCTATCTCGGCGCGTGGGCAGCGGCCGACGGCATGGTGTATGAGGACTCGTGGGACGCGCAGCGCAACCTGGTCGAGCGCGGCCGCATCTCCGCGCGGCCCCACGACCTGTATGGCGATTGTGGCGTGCCGCAAGACTGGCCGCGCTACCTCAGCGTCGACTTCGGCTTCACCCATCCCTTCACGTGCCAGTGGTGGGCCGAGGACCCGGATGGCCGCCTGTGGCTCTACCGTGAAATCTACCAGACCAATACGCTGGTCGAGGATCACGCCGCCACCATCCGCAAATACGCGCGCTGGGGCGCGTCACCGAGTGGCGATCCACTGCCACGCGCGATTGTCTGCGACCACGACGCCGAAGGCCGCGCTACGCTCGAGCGCCATCTCGGCATGCGCACCACCGCCGCTGACAAGCGCGTGCTCGAAGGCATTCAGGCCGTGGCGGCGCGGCTGCGTCCAGCCGGTGATGGCCAGCCGCGCCTCTTCCTCTTGCGCGACTCCCTGGTGCAGCGTGATCCACGGCTGGTGGATGCGCGCCACCCGACCTGCGCCGCTGAGGAGCCAGAATCCTACATCTGGGAGCTGCGCGGCAACGGTCCGAACGGCTCCCGGCGCGGCGAAGGACCCGTCAAAGAATATGACCACGCGATGGATGCCATGCGCTATCTGGTCATGAGCCGCGACATGCGCAATCTGACCGCCAAGCTCGGCGCGCGGCTATTCTAGCACGCCACAAGGAGAACGTTCCATGGCCACCTCACGCGCGTCCTACCCAGGCGTTCCTGGCTCTGGCGTGGGCGTCTCCGGGCCCGCCTATGCGCAGGCGGACCCCCGTCCTGAGCCGCTGAGCCTCAGTGTGCAAGGCACGCAGGACGGCCCCACCCCCGCCGAGCTGCGCGACGCCTGGCAGGCCTATAGCGGCCGCTTCGGCTCGGACGATGGACCGCTGACACAGCAGCCCGGCGTGCCCAACCTCAATGTGCGCTCCAACCGCATTCGCGCCATCGTCAACACCGGCGTGGATTTCCTGTTCGGGTCGCCGCTCTCGCTGCGAATCACCGACGCCGAGGCCGATAGCGACGCCGACGCGCCGACCATCCACACCGACGTGCGCATCTCGCCGGAGGCCAAACAGGCGCAGCTGCTGGCCGACGCGGTGTTTGGCGACGACGACCAGCGCATGACGCTGCTCTCCAAGATCGGCATCAACGGCGGTGTCTACGGCCACGTCTTCATCAAGATCGTGCCGCCGCGTCGCGGGACCCCCGGCGTCAACTACCCGCCGCGGCTGGTGCTGCTCAATCCGGAGACCGTCTCGCTGTTCACGGACCCCGAGGACGCTGACCTGATCGTCCGCTACCGTATCGAGTACGCCTGCAAAGATGCGCGCGGCCAGAACATCCGGCGGCGCCAGGACATCAGTCGCGTCGATCCCGACGACGATGATGACACGCTGGCCAGTGGCATGGGCGATGACACGAGTTGGCGCATCGAGAGTTTTGTGGCCAGTGGCGCGACCGGCGGGCGCTTCGTGGCGGATGGCGCACCGCTGGTCTGGCCGCATGCGCTGCCGCCGATCGTGGACTGGCAGAACTACCCCAACCCCAACTCCGTCTGGGGCCAGCGTGACGTGACCGACGGCCTGGTGGATCTCAACCAGCAACTGCGGCTGGTGGAGTCCAACATCAACAAAATTGGTTTCCTCCAGGGCCATCCCTATCTGTACGCCACCGGCGCTGATACCGGCGGCCTCAAGCCGACGCCGGGGCAGATCATTGACCTGGGCGCGGAGGACGCGCAACTGCGCGCCGTCGATGCCTCCGGCGATCTGGCGCAACTGATGGCCTTCGCCGAGATGCTGCGCTCAGACATGGACGAGGAGAGCGGCGTGCCAGGCGTGGCGACCGGCCGCATGCAGGATATGCCGCGCGGCCAGATCTCAGGCATCACGATGCGCCTGCTCTACGCGCCGCTCCTGGCGCGCAACGAGCACAAGCGCCGCCTCTACGGCCAGGGCATTCGCCAGGTGATCCAGACGGCGCTGTGCGTCTGCGGCGTGGCCTATGCCACCGTCCAGCACCTCGACATCCAGCTGGGCTGGCAGGACCCGCTGCCCACCGACGATCTGGCGGGCGCGCAGACCGCCGTCGCACTGCAGCAGTTGGGCTACAGCGAGCACACCCTGATCGACCGCACCGGCGGCGACCCGGATGTCGAGGCGCAGTGGAAGGCCGAGGAGGCGCAGGAGGCCACCAGCGCCGCGCTGCACGGTCAGGCGCTGCCACCCACGCCACTCACGCCACTCGGCCTGCCAGGTCAGCAGCCACCACAGGAGCAACAGCCCGGCGCCGATCAGCAGCCCGGCCCGTCGCTCGGCTCTGCCACCGCGGGCCCACCGGTCAATCATCCAGCTGCCGTGGCGGCCCGGGCCCGCATGCAGGCCGCGAGCGCAGCGGCGAAAGCCACGCCCAAGCGCAATGCCAAGTCAGGAGGCTAGCCCATGTGGCCACCATCGCAGACCATGAGCGGCCTGCTGCAGTTCGCGCTCTCGCTCGTCAGCCTGATCGCCGCGCGGCTCTACGACCACTGGCAGCGCGTGCGCAGGCTGCACCGGCGCGTACGCAAACAACTGTCCGCTGGCAGCGGACAGTTGCGCACACGCAGCGCCCACACCGCGCCCGCCGCCAAGCATAAGCGCACGGCCGCCATCCATAGCCGCGTGACGCTGGGTGAGCGCGCCGCCGATGCGGTCGCCAGCGGCATGGGCAGCTGGCGCTTCATCATCGCGCAGACGCTGCTGGTCGCGGTCTGGATCGGCTGCAATGCGTGGCTGCTCATGCGTCCGTTCGACCCGTATCCGTTCATCCTGCTCAATCTGGCGTTCTCGACGCAGGCGGCCTACGCGGCGCCGATTCTGCAGATGGCGAGCAATCGTCAGGCGACCAAGGACCGTCTGCGTGATGACCAGGAGGCGCGCGAGGTCGACCTGATCACCAAGCAGCTCAAACTCCTCGAAACCATCAACCGCCAGCAGCTCGAGATTCTCCAGGCGCTCCATCAGCGACCAGCCGATCAGCCGCCGACTCCGTCGTCTAGCCGGTCTTGACAGACGCACTGCGCATCATCACAGCGCCGCAGCCGCCAGGTCACGCGCCAGTTGCCTTCTGCCAGCGCCGCCCGCTGGCGCTCCGTGGCGAAACGTAGCACCTCGACCGGTGTGAGCGTGACATGCCGCCAGCCCGGCCAGGATTTGGGCGTCAGCGCCGAGACGCCATGGCGCTCCAGCCAGCGTGAGGCGTCGGCATGCGTGCGGAAGACCTGCGGCGCCTCCGGTCCGCGATCCAAGAGCGTCACCGTCGGTTGCCCGCGATAGGTCAGTGGCGGCTCCGGGTCTGGCTCCTCATCGTCAGATGGCGCTTCCGGTTCGTGCGCGGGCGATGCTGGTGGTCGGGGCGGTCCGGCCTGACCGAGCCGCTCCAAACTGCGCTCGATAGCGCGTAGATGGTTCTCCAGCGCGCGTAGGCGGCTTTCCATCGCCTCAGTGCGCGCCACCAGCCCGGCGTGTGAGCGCCGCTGCCGCAGCTCCAGCCGCGCCAGTCGCTCACGGTCGACGATCCAGCCCGGCACACGCGCCAGATCCTCGACATCGATCTGCCAGCGTCCCCGCGCGTCCTTCGTGGCAGGCAGGCCGCCGTCCTGAATGTGCTGGCGCACGACCCGCTCGTGGCGGTCCACCAACGCGCCCGCCTCTGCCGCCGAGACCAGGATGCCCATTGTTCTTCTCACCCACTCGTTTCCCATACCGGCCAACGATCCCGAGGACGTGTCAGAGGACGTGTCATCAGTTCATCGGCCAAACGTCGTGCAACGTGTCTACAAACGCATAGCATGCCGCAATCGCGCGCCACACGCTAGTCGCGCATCAGTCGCGCATCACCTGTTTGTCCGCTCACGTCCTCGTTTCACCGCTCGCTCAGCCCAGCCGGAACCCTCCGGCCACCGCCGTATCCTCCGGCTGATGCGCGCTCCGGCTCACTCCGGGGCAGCCGGACAATACAGCGCCGTCCTCTCCGGCGATGTTGCGTCAACAGGTCGCAGTGCGACGAGGCTGGGACGATTCGCGGGACAGCGCCGGACAGCGCCGGGCCAGCCGGAGACCACACAGCCGGTCATCTCCGGCGCAGCCGGACGACGCGGGCGGCGCCGGAGCGGCCGCTCGGGCGCGCCTCGACCATTGTGCTGAGCACGGCAAATTGCTCACTGTGCGCG
Organism: Ktedonobacterales bacterium; assembly: GCA_036559055.1. Lineage (GTDB taxonomy): Bacteria > Chloroflexota > Ktedonobacteria > Ktedonobacterales > JADMIN01 > JAKAIY01. Next base: position 5,371 of record DATBTW010000349.1, read on the forward strand.
CATCGCCGCTAGGAAGTTTGGGTGTCGCTACCGATGCCAGAGCGCCCGCCGAGTGACCTCAAGCGCGTCACCGCGCAATACCATGCCGCCGTGCAGAACTTGACCGAGAACGCCCTGACCGACCTGCAGGGTCGCTGGCAGGGCGTGCAGGCCACGCTGGACCTCAAGATCAAACGGCTGACCGATGCCATCGCCGCCGCCCAGGCGCGTGGCGAGACGGTCAACGTGGCGTGGCTGACGCAGGCGCGGCGGCTGGAGCAGTTGCGGCAGGCGGTGCAAGGCGATGTGAGCGCGTTCGCCGATGGCGCCGCCGACATCGTGCAGCAGAGCGTCAGCGGCGCGGTGGATCTCGGCCAGGCCGCCGCGCAGGCCGCGTTGTCCGCCACCGTGCCACCAGGCGTCAACTATACGTTCGGCGTGCCACCCTCAGATGTGACCGAGGAGTTGGCGGGCGCGCTGCAGCCGGGCGCACCGCTGACCTCACTGTTTGGACAGTTGGGGTCGCAGGTGGCGGCCTTCGCGCAGCAGGCGCTTTTTACGGGTGTGGCGCTCGGCGAGGGACCGCGTCAGATCGCGCAGCGGCTCACCTGGGCCACCAACATGGCGCCGCGCCGCGCCGAGGTCATCGCACGCACCGAGACCCTGCGCGCCTGGCGCCATGCGCAGTTCGCCAACTACCAGGCCAATCGCGACGTGGTGCAGCAGTGGATGTGGGCGGCCGATTTTGGCCCGCGCTGCTGCGGGGCCTGCATTGCGATGGATGGCACGTTCCACAACGTCGACACCGAGCTCGACGACCACATCTGCGGCCGCTGCTCGGCCATCCCGATCACGCGATCCTGGTCGGAGATCCTCAGCGACGCGGGTATGAGCCAGGACCAGATCGACGCGCTGGGACTGACCGAGACCAGCGGTATGGCCTGGGCGCAGTCCAGAGAGAGCGGCGAGCACTGGCTCTCACGCCAGTCCACCGAGGTTCAGAACCAGATTCTGGGCCCAGCCAAGGCGGAAGCCTGGCGGCAGCAGGCCTTCCCGCTGGAGCGCGTGGTCGGCGTGGTCCACGATCCGCAGTGGGGCTCCTCGATCCAGGAGCGCTCGCTCAAGCAGATGGGCCTCGACGCGCAGAAATGGCTGCGCGCCGCGCGCCAGAACGGCGCCGCCAGCAGCATCGCCGATGAGGAGGCGCTGGCCGCCGCGCACGCCGAGAGCAGTGTCACAGTGGCGGCCGAGCAGCGTGCTGAGCAGGTCGCGCAGGCCAAAGCGGCGGCCGACGAGTGGTACGCCGCCATTGCGCGCTCGATTGACGCAGGACGCGCCGGCGGGCTGACGGCGGAAGAGGCCAAGGCCGCCGCCAACGAGTGGTACACGCAGGTCACGAGCCAGTTGCGGCCGGGTGGACTGAGTGTCGAGGACGTGGCGCGCGCGATGGAGCAGCGCTTCGGGTTGGTGGCCAATCCCGACGAAGAGGGCGTGCAGCCTGCGCGCAGCAAGGCCGAGACCATCGACCGCATCCTGGGGACGCAGCCCGCAGCAGAGGCCACGGCAGCAGAGACGGTGGATGTGAACCAATTCCAGGACGTGCTCCAATCGGCGCAGGCGCGAGTTGATGAGGTGCGCCAGCAATGGGACGATGCGAAAGCGGCTAACCCCGACTTCAGGACACAGGACATGCCTGAAGTGCAGCAGGCGCTTTATGATCTGG
>DATBTW010000350.1:0-10454 GCA_036559055.1 Ktedonobacterales bacterium
CCTTGCACCGAGACGAACGAGCGCAGCCCGCTATCGCCGTACTCCAGCTCCTGGCAGGCCAGCCCATAGCAGACGGCGCTCAGTCCGGCGCAGCCGTAGCCCTCCAGGTGCATGCCCAGCAGCCCCATCTGCGCGACCTCAGGAATCAGCTCGCGCGGGAACGTGCCCGCCTCGAAGTGCTCGCCGATGATCGGCAGCACGCGCTCGCGCACGAAGGAGCGCACGGTGTCGCGCACCAGGCGCTCTTCCTGGGTGAGCAGGTGATCGATGTTGTAGAGGTCCAGCGCGGAGGGTTGCGGCGCGGCGTGGCGCTTGTGGGCAGCGCTGTGTTTGGCGTGGTCGATGACGCTATCTGCCATGTGGATCGCTCCGTCTCGTGATGTACTTCGTCGTACCGTTCCGGAGCAGTGTCCGGAGAGTCTATCGCATCAGCAAGTGCAGGAATGTCGCGCTCCCCTCGCCCTCTGGGAGGGGGATTGGGGGTGAGGGTCGCTCCTGGCGCGACCAACCTGAAGGATACCACACCGCTGTTGAGCCGCTCACATCCGCAGGCTGGCGGTGTAGGATATACTGGAAAACAGAAGGAAGGAGCGGCTGAAGCGCCGCGAATCCCATGTGCAGGTCACTCTACGAAGGAGTAGGCTACTGATGCGACGAACAGACAAGCGGCTGTGGAGTGGCTTCCTGCCCGGCCTGTTGCTCGGCCTGTTGCTCGGCGCGATGCTCGTCGGACTCTCGGCCTGCGACCTCTCTGGCGCGCCACACAACCCTGCGGCGCCGGGAGCGATAGCCACCCTCACCGCTGGCGCCGATGCCGCAGCGCAGGCTGAAGGATCGCATGTCGCCAGCCTGCCAGCAGTGCATCCAGATGATGGCTGGGTGGCCGAGGTCGAGATTGCGGATGGCTCCAAGTGGGATGGCTCCGGACTGATTGGCACTCCGGGTTCAGGCATGGTCTCTATGACAGAAGCGATGGGCTATCTGACCGTCTCGAATGCAGCGGAAGTCAGGCTGATCTTCTCCTGCCAGAGCGTCCACGGCGCGCATTCGTCCGTGACGGTCGGCGTGGGCGACGCCGTTTCCGGTACGATTCAGTGTACCTCTACCGTGGCATCCACACGCGACCAGATGCAACTGTTCTCGTCGTTGATCGGGAAGAAGCTGCCCGTCACGGTGACAGTCGCAAGCGACGGCGCCAACCCGCTGTGGAATATGCTGGTCGAGCAGCCGAAGTGAGGCGCAGTGCGTGAGCGGAGGGGATATCCTATGCAATACACGCGTGTCTACAGCGATGAGGCAGGCGAGACCCATTTCGACACGGCGACCATCGAGATGCGCCTGATTCAGTTCGCGCCGCCCGCCGCGCCCATGGCGACATCGCCGTCTACACCCGCCACGCGCATCACCTTCCTGGCGCCAGCCGCTGGCTGGTACGGTGAGCCGCATCCGACACCAGCGCGCCAGCTCTTCCTGTGTCTGGCGGGCCAGTGGGAAGTCACGACCAGCGACGGCGATCAGCAGCGCTTCGGCCCCGGCAGCGTCGTCCTGCTGGATGACACGACCGGCAAGGGACACGCCACGCGCATCGTTGGCGCCGAGGATGCCCTGTGCGCGATGGTTCAGCTACCCACAGATGTCGCCATCGCGGCGGAGTGAGCGCGCTCAGTCGTCGCTCTTGAAGATGCTAAAGCCCTTCTGATTGCGATAGAGCAGGGCGTCGCCGCGCTGGCGATCGGCGGTGGCGTCCGCGCTGTGGTAGGCGCGCCACTCGGCGGGGGCGTCTTTGCTCTCGCCGCCGTGCGGGGTGATGCGCTGGCGCACGCGACAGATCATCGGTGTATTGACCGCCGCGCCCGCGATGATGGCCTGCCCCTTCGAGAGCGCGGGCAGGTTGTCGAGCAACTCGCGCCCCACGCCCTCCACCGCCGCGCCGACGCTCTTCTGATCTACCTCATTCACGATGCGCATGATGCACTGGGTCAGGCACTGGCTCAGCACATCGGCGTCCAGCTTGCCGGGGCGCTGGCTGATGAGACCGACGCCTACGCCAAATTTGCGCCCCTCCGCCAGAATCTGCTTCAGGATGCGCGTCGTCACCACCTCGTCGCCGTGAGGCGCGAAGTGGTGCGCCTCCTCGATCAGCACAAAGACGGGATAATTCAGGTATTGTTCGTCGCCTTCGTGCGTCTTGCCGCGCTCCGTATCGACCCGCGCGTTGTAGATGCGGCGCAGCAGCGTCGCCACGATCACCTGCTGGTCGCGCTCGTCCACCTCGTTGAGTTGCAGAACCGTACACTGCCCCGGCTTGAGCGCCTCGCGCAGCCCCAGATGATGATGCGGATCGAAGACCATGTTGTTGTCGCCGAAGCGCTCGTCGATCTTCCAGTGCAGCGCCGCCACGGTGCTGTTGCCGCTGTCGTCGCCGCTCTCGTCGTTGGAGCTACGCGCCACATCCGCGACGGCGCGCTTCAGCTCCTCCGCCGTCCAGGGCTGCCCCTTCTTGGCATGGCGCAGATTGTCGTAGGCGCGGCCCAGAAAGTGATGCTGCTTGTCAGTCATGCTGGGTAGCAGGTAGCGTAGATCGCTTAGCGTCAGCGTCGAGAGCCGCACCTTCACCTGATCGTGCTGGTAGACGCGCGTCGTCGCCTGGTAGCGTGGGCGACGGGCCGCGCCGTGCGCGCCATTGCGGGTGGCGGCAGGCTCGCCATCGGCGAACTCGTCGTGGTTGGCCATCTCCAGCAGCGCGCTGTACTCGCCATGCGGATCGATCACCAGTACGGCGGCGCCGTTGTAGGGGCGCATCAGCTCCTCGATGATGACGCTGGCGAGGTAGCTCTTACCCGCGCCAGTGCTGGCGATGATGGCCAGATGCGTACTGACGAGGTCTTTGACATCCAGCACGATCGGCGTGGCGCCATCGGGGCGGGTCAGCAGCGAGCCGATCAGCGCGCTTCCCGGCGTGTGCGGCTGCTTGCGCGAGAGCACCTCCGTCAGCCAGGCGTCGTCGGCCAGATAGATCGGCGTGCCAGAGCTGGGCGGAATCCACGGGTTGACGAAGGAGTCGAGCGTGTGGTCGTAGTAGCCCATAATGGCGACGCTCAGCTCGAAGAGGTCGCTGGCGCGCTGATCATAGCCCACCAGCGCGGCCACCTGCGAGGGCGCCACCGCTGGCTCCGAGAGGAACGTATCGGGGAAGAGCTGCACCGGATCGCGCCGCAGGATGCGCCCCAGCACGCGCCGCGCGTTGGCGCCGCCCTCCAGCTCGTAGTAGACATACTCGCCATTCTTCAGCAGGCGGCTCTCGTCGCGCGAGATGAAAGTATATTCGTGAATGGTGTCGCCAGGGCCTTTGGTGATGCCCACTGGCGCGGGTTGCGCCCCGCCTGCTGCTTGCATCGCTCGCGCCTCACGTCTCGCTTCAGTACGATCATCAGCCCGCCGACTGCACCTTCAGCCGCCAGGCGAAGTTGCGCTTGACGATGGAGAGCAGCGCCTGTTGCTCCGGAAAGAGCGTTTCGAGCCGCTCCGTCACGCGCAGAATGGCCATCGGCAGCAGCGGATTATCCTGTGCGACGGCGTGTGGCAGATAGCCCATGTGCAGATAGGGCTTGGCGCGTGGCGCATCGCTGTAGTAGTGGAATGCGCGTATCTCGTCGTCCTCCAGCGGGCTGACCAGCGCGCCCAGGTCAGGGGCCAGCGCCGGGACGCCATGCGCCATCAGCGGGCGACCATCGCGGCCAGCCGAGGCGGCGCCGAGTAGCAGAATCGAGACCAGTGTGGCGCGCTCGACCACGTAGTCGGGCGAGAAGAGTTCCACCTGCTCATCATTCGAGAGGCGTGGCCCTAGCGCGCCAAACGCTGGATTCAACAGGATGGTGTCGTAGATCAGCCCGATGGCCCAACCAGCGCTGGCGGCGGGCGTCTCGCCAAAAGGGGGCAGCGCATCGCCAGGCGCGGGGGCGAGCGTATCCGGCAGCGTCGCGCCCGCGCGCAGCGGGATGCGCACGAAGGCGCCAAAGGCGTAGTCGCTGTGGTTGGGCGAGGCGGCAGTCTCGCCGGGGCCGTAGACCTGGCAGGTGTAGCGCACATGCGATTCCGACCGCACGATCTTGCCGATCGCCGCGACGCCCGCCCGGCGCGTATCTCGCGTGTCTCGCATCGATCTGACCCGCCCTTGCCACATGGCGCCAATAGCCGCCGCCTCGCTGCCGTGTTGGCCGCAGTATACCATGCGTCAGCGGTCGCCGCGCTGTGGGGAAGCGATCAGGCTATTTGTGCTTCTTGGGCGTCGCGGTGGGCCTGACGGTCGGCGTGACCGTGGGCCGTGGCGTGTGCGTGGGGGTCGGCTGGGTCAGGCCAGGGATATTGGGAAGACCGCTCGGTAGCTGGATGTGCGCCTGGGCTTCGCGCTGCGCCACCACGACCCCCAGCGGAATCAGCACGATCAGCGCCACGGTCAGCGCCAGCACGACCGCGCTACGCACGGGCGAGGGCCGACCGAAGCGGCGCGGGCGGGGCAGCGGGCGCGTGGGCGGGGCGGCGCGTGTGTGGCGGCCCGTGAGGGCGATGTAGGTGGTGCGCTGCCAGTAGTCATCCTGCGTGAGCCAGGACTGATGCTCCACCGTGGGGCGTTCGCCCACGTCGGGGGCGAGCTGTTCGCTGTCGGCGTCGCTGGCCTGCTCCTCGTTGACCTCGGCGCCGTCAGGCGTATACGACTCAACGTGCGATGAGATGGGCGATGCGCCTGTCTCGGAATCAGGTTGCGTCGCGGCAGTGGTGGTCGGCAGTCGCTCTCCGTGCCTGGCGTCATGTTCCATCGCGTCGGCGCCTCCTGTCCTTTCATCCATGCTGGTCCATGCTGGTCCACGCTGGTCGCAGGCCGACCAGTCCGCCTGCGCATCGCCGCTGCGCATACGCTCGCGCTGCTGTTCCCTAACCAGTCTGACGCAGTGCGCCGCTCTGGCGCTGTGGCGCGCGTCACAGTCTGCGCCTATCTCTGTTGACGCCTGGCAAGCGGCATGGTTAACACTGTCGCGCTGCTCCCGCGTGTCAATGTGCCCCGTTTCCTCGCGCGAGCTTGCTCATAGAGTGAGACGAATGGCGGCCCAGGAGCGCGCAGGCGCTACGCATTTTTGCGCCGGAAACGGCGACGCCTGGCTGCGAACGCAGGCAAAATGGCTGCCGCAGCGGACTTGCTGGGCGGTGGTGTGTTAAAATGTCCTGAATGACCCAAGAGGAAACGCGCAGGTGGAATGCTCGCAATGCGACATGGCGCCTGGGGTGTGGGGATAGGTGTATGCAGGACGAGATGAACGCCAGCGAGCAAAATCACGGCAGCCAGAACGGCTCCCGTCCGCAGGCGCTACCCACCACTACCCTGCGTGCGCCGAATGCCGCGCCGGGCGAGATCATCGAGCTGGAGTTGACGGATCTCGCCTATGGTGGCGATGCGGTAGGCCGCCATGAGCGGCGCGCCGTCTTTGTGCCGGGTGGGCTGCCGGGCGAACTGGTGCGCGCGCAATTCCAGCGCGAGCGCTCCAACTATGCGCGCGCGACGCTGATCGAGGTGTTGCGTCCCTCTGATGAGCGGGTCGCGCCGCGCTACCCAGAGTTGAGCGATTCGGGCGGCTTCCAGTGGCAGCACATCGCCTATCCCGCGCAACTCCAATGGAAGTCGCGCATCGTCACGCAGTTGCTCGCGCGCATCGGCAAATTCAACGACGCGCAGGTTCTGCCGACGATTGGCATGCCCGAAGACGCCGACCCATGGCGCTACCGCACCGTGGCGCAGTTCTCCGTCTCACCCGAAGGCGCTATCGGCTTCCGGCGTATGGAGAGCCACGAGACACTTGACATGCCAACCTGCCCCATCGTGCATCCGCAACTCGACGCGCTTTACCAGATGACACGCGCCTGGATGCAGACCCAATGGGGCGCACGGGCGCATGACTACACCGAGCGCTTCACGCTGCGCGTGGCGGTCGGCGCTCCGGGCGCGCAGGCTTCGGGGCCGCTCTCGCTGGCGGGCAGTCATACCTATCGCCATGGCCCCTCGGCGCTGCTGACTATCGAGGCGCGGCCCGGCGCCCCCTTCGCCGACGACGGCGGGCCGGACGTCGTGGCGGGCGCGCTGCTCGATGCCCTGCCGATGCTGGCGGGTGTGGTCATTCTGGGGCTGCCCGGCGGGCGTGGTCGTATCATCGCTGGCCAGGATTTCGTCCACGAGCGGGTGCTGGATCGCATCTTCCGCATCTCGGCTGGCTCGTTCTTTCAGGTCAACCCCACGCAGACGCCGATGCTGGTCGAGCAGGCCATTGCGGCGCTCAAGCCACAGCCAGGCGACATCGCGCTGGATGGCTACAGCGGCGCCGGGCTGTTCTCGCTCTTCCTCTCGGACAAGGTTCAGGCGGTCAGGGCCATCGAGTCGCAGCCCAGCGCCATCGCCGACGCGCGGCAGAGTGCGACGCTCAATGGCATCACCAATATCACCTCAGAAGAAGGGCTGCTGGAGCGTGTGGTGGGCCAGATGCGCCGCTTGCGCGAGCGCATCGACATCGCGCTGGTCGACCCACCGCGCTCGGGCTGCCTGCCACGCGCGCTGATCGAGCTGGCCGGGCTGGGGCCACGCACGATTGTCTACGTGTCGTGCGATCCCTCCACGCTGGCGCGCGACCTGCGCCTCCTGACGGACAATGGCTATCGACTGACGACGGTGCAGCCTGTGGATATGTTCCCCTTCACCGCGCACATCGAGTGTGTCGCCACATGCGAGCGCGTTGGGCGCTAGCAGGCAGTCAGGCCGACTCGCGGCTCAAGCGCAGGAGGTCACACGATGGACATCGCGATCGATGGCGTGAGCATCTTCGTGCAGGAAGCTGGCGCGCCGCAGGGGTACCCGCTCTTCGTGCTGCACGGCGGGCCGGGGCTGGACCACACCGAGTTGTCGCCCTGGCTCGATCCGCTGGGCGATACCTTCCGCCTGCTGTATGTGGATGAGCGCGGGCAGGGGCGCTCGCAGCGCGTCGATCCGGAGACACTCTCGCTGAGCGTCTTCGCTGCGGATGTGACACGGCTGGCTGCGGCGCTGGAGCTGCCGCGCTATGCCGTGCTGGGCCATTCCTTCGGCGCGTTCATCACACTGGCGCATGCCATCGAGCAGCGCGGCGCCTCGCACTATATCATCTCCAGCGGTACGGCCAGCTTCACGAAGAGCGCGCCGGAGATTGAGCGCAACCTGGCCGAGTTCGAGCCGGTGGCGCTGCGCGAGCAGGTGATGCAGTCGTGGGCGCTGGAGCCGCACGCGCGCACGCAGGACGATGTCGCGCGTCTCATGGACATGCAGATGCCGTTTCACTTCGCCAGCGCTGAGAGCGAGGCGTATCGTCAGTACGTGCGGGCGCAGGCGGGGCGCGAAATCTTCGCCCCCGAAGTGCTGGCGTACTTCGCCTCACATGAATATGCCATCGAATACGACGACCAGCTTGCTTCGATTCACCGCCCCACGCTGATTCTCGCCGGGGAGCTTGACCGCACCTGCACGCCGCGCGCTGCTCGCGAGATGCATGCGGGCATCGCGGGCAGCGAGCTGGTCATCATCCCCAATGCTGGCCACATGACCTACGTGGAGCAGCCCGCCACGTACTTCGCCGCCGTGCGCGACTTCTTCACGCGCCATCCAGTGTCCGCCGCGTAGGCGAGCCGCCACATCACCCCGATCCGTCAGCATGCGTGCGACGCGCCGTAGGCTGGCGATTGAAATCGCGCCGACAAAGTGCAGGCCCATGACGGCCGCGCCAGCCTGCTTGACGCCAGCCGAGAGGCTGTCGTTTACTGTATGTAGCTAGCTAACATACTCTGCCAACCCACTTGCCTGCTCATGACGTCTCGGGCGCCGCGCGGAAGGCTCTGCGCCGCCATTGTCCGATGGAGAAACGCCAGCGAGGGAGGCCGCGCCATGTCCCAGGAAGATCGCGTCGGGCTGCTATTTCTGGGCTACTTCGCGCTGATCGTCGGCGCGGGTGTCGGCGTCTTCGCGCGCGGCGCCACCGCCATCGCCACGCTGCTCGTCATCGCACTCGGCGGGGCAGCCGTGCTCCTGCTCTCGCTGGCCGCCGCTGCAGCGTCGCGCGATGACGGCGAGCGACTGATCGGCGACTGACCGCATCGCGCATCCTCTCCATTCTCACCCGCCACTGGCGCAGATGATACACTGGCTCTGCGGCGGGCGTCAGAGGCGACGGCGCCGAACCAGGCGGGATGAGGTGAACCAGATGGGCCAGATGAGCGAGCGGCGCCATGAGCGATTGGTCAGCACCTTCTCGATAGTCGGACGCGATCCGCAAAATGGCGACCTGGGCATCGCCGTGCAGTCGAAGTTCCTGGGCGTGGGCGCGGTCGTGCCGTGGGTGCGCGCGGGCGTGGGAGCCGTCGCCACGCAGGCGTGGGCCAACACGAGCTACGGCCCGCGCGGGCTGGAACTGATGGCGCAGGGCATCTCCGCTCGCGACGCGCTCGATACGCTTACCGGCGGCGACCTCCAGGCGGAGCATCGCCAGGCGGGCATGGTGGACGCCGAAGGGCGCTCGGCCACCTTCACCGGCGCCAGTTGCTTCCACTGGGCGGGCGGCGTCGCCGGGCCAGATTTCGCCGCGCAGGGCAACATCCTCGTCTCCGAGGCCACCGTGCAGGCGCTCGCCGAGACCTTCCAGCGGGCGGCGGGGCCACTGTGGCGGCGGCTGCTGGCGGCGCTGGCGGCCGGGCAGGAGGCGGGCGGCGATAGCCGTGGGATGCAGTCGGCGGCGCTGGTGGTGGCGCGCGAGGCGGGCGGCTATGGCGGCTTCAACGACCGCTTCATCGATCTGCGGGTGGACGACCACGCTAGCCCCATCGAGGAGCTGGGTCGCCTGCTGGAGATGCACGAGCTGTACTTCTTCAAGCCCGCGCCCGAAGACATGCTCCCGCTTGACGAGCGCCTAACCACCGAACTCCAGACCTTGCTGACGCGCAGCGGCGACTATGCCGGGCCAGCCAGCGGCCTCTACGACCAGGCCACCTACGACGCGCTGGAGCGCTACGGCGCGCGCGAGAATCTGGAGGAGCGGCTGGCCCACGATCCCGCCGAGCAGCGCCTCGACCGCCAGGTGATCGAATACATGCGCGCGCACAGCAGCGACCAGGGATAGCGTTAGTAGTTGGCGGAGGAGAGCTTCGACCGCCTAAATGGCAGGTCAATGAGCGTGGAGCATGACCAGGACATCGTGGAGATAGCCTACCAGCGTCGGCGTTGAAGGATGCGCTTCACGCGCTGGCGCCAGCGCCTCCGATGGCTCGGCTAGATTCGCCAGTGATGTCGCTGGGCCGAGCGCGCGCGTCAGGGCAGCGCCGCATTCCGCGCAGTACACGGCGTCTTCGAAATTGCGGTTTCTGCACTGTGGGCAGATCATGGCATACCGGACGGTGGGCGCGCGGCAATATGCGCAGAATTTCGCGTCGGCGGCCAGCGGCTCCCCGCACTGGGGACAGCTACCGTCTGAGGCCACCGGAATGCCCTGCGCCGCTTCAAGCCTGCCAATCGACTCTTTCAGATCCAGCGCACGCAGGCGCTTTGTCTCTGGAAGCGCCTGTATCGTCCGGTAGGTATGCCAACTGACTGTCAGCAAGATGACCGCTCCGCCGCCGACAGCCAGCGGCCACAGAATGATGCCCCAACCAAACGCGGATATGAAGGATGCCACAACCAGACCACCGAACGCGAGGGCTAAGAAGATACGCATGGTTCCACATCGCCTCCTTCGCGAGTGAGCAGCGCTCCGTCGCGCGACTCATTTCACCTATATCTCTTTATGATATATACGTCGGTATGCTGCGCTGGTTGCTTCGTAGCGTGCTCGCTTTCACACAATCGCCCGGCGCCCGCTGTGGAAGTGTGTTGCGGGGCCAGCGCGGTCGCCCTGTTCGTTTGTGCTACCATTCCAGATGGCCTGGGTCGCGGGCCAATGAGGTCGTAGAGTAGCAGGGTATTCATGGATTCTGTCAGCCAGCCAACCGTCAGTGATGATACGCCGCCGCCGCTGCGCGTGGGGCAGCCGCTCAGCTTTCACATCGTCAGCCGCAGCGCCGATTCACGCGCTCGCGCGGGCGTCATCCGCACGCCACACGGCGTCATCCGCACGCCGGTCTTCATGCCCGTCGGCACGCACGCCACCGTCAAGGCCATCGGCCCGGACGATCTGGAGACTATCGGCGCCAGTATCATCCTCTCGAATACTTATCATCTGCTGCTACGCCCTGGCCCTGAGCTGGTGGCGCGCTTTGGCGGGCTGCACGGCTTCATGCGCTGGCCCCATCCCATCCTGACCGATAGCGGCGGCTTCCAGGTCTTCAGCCTGGGCAAGCTGCGCCAGGTGACGGACGCGGGTGTCACCTTCCACTCGCATCTGGATGGCAAGCTGGTC
>DATBTW010000351.1:0-2407 GCA_036559055.1 Ktedonobacterales bacterium
ATCGTCGATCCGGCCATGCTGGCGGCCAAGCGCAATAACTACCTGGCCGCCGCCGCGCTGGGACGCGACGCGGTGGGCGTGGCCTATGTGGACATCACGACGGGCGAATTCGCCTGCGCGCAATTCGCCGCCGCTGACCCGGAGACGGCGCTGGCGCAGGAGTTGAGCCGCGTGCAGCCCGCCGAGGCGCTGATCGAGGCGGCGCGACCGACACGCTTCCCGCTGCCGCGCACACGCTGGCGCGCGGCAGCCGAGGCGCAGGACGGCGTCGACGCGCAGGACGGCGCGCAGTCCGCCAGCGCCGCAGCGGGCGATGCAGCGGGCGAGGAGTCGGGCGACCTGGCCAGTCGGCTGGACGCCAGCGAGCGGCTGGATGTGGTCATCACGCCGTGGGACGCGCGCCACTTCCGCGAGGATATCGCCCGCGAGCGGCTGCTGGAGTGTTTCCAGGTCGCCTCGCTGGAGGCATTCGGCTGTGAGGGGCTGCCGCTGGCCATCCGCGCCGCCGGAGCCATCATCGCCTATCTGCATGAGACGCAGCGGGGCGCGCTGGCGCAGATCATCGGACTGGAGACGTACAGCGTCAGCGGATTCATGACGCTGGACGCGCACACCCGCCGCAATCTGGAACTCTTCGAGAGCGGGCGCAGCGGCGGCGCGAAAGGTTCGCTGCTGAGCGTGCTCGACCTGACGCGCACGCCGATGGGCGGGCGGATGCTGCGGCGCTGGCTCGGTGAGCCACTGCTCGATCTGGAGCGCCTGCGCGAGCGGCAGGCCGCCGTGGCCGCCGCCAAAGACGACGTGGCGCTGCGGGCGCGGCTGGCGCCGCTGCTGGGCCGCGCGGGCGATCTGGAGCGGCTGATGAATCGCGCGTTGCAGCGCATCGCGACGCCGCGCGATCTGGTGGCGCTGGCGGCGGGGCTGCGCGCGGTGGAGGAGGTGGCGGCGGCCACGCAGGGCGCGGCGGATGGGTTGGCGCGGGTCTGCGCCGCCGTGCGCCCGCTGCCAGAGCTGCAAGCGCTGATCGCCGCCGCGCTGGTGGATGAGCCACCGCTCTCGCTGGCGGATGGCGGCTACATGCGTCCCGGCTATCACGCGGAGCTGGATACGCTGACCGACGCGGCGCGCAATGGGCGGCAATGGGTGGCCGATCTGGAGGCCAAGGAGCGCGCGCGCAGCGGCATCAGCAATCTACGGGTCGGCTACAACAAGGTCTTTGGCTACTATCTGGAAGTCTCGAACTCGCAGCTCAGTCGCGTGCCAGAGGATTACATCCGGAAGCAGACGCTCAGCACGGGCGAGCGCTTCATCACGCCCGATCTGAAGGAGTACGAGGCGCTGATCCTCAACGCGCACGAGAAGAGCGTGAAGCTGGAGCAGGAGCTGTTGGCGGCGCTGCGCACGGAGGTGGCGACGCGGTGGGGCGAGGCGACGCTGCGCACGGCCCGCGCGCTGGCCGAGCTGGATACGCTGCTCTCGCTGGGCGAGGTGGCATCGCGCCGCAACTATTGCCGACCGACGCTGGACGAGAGCGACACGATTCACATCGTGGCGGGGCGGCATCCAGTGGTGGAAGCGACGCAGCGCGGGGTGGAGTTCGTGCCGAACGACACCGAGATCTCCACCGGCGAGGCGCAGATACTGCTGCTGACGGGGCCGAATATGGCGGGCAAGTCCACCTATCTGCGGCAGGTAGCGCTCATTACGCTGATGGCACAGATCGGGTCGTTCGTGCCGGCGGAATCGGCGCGCATCGGTGTGGTGGATCGCATCTTCACACGCATCGGCGCGCAGGACGACCTCGCCACGGGCCAGAGCACTTTCATGGTGGAGATGGTCGAGACGGCGACCATCCTGCGCCATGCGACGCCGCGCAGCCTGGTGATTCTCGATGAGATCGGGCGCGGCACCAGCACCTATGACGGTCTGGCGATTGCCCGCGCCATCGTGGAATATCTGCACAACAACAAGCGCTGCGGGGCGCGCACGCTCTTCGCCACGCACTACCACGAGCTGGTGGAGCTGGCGCGGGCGCTGCCGCGAGTGCGCGCCTATAACGTGGCGGTGGCTGAGGAGGAAGGCCACATCGTCTTCCTGCGCAAGATCATCCCCGGCGGCGCGGATAAGAGCTACGGCATCCATGTGGCGCAGTTGGCGGGGATTCCACGGCAGGTGGTGCGCCGCGCCGAGGAAGCGCTGGAGGAGCTGGAGCGCGCAGGCGATGCGCCGCGCCGCCGCCAGCGCATGCGCGAGCTGGCCTCGCCGCAGGCCGTGCAACTTACGCTCTTCTCCGCTGAGCCAGACCCGCTGATCGAGGAACTGAAGGCGCTGCCCATCGACGAGCTGACGCCGCTGGAAGCGATCAGCCGCCTCTACGAGCTGCAGCGGCGGGCGAGGGAGCGGTGAC
>DATBTW010000352.1:0-1827 GCA_036559055.1 Ktedonobacterales bacterium
GTGGCCGCGTGGCAGGGCGGCTTCCACCTGGGCCCCTTCGCGCTGACGCTGCTGGCGGGGATGCTGCTGCAAGCTGGCGTGAACTATCTGAACGAGTACTTCGACTGGAAGTACGGGCTGGATACGGCGCAGTCGCTCGGCTCCACGACAGTCATCTTTCGCGGCGAGATGACGGGCGCGCAGGTGCTGGGGATGGGGCTGGCCTGCTTCGGCGTCGCCGCCGCGCTGGGCCTCTGGCTGATCGCCCTGATCGGCCCGGCAATCCTGCTCTTTGGCGTCGCCGCGCTCTTCATTGGCTACTTCTATAGCGCCCGACCGTTCAAGTTCGCGGCGCGCGGGCTGGGTGACCTGATGGTCTATCTGGCGATGGGTCTGCTGATGGTCTGGGGCGCGTACTACGTGCAGATTCCGCGCTGGTCGTGGGCCGCCTTCGTCGCCAGCGTGCCGATGGGCTTGCTGGTGGTCGCCATCCTCAACGCCAACAACATCCGCGACTACCACGACGACCGCGCGGTGAACAAGCGCACGCTGCCGGTGCGCTTCGGTCGGGGCTTCGCGCTGCGCTATCAGGCGGGGCTGGTCTACGGCGCGTATGCCGCTACGACGCTGTTGGTGGCGCTAGGGCTGGTCGGTTCGCATGCGACGGGGCTGGCCCAACTCTCCCTGCCGTGGCTCGCGCTGCTGGTCTGGCTGACCTTCCCGCTGGCGCATCGCGAGGTACGCAGCGTCTTCGCGGCGGGCGAGCGCGATCCCATCCTGCGGATGGCGGTGCGGCGAGCGGCGGCGCTGCACTTCCAGTTTGGCGTGGCGCTGGCGCTGGGCCTCGCGCTGGCGGCCATCCTGCTGCCCAGCTAGAGCGCTTCCCATTCCTCGCGCGAGATGCCTGCCTGCTTCATAATGCGCTGGAGCAGACTCAAGCCAATGTCGCGCTGGTGAGGATTGGGAATACGCACGTCCACATCGCCACGTCGCATGAGTTGATGCTTCCCGCCAGCATAGGGGCCTGTGAATCCCAGTCGTTGCAGATTGCGAATGAGATCACGCCGCTTGATTGGCCCAAGTGCGGGCATCAGACGCTGGCCTTGATCGTGAGTGAGTGACCATCCACGGTGGGCAGCGACTGCTGATTGGCGATCCGAAACAGCACCCAGTCTTCCAGAACTTCCAGCAACTCCTCTCGGCAGGCTTCGAGCGTAGGGGCATTGCCCCACACACCTTGAAAACCAGGAATAGAGCCATAATAGGACTTGTCATCTTCGAGTTGCTCGTAGACGGCGTGGCGCATGGCTGCCTGCAAATATTCCGCGAACATAGGCTTCTCCGCTGCTCTCTGCTGCCGCCGCGACGGCGCCTCTGGGCCTGACCGTACTGTACGCCACGCGCGCCAGCGACGCCAGCCCGCGCCGCTTGCCGCCGCGATGGCGTGGCGCTCAGACATAGGTGGGGGTGGGCTGTGCTGACGTCGTCACATCCTCATGCAGCCCATAGCCGCTCTCGATCAGCTCGCGCAGACGCGCGGCGAAGCGCGCGGCGGGAGCGCCGTCGATGATGTCGTGGTCGAAGCTCAGCGTGATGGCAAGGTACTCGCGAATGGCGATGCGTCCATCCACGATGCCTGGCTTCGTGGCGATGCCACCCAGCGTTACATCCAGCGTGTGGTAGGAAATCGGAATCGCCCAACCACCACCATGACCAAACATCCCCACTGCTGAGAGCCCAACCGTTCCGCCATACTTCTTCTGCAGGCGCGGGTAGCGGCTCCGCGCCCACCAGAAGGCAGCCCATAGTCCCCTGAGCGCGAACATCGGGGCGCGTATGAGCGTGCGC
>DATBTW010000353.1:0-8628 GCA_036559055.1 Ktedonobacterales bacterium
GGCGCCTGCTCGGACGCCATCACCCAGCAGACGTTCACGATCACCGTGTCGTGACATCTTTCAACCGCTGCTGTACTCCACTGCCAAGCTACCATTTGTTGAAGCCAACAAGATGGTATGAGCGGGCATCTCCACTGCTCCGACCATTTTGACCCTGGCGTCAAAATGATCTGAGGCCGCATGACCACTCACTTCGCGCCATGCGCCTGCCTCACCGCGCGGCGGCGGTGGCGGCGGGGCGCTGCGCGGAACCGACGATGACGCGCAGCAGGTCATGTAGCTCGGCCAGGAAGCGCGCGGGGTCGTCGCTGAAGCGGCGGCGCGGGATGCGTACCTCGCCAAGCTGGGCGCGAGCGTCAGCCTTGAAGCGCTTGTAGAGCGCGACGCGGTCGGGAACGGTGGTGCGATGCAGCTTGAAGGTGACATCGCCATCGCGCGCGCTGATGCCCTCGAACCCCAGCAGCGCCGCCTCGGTCTTGAGCCGCGCCACCGCCAGCAGGTTGGCCACCGGGGCGGGCGGCGCGCCGAAGCGGTCGGCCAGCTCCGTCGCCAGCGCCTCAGCCTGCTCCGGGCGCTCCAGATTGGCCATGCGCTGGTAAAAGCTCATCTTGAGCGCGCGGTCGTTGATGTAGTCGTCGGGGATGAAGGCGGTGACGGCCAGTTCCAGCGTCACACCGATGGGCGCGGCGGCCTGCGTGGGGCGCTTGCCCTCCATCTCGGCGATGGCCTCGGCCAGCAGCTTGGTGTAGAGATCGAAGCCGACCGAGTTCATGAATCCGGACTGCTCGGCGCCCAGCAGATTGCCCGCGCCGCGAATCTCCAGATCCTTCATGGCGATGCGGAAGCCCGCGCCCAGCTCGGTCGCCTCGAAGATGGCGCGCAGCCGCTTCTCGGCGACGGGCGTGAGCTTGGTGTCTTTATTGTAAAGGAAGTAGGCGTAGGCCTGGCGTCCGCTGCGTCCGACACGCCCGCGAAGTTGGTAGAGCTGCGAGAGGCCGAAGTAGGCGGCGTTGTTGACGATGATGGTATTGGCGTTCGGGATGTCCAGCCCGTTCTCGATGATGGTGGTGCTCACCAGCACCTGCGCCTCGCCCGCCGAGAAGTCGAGCATGACCTGCTCGAGCGCGTCGTCGTGCATCTGGCCGTGGCCGACGACGAACCTGGCCTCCGGTACGAGCTTGCGCAGCTTCTCGGCCAGCGCCTGGATACCCTTGATGCGGTTGTGGACGAAGTAGACCTGGCCGCCGCGATCTATCTCGCGCAGGATCACCTCGCGCATCAGCGCGTCGTCGTGCTCGCGGATGTAGGTGCGGATGGGCAGGCGCTCCTGCGGCGGCGTCTCGATGACGCTCATGTCGCGCACATCGGAGAGCGCCATGTAGAGTGTGCGCGGGATGGGCGTGGCCGAGAGCGTCAGCACATCCACCTCGGCGCGCATCTGCTTGAGGCGCTCCTTGTGCGTCACGCCAAAGCGCTGCTCCTCGTCGATGATGAGCAGGCCCAGGTCTTTGAAGTTGACATCCTTCTGCAGCAGGCGGTGCGTGCCAATGACAATATCGACGGCGCCATTTTCCAGCGCCTTGAGCGTGTCCTTGTTCTCTTTCTCCGAGCGGAAGCGGCTGAGCAGCTCGACCCGCACCGGATACGGACGCAGGCGCTGGCTGAAGGTGTTGAAGTGCTGGAGCGCCAGCACGGTCGTTGGCGCCAGCACGGCCACCTGGCGCTGATCGAGCACGGCCTTGAAAGCGGCGCGCAGGGCCACCTCGGTCTTGCCATAGCCGACATCGCCGCAGACCAGGCGATCCATCGGGCGGGCGCGCTCCATGTCGGCCTTGACCTCGGCGATGGCGCGCTCCTGATCGGGCGTCTCGACGTAGGGGAAGCCCTCCTCCATCTCCTGCAGCCAGGGCTGCTGGTCGTCGCCGGGGAAGGGATGACCTTGCAGCGTCTCGCGCAGGCTATAGAGGCGCAGCAGATCACCCGCGATCTCTTTGGCGCTCTCCTTGGCGCGTTGCTTGGCGCGCGCCCACTCCGCGCCACCCAGGCGGCTGAGCATCGGCGCGGCGTCACCCATGCCGATGTAGCGGGTGATGCGGTCGAGCTGATCGGTGGGAATGTAGAGGCGATCGGTGCCAGCGTAGGCGACGAGCAGATATTCGCGCTCGACCTCGCTGGAGTCGAGCTTGACGAGGCCATCGAAGCGCCCGATGCCGTGCTCCTGATGCACGACAAAGTCACCGGGGCGCAGCTCAGCCAGGAAGGCAGCGGGCGTGATGGCGCGCTTGCGCTGGTCGGCGGCGCCGTGGCCGCGCGCCCAGCCGAAGACCTCGGCGTCGGTGAAGACGGTCACCGCCAGCGAGCGGCTGTGCCAGCCCTCCGGAAAGCGCCCATGCACAATCGTCAGCGTGCCTGGCTCTGGCGGGTCGGGCAGGTCGGTCTGCGGCGAGACGAGCACGACGTTGTTGCGCCCCAGCAGCGCCTCATCGCCGAAGACCTCGCTGAGACGGCGCGCCTGCAAGCTGGCGACGACGACTCGCTGGCGCGCGCCGAGCAGTTTGCGCACGTCCTGAGCAAAGGCGCGCAGCCGCCCGCCATACGACTGCGCGGGGGCCAGGTCAGGGGCCAGCGCCGCTCCGACGCCAGGCGCCTGCTCATCGGCGGTGAGGCCCGCGAAGCGCGCCTGGGGCAGCGACTCCAGCGCGGGGCGCAGCGTCGGCCACGCGACAAACGCTGGCTCCAGGCCATGCGGGTGCTCGCCATCGCGTTCGAGGCGGTCGCGGGCTTCCTCGCCTTGCTCGGCCATCTGCTCGGCCACCAGGCGCGGCGCATCTTCATCGCCCAGCACGAGGTAGGCGCCCGCTGGCAAATAGGCCAGGATGGTGGAGGGCTGATGCAGGTAGGGCAGGTAGTAGGCGATGTCGGGGAACGACTGCCGCTCGCGCAGGGCCTCCAGGTCGTCATTCCAGCGGTCGCGCGCGGCGGGGTTCAGCCCGATGGCGTCGAGCGCGGCCAACCGCTCAGCGGCCTCGCGCCCACGGGTGGCCAGCGCCTCGCGCGCAGGGGTGATGAGCGCCTCGGCGATGCTGTTGAGCGAGCGTTGCGTCTCCGGGTCGAATGTGCGGATGCTGTCGATCTCATCGCCGAAGAACTCGATGCGAACGGGCCGCTCCATCGCGGGGGAGAAGACATCCACGATGCCGCCGCGATGGGTGCACTGGCCCACTTCCTCCACCTCGGCCTCGAAGTCGTAGCCCAGCGCCATCAGCCGCTCCAGCAGCAGGCGCGGATCGAGCCGCTGGCTGGTCTTGAGCGCCAGCAGCGCGGCGCCAAACTCGTCGGGTGGCATGATGGGCTGGGTGAGCGCGCGCGCCGAGCAGACGACGATGGCAGGCGCGCTGACGCCCTCGGCGTGCCGTGTGGCCTGCGTCAGCAGGATCAGCGCATTCATGCGCGACTTGATGGTGTCGCGGTCGGGCAGCAGGCGCTCCCAGGGCAGCGCATCGAGCGCGGGGAACGTGCGGACGGGGATGGCGCCATCGGTGAGCGTGGTGAGGGCCAGCGCCACGGCGTCCACCTGCTCATCGCTGCGGGTGACGTAGAGCAACTGCGCGCCCAACGCATCGGCGAGCGCAGCGACGAGATATGGCCGCCCCGCCTCGCTGACGCCGGTGATGGCGGGCAACTGGTCAACGGCGCCGCTGGCAGGCTGACTGGCCGATGCGCTGAGCAGCTCGCGCAGGCGGCGCAGTTCGGGACGATTCTCCAGCAGGGGCAGTAATCCACGCAACGACACAGGCGGCCTCCGTCCAGAATGTTAGGCGAAACCTCACCCCCAGCCCCTCTCCCGCGAGGAGAGGGGAGTGACAGAAGGAGTGTCAGCGGTTAAAGCGGTTCATGGCAACCTCGGCGCCGTCGGTGGCCCAGGTCAGCGCGGCGTCGGCGGCGATGGCGATGGCGGCATCAAGCTCGACGCGCTCGTCTCCGCGTGGCGGGCTGAGCAGAAAGTCAACGTTCTCGTCGCGGCCATGCGCGGGCCGCCCAATGCCAATCTTGAGCCGGGCGAAGGCGTTCGTTCCCAGCTGGCGAATGGTGGACTCCAGGCCATGCTGCCCGCCCGCCGCGCCACGCGAGCGCAGCCGCACGCGGGCCAGCGGCAGGTCAAGATCGTCACAGACGATCAGCAGGTCGCGCAGGTCGAGCTTGTAGAAGCGTACCAACTCGCTGACAGCGACGCCGCTCTCGTTCATATAGGTCTGCGGCTTGGCCAGCAGCAGCTTTTCCTCGCGCCAGATAGGCGGCGCGCTGGCTATGGGCGCAGGGTCGAGGTCGGGGGTTGGCGCGGCGACCTGATAGCGTAGCTGGCCGCTGGCGACGTGCGTCTTGCCACGCTGCGGCTGCCACGACCAGCCCTCGCGGCTGGCGATCAGATCGACCGCGTCGAAGCCGACATTGTGGCGGGTGCGAGCATAGCGCGCCCCCGGATTGCCCAGCCCCACGATCAGCTTCACCGTCGTCTGCTCCCCTTCCACCTGGCCCAACGTCCTCGCAGCGGACAGCGCCAGACGGGGCGGCCGCCAGCGCGACCCCCCTCAGTGTTTCCACATAGCCGAACGGCAGCGCCGCCCAGCCACCTCTGAGTGTACCACGCGGCGCGGCGCCTTCCCAGCGAGCAGGCAGGATGGCGCAGGGTGATTGCAAAGTCTTACGTCATGCAGGGGTGTCGCACGCTGAGCAATGGAAAGGAGGGGAAGAGAAAGCGGCGCGACCAGGGTATCCTCATGCAAAGTCCCAAACCAAGCGAAGAGGAGGCCCTATGCGCACATCCGAATCTACCATAAGCTCGCTACGCACGCTGTCCCCGTCCTGGGTCGAGATGGTCCGTCAGATTCCCGATCCACGTGCCGAGCGAGGCTGTCGCTCTGCCTGGACAACGCTGCTCACCTTGATCTGCGCGGCGGTGTTGAGCGGCATGTCCACGGGCGCCACCATCGGCCAGTGGGTGCAGGCACATGCCCACGACTGGCAACCCTGGTTGCCAACGGCGTGGGGGCGCATCCCCGGCGCCGCCACCCTGCGCCGTGCGCTCGTCACCCTCATGATGGCTGCGACCTCCCTTATGCCTTCCTCTCCCGTCGCAGGCCGACAGTCCCATTCCTCTCGCCTGCTGACGCTGGCTCAGGTATCATAGCCGGAGTCGCGTGTGGATGCGCGCGACCCACGAGAAAGCGAGCAGGCATGATTCCCGTCCTCATCGTCGACGACAGCCCGACTGTCCGGATGACCCTGCGGGGCTGGCTCACCGAGGCCGGCTATGAGACGCGCGAAGCCGCCGATGGACTGGAGGCGCTGGAAGCCCTGCGCGCCGCCCCCGCGCCGATGATCGTGCTGATGGACTACCAGATGCCGCGCCTCGACGGCTTCGAGACGCTCAGCCGCGCCGCCGAGGAGGGGCTGGCCCCGCCGCGCTTCGCCTATGTCGCCATCTCCAGCATGGCGGCGCACTTCCCGCCTGCCTTCTCCTCGCTGCTGCGCCAGCTCAGCGCGCAGATTCTCCCCAAGCCTTTCGAGCGCGACGCCCTGCTGGAGGTCACGCAGTTCGTCGAGCGGCGGCTGACCGCGGCGGTCGGCTGATCGCGCAGACGCCGCGCAGCCGATAAGAGTTCTCTCATCTCACTCCGATGCCGCTCCCATGTTCTGCCTCTATCCTGGAGACGGCAGTAGCCTGGCGAATCAGGCGCAGGCAAGGGAAGTAGACGGGGGAGAAGACCAGGATGGGTGGATGGCTACAGCGTCCGGTGGGGCGCATCGTCGCGGCGGTTGCGGCGCTGGGGATCATCGCGCTGGCGGCGCTGGCGTTCTATATCTATGGGCCAGCGGCCAGCGTGGCGGGCGGCGGCGCTGGCTCTGGCGGCGCGACTGGCGCAGCGGCGACCCTCGCGCCGACGGCGACGGGCAAGGTCTTTACCGTCGACGCCTCATCGTCGCAGGCCAGCTTCACCACCCACGAGGTCCTGCTGGGGCAGCCCAAGGCTGTCGTGGGAACGACCAGCGGCGTCAGCGGCCAGATTCTGGTGGATACGACCACGCCGAGCAAGAGCGCGGTGGGCGCCATTCGTATCGATCTGACCGGGCTGACCACTGACAGCGACATGCGCAACCAGACGATTCAGAACCGCATCCTGGAGACGGGCGACCCCAACAACCAGTACGCCACCTTCGTCACGAAGTCCATCAGCGGGCTGCCTGCCAGTGTCGCGGTGGGGCAGAAGCTGAGTTTCACGCTGACGGGCGATCTGACCATCCATCAGGTGACGCGCTCCGTCACCTTCATGGCCACGGCGACGCTCACCAGCGGCGCCGTGCTGACCGGGCAAGCGCGGACGACCATCCACTACAGCGACTACAGCATCAGCATCCCCAATGTCCCCAACGTCTCGGATGTCTCCGACACGGTGACACTGGCGCTGACCTTCACCGCGAAGGCCGCGTAACCGCGACGTAGCAGCTATTTGACTTTGGGTGGTCGCTTGTGATGGCGGCGGGGTTCGGTCTGCTCATTGAGCAGCCCGGGGGCGCCGTGGCGAATCATCGCGCCGATGAGCCAGGCAATATCCTCATCGCGCGCCGCCCAAGCCTCGACGCCGCCTTCTTCCAGATAGATGATGGCCTCATTCTGGTCGCCGACTCCGTAGTAGTCGGGCTGCTGCGTTGGCGGTGGGAGGACGCCCAGGAGATAGAGCGGCACGTAGGGATTCGATTTCAGGGCGGTTTCCAGCGCCTTCTCCGCTGCTGGGCCAGCGCCCTTTGTCCGGAGCGCCAGGAGCAGGCGCGAGTAGACCATGAAGGCGCTGTCATCCTCCTTGAACTGCTTGAGCAGGTCGGCGGCCCGCTTCAGCGCGAGATCATCACCCGTGGTGAGCAGCCACGAGGTGAGGCGGAAGCGCAGCCCCTGGTTGTCATTGGGATTGAGCTGGAGCAGGGCGCGCATGTGCTCGATGGCCGCCGTATGCTCGTCCTGCTCCCAGAGGATGCTCGCCAGCCCCTCGCGGGCGCGCATGTAGGGGCGCGTCTCCAGATAGCCCCAGAAGGCGCCATCGGCGGCAAGCTGCTTGAACATCGCTGGCCCGATGGCCCGCTCGCCCGCCTGCACGCCCTGCTCGAAGTAGTCGCGCGCCTGATTGATGTCGCGGCACGACTCGGCCAGCAGCAGGTAGGCGTCGGCGCAATCGGGCGAGATGGCGAGCGCCTTGCGGATGAGCGCCTCGCGCCGCTTGCCATGCAGCCCAGACGCCTCATAGATAAGATCCTGCGCCTCTTCCAGCGGGGTAGCGGGCGCCATGCTGAGCGGCATATCCTGCGTGTTGAGCTGCTCGATGAACGCCTGCATCTGCTCTTCGGACTCGAAGCCCTGCGCTTCGAGCAGGCGGGTCAGCGCGGCCATCTGCCGCTCCATCATGCGGGGATCAAAGCCGCCGAGGCCCATCCCGCCATCCACATCGGCCAGCGAGGACTGCGGCGTGGCTTGCGTGGGCTGTTTTCCGGACTGTCTGGTCGAATGCCGGGTAGTGTGTTTCGGCTTTGGCTTCTCCGCTGGCGTCGCAGCTGGCTGCGCGGCTGATCCGGAGCGAGATTTCGCGCCGGGTTTCGCGGCAGTCACGCTGCGCGCGACGTCGCGCGCCGCCTTGCGCCGCTGTGGTTCGTGTTGTGGCTCCAGCTCTGGCTGCGCGGCTGGCTGCTGTGGCTCATCTCGCATGATCCCGCTCCCTCGGCGCGACTGGCAAGCATTGCTGCGCGTCCATCTGGCGCAGGCGCTTGCCTACACTATGTCGCGTGAGGGATGCTCGCATCAACTCGGCCATGTTCGCCGGACACGCGGGAAGGCTGCGAGCGGGCGCGCTGGAGCTGCGCTAGAGCTGTGCGAGGATGTCGAGCGCCTCAGCCTGGTCGCGCTCCAGTGTCTTCATGCTGATGCCGCGCAGGTAGGCGCAGACCTTCTGGCGCGGCCAGCGCTCCTCGATGCCCAGCCGCACGATCTGTCGCTGGCGTGGTCGCAGCCGGTCGATGGCGTAGGTCAGATGCGCGCGGGTGAGCTGCCGCGTGACGCCATCGGCGCGGACGAGCGGCAGCACGGCGCTCTCCTCGCTGCGTGGCACCGCGCGCAGAAACTCGCGAATCAGCGCGCGTGTCTGGGCGCGGCGCATCGCCTCGGTCAGCACGCTCGCGCCCGCGCCCCGTGCGCTCAGCGCGGCATAGGCGGCGTCCTCGGCTGTCAGCGCATCCAGCGCCGCGCTGGCCCCTGCCGCCTGCTCGTCCGGCTCATCCGGCTCGGCGTATGGACGGTTCATCGCTCGCTGGTTCGCCTGCTGGGGCGTCATGCCCTGCCCGGCGTTGTGATCCCACATGGCGCCTGCCCTCCCCGATGGTATCGTTCATCATCGCTCATCATGCTTCGAAGCGCATCCACCTGCGTGCGAGTGGCGCGCGAGCGCGCGCACAGGTCCGCCTGCCCGCAGGTTTCATCTCAAATAATAGAACACTTGTTCTTACTCTGTCAACCGTCTGAGCGCCATGGAGGGTAGCGCGCGACGCGGAAAATAGGAGGAATGGGGTAGTGGCAGCCCAAAAAGC
>DATBTW010000354.1:0-9592 GCA_036559055.1 Ktedonobacterales bacterium
TTCACCGCACGCATTCGAGCTGTTGGGCAAGGCGCCCGACGCCACAGGATATGAGGATGAGCCGACGGCGCCAGAGCGACACAGCGCGGCGCTGGATGACGCGCTCGACTTCACGCTGGCTCCGGAGCTGGAGGCGACCGAGCCGCCAGAGGCGCGCGGCGACGCGCGCGATGATGTGCGCCTGATGGTCTCCTCGCGCTCCACGCCAGAGATCATCCACACGCAGTTCAGCGAGATTGGCGCGGCGTTGCGCGCGGGCGACGCGCTGGTCATCAACACCAGCGGCGTGCTGAACGCCGCGCTGAAGGCCACCCGCGCCGATGGACGCGAGATCGAGCTACACCTCTCGACCCACCTGCCCGGCGGCTTCTGGACGGTCGAGCCACGGCTGCCGCAGCCCGCAGGCTCCGCGCCGCTCAGCGACGACTTCGCGGGCGAGACGCTGGCCCTGCCCGACGGCGCCACAGCCACGCTGCACGCGCCGTATCCGGCGGGCATCACGACGCCGCCGCGCCTCTGGCTGGCCACCATCCGCGCGCCGCAGCCACTACACGACTATCTGGCGCGCAACGGCTTCCCGATTCGCTATGGCTATGTGCCGCAGTTCTGGCCGAACAGCTACTATCAGACGGTCTACGCGACCGAGATGGGCAGCGCCGAGATGCCGTCGGCGGGCCGCGCCTTCACGCGCACGCTGATGGCGCAGCTCGTGGCGCGTGGGGTGCTGTTCGCGCCGCTGATCCTGCACACAGGCGTCTCCAGCCTGGAGGCGCACGAGCCGCCCTATGAGGAATATTATCGTGTCTCCAGCGCGACCGCTCGCCTCATCAATACGGCGCGCGCGGCTGGCGGGCGCATCATCGCCGTCGGCACGACCGCCGTCCGCACGCTGGAGACGGTGGCCGATGAGCGCGGCGAGGTTCACCCCGGCGAGGGCTGGACCGGCCTGGTCGTGACGCCTGAGCGTGGCATCCGCGCAGTGGATGGGCTGCTCACGGGGCTGCACGAGCCGCGCTCCAGCCACCTCGCCATGCTGGAGGCGCTGGTGGGACGCGAGCATCTCACCCGCACGTATGCCGAGGCCATCGAACGGCGCTACCTCTGGCACGAATTCGGCGACCTGCACCTGCTGCTGCCATAGCCGCGCGCGCCGAGCAGAACGTCGTCAGTAGCCGAGCGGAGACGAGGAGTCTACACGCCACCCGCCAGACTCCTTGACGAATGTCATCGTTCCATTGTAGCCGCCGTTAACGCCATTCGAAATGACGTTATACGAAACATTCAGCGTGGCGTGCGTCTGCGTGAAGATGAAGGGAATGCCGCCGTTGACAGAGCAGGACTCTAGAGTTATGCCCTGGCTTGCCCGAGTGAAGTCGGTGAGCGACTCCTGCTTTTGCCTGCTCTGCGAGAGCAAAGCGTAGGCGCTGGCGTATTCTCCGTCCGCTTCCGCCTGGCAGAATGAGGTCATCGTATCGACCGGGCCGAAGCGCGGGTAGATGACGATAAACGAGATGGGGAGGATGACCACCACGAACACAGCGACACCGACTACCCAGGCAAGCACTCGCGAACTGTCACGAAGGCGCGGTTTGCGCGGCGGATGAGCTGCTACCTCGGCCCGGTCGTGGCGAAACATCTCCTTCAGCGCCAGTTGCGCTTGCTGCTCTTCATCCATGCTGCGCCTGTCTTCCTCTTCACTCACGCCCAGCCGTGGGCCATCCGTGACTCTAAACGCTGCCCACTTCCACTCTCGCTGCACACCGCTGTCATCGCCATGTTACGCCGCCCGCCTCTGACTGTCAAACGCCGCGAGACGGCTATCACCGTGCTGCACGAGCTTCGCCACCTCAGCCACCGCACGGCAGGCGTCTCGTGGGGCGCGGTTGTCTCCCAAGCGCGGCAGGACGGGGAAGCCGAGTTCGAGCGGTGGGCACAGCAGGTCGCGCGCTGCCCTGTTGCGATGGTATAGTGGAGTAGCAATGGAGCGGATGCCATTCTTCAGGGCGTCGTCTCATGGAGGGAGCAACGCGACCATGCGCGATTTTCGTCGCCTGCCATCACTCTTGCGCGTGGCGAGCATTCTGGGGTTGTTGTTTTCTCTCGCATCACTTGTTCTGTTCGCGGCAATGTTCGGGGTTTTTATCACGACCCTACGGTCTTCCCTTCAGCCGCCTGTGAACCCCATGCGCACGGATGTTATTGCGTTGAATCTCGGCATGCTCGGCGGAGCCTGCATCTTTGCAGTCAACGCCTACCGCACGAGCTTCTGCCAGACGGACAGACGGTCATTCCGACTAAATTCGTGGCAGGGTCAGTTGCGAACCATTGGGGCGCTGGCGACGCTGCCACTCTGCGCGCTCATGTTGGCTGTCGTTATTCCTCAGGGCGATGTGGCATTCCTGCTCACGTCCGCAGTCTCCATGCTAGCAGCAGCGGTATTACTTGGGGCCTATCTCTGGATGAGCATCTGGACAGGCACACTGTTATGAGCAGAGCGCAAACTGCGAGACCCCGGTGGTCGGTCGCCATCCGCACAGAAGACCACCTCACTCCCAAACTATCGGGACTGATGACGCCACGCCGCCTGCTTCATAGCGTCTATGCCTGCATGCAACGCTTCCCACGGCTGGGATAGCCCGCTGATCGCAGATGATGGCAAGGAGTCGCGGCCATAAATGGCCGACGCACGCGACGATGGGGCATAAATGCCCCCTGTTGCGCCGCCGCAGGCAGGCGTATTGGGCCATTCATGGCCCCGTCGCGTGCTCCGGCCTTTCAAGGCCGAGAGCCGCCCCACCCCGCCGAGAGCCGCCCCACCCGCGACCCTGCGCCGCGTCGGCTTGCGACGGGCGCGAGCATACGATATAGTGTAGGCTGACGCGGGAGGCGCGCTGGCGAGAGGAATCCGCAACGCCAATCATCCTGCGCGCGTATCTTCATCTGATACACATTCGGGCGTCGCCAAGCGGTAAGGCAGCGGACTTTGAATCCGCCATTCCCAGGTTCGAATCCTGGCGCCCGAGCCAGCCTCACACCACAGCGCCGCGTGTCGGCCTGGTGGGGGCGGCGCGCACTGAACGCGCAATGAATGAGGAGCTTTCTACCACACCATGAGACCTGTTGGGGTCATCATCCTCGCGGCGGGCAAAGGCACACGGATGCGGTCGCGTTTGCCCAAGGTGGCGCATCAGATCGCTGGTCGCGCCATGCTCGAACACGCCATTCGCGCCGCCGCTGACGCCGTCGCACCCTCCGCGACCAGCGCGGCCACCGATGACGACGGCGCCGACGACGGGAGCGACCATAGTAGCCGCTCTACACGCTTCATTGTCGTCGTCGGCCACGAAGCGCCCGCTGTGCGCGCCGCGCTCGGCGACTGGCGCCCTGCCGCTGGCCCGCTCACCTGGATCGAGCAGCCGCAGCAGCTTGGCACGGGCGACGCCGTGCGGGTCACCGAGCAGGCCGTCACGCAGGGCGACGCCCCGCGGACCATCCTCGTCACCTATGGCGACACGCCGCTGGTGCGCGCCGAAACACTGCGCAAGTTGCTCGAAAAGCATGTGCGCGGTCACGCCACGCTCAGCTTTCTGACGGGGCAGACCAGCGAGCCGAACGACTATGGGCGCGTGCTGCGCGACGGCTCCGGACGGGTGCGCGGCATCGTCGAGGTCAAACACGCCACGCCCGACGAGCTGGCCATCTCCGAAGTCAACTCCGGCATCTACGCCTTCGCCGCCGACTGGCTCTGGTCGCGGCTGGGGCAGCTCCAGCCGCACGACAACGGCGAATACTACCTGACTGATCTGGTCGAGGTAGCCGTGCGCGAGCGGCGACCCGTCGCCACCCACCGCGTGGCGCTGACCGAGACGATGGGCGTCAACGACCGCGTGGCGCTGGCCGAGGCCGAGCGCATCCTGCGGGAGCGCCTACTGCGGGAGCTGATGCTGAGTGGCGTGACCGTCGAAGACCCCGCCACCACATACATCCATGCGGGCGTGCGTGTCGGACGCGATACCATCATCCGCCCTGGCTGCCATCTGCTCGGCGCGACGGTGATTGGTGAAGGCTGCGACATCGGCCCCAACAGCGTCATCCGCCAGAGCCAGATCGGCGACGGCTGCCAGGCGCAGGCGTCGTGGATCGAAGAGGCGACGATGGAGCCAGGCTCGCGCGTCGGGCCGATGAGCCATCTGCGCTCCGGCGCGCGCCTCTTGCCCGCCGCCAACCTGGGCAACTTCGCCGAGGTCAAGAACAGTGTCATCGGCGAGCGGGTGCAGATGCACCACTTCAGCTACATGGGCGACGCCAGCGTGGGGGCTGACTCGAATGTCGGCGCTGGCACGATTAGCATGAATTATGATGGTAAGAACAAGCATCGCACGATCATCGGCGAGCGCGTCTTCCTCGGCTGCGATACGCTGCTGCGGGCGCCCGTCACCATCGGCGATGACGCCAACACCGGGGCTGGCTCGGTGGTGACGCACGATGTGCCAGCCGGTGCGCTCGTCGTGGGGATGCCCGCGCGAGTGGCGCGCCGTGTCCTATCGCACGGGCAGGCGGCGGATCATCCGCCCCAACCCGCTGCGCAAGAGTCCCAGGCCCAGACCGACGGTGGCGCGCAAGACGAAGCGCCCAACCGGTCTGATGGCGCAAAGGGGTAAGGTACGAAACGTGGACAGTGGGAGTAGTGGCAGTATAGGCGCGCTCAGTCTCGTGATGGCCACACGCGGAAACAACTTCAGTGGCTATGATTGGGCGCTGCTCATCGGTCTGTTCGTCGCGCTGCTGGTCGCGGCGGCGTCGGCGGCGGCAGAGACCGCGCTGACCTCCATCAGTCACATCCGCATGCGCAACCTCGCTGAAGAAGGCGACGTGAAGGCGCAGCGCATCCGCCGGATTCTCGAACACCCGGATACGTTCCTCTCGACCATTCTGGTCGTCAGCAACATCTCGGTCATCACAGCCTCGACGCTGGCGACAATCATCGCTGTCAGTGTCGATTTCTCCTTCGCGGAGGTCATCTCGACCGTCCTGCTCTCGATCATCGTGCTGATCTTCTGCGAGATCACGCCGAAGACGGCGGCGGTGCAGAATCCCGAGCGGGTCGCGCGCTTTCTGCTGCGCCCGCTGGAGTTCGTCTCAGCGCTCCTCAAATACGTGGTCATCGCGCTGACCGGCATCACCAATGGCCTACTGAGGCTCTTCGGAGTGAACGCGCACCATCGCGGCCCGTTCATGACGGAGGATGAGCTGCGGCTGATGGTCGAGGTCGGTAAGGAAGAAGGCGTGCTCGAAGAAGACGAGCGCGAGATGATCCACAACGTCTTCGACCTGGGCGATACGGCGGCGCGCGAGGTGATGGTGCCGCGCATCGACATGGTGACGGTGGAGGCCGACGACGCGCTCGACGACGCCACGCAGATCATCATGCAGGGCGGCTTCTCTCGCATCCCTGTCTACGACGACAGCATCAACGACATCATCGGCGTGCTGTACGCCAAAGACCTGCTGCGTGTGCTGGCCGGCGGCCAGGCGCCACAGAAGATTCGCCAGCTCCCGCTGCGCAGCGCCTACTTCGTGCCAGAATCGAAGCGCCTCGATGACCTGCTGCATGAGATGCAGCGGCAACGGGTACATATGGCCGTGGTGGTGGACGAGTACGGCGCGGTGGTCGGCCTCGTGACCATCGAAGATGTCGTGGAAGAGATCATCGGTGACATCAAGGACGAGTATGACAAGGAGGAACAGATCTTCGAGCAGGTCAGCGACACCGAGTTCCTCGTTGACGCTAAGATCAGCGTGGACGATCTGAACGAGCGTATCGACGCCGACCTGCCTGCGCAGGACTACGACACGCTCGGCGGCTTCGTCTACACGCAGCTCGACAAGATTCCCGCCGTCGGCGATGTGGTGACGTACAAAGACCTCACCATCACGGTGCTGGGAACCAAGGGACGCCGCGTCACCAAGGTCAAGATCGTGCGCGAATCCAGCCCTGACGCCAGCGGCTCACGATCCGATCATCTGGAGGCAGTTCGTGGCGAGCGCGAGAGCGAGCGAAGCCGCCGCGAGTCGCGCGAGACGAGGGGTGGCCGCGAGCCGCAGACCCAGGATCGCGCGCAGGCGCGCGACCATATCGCCGAGCGCCTGCGTTAGCCCGCGCGGGCGCGATGATCTCCGGCGATCCAGGAATAGCTTGCAGGGAGCATAGCCCATTCGGGTAGGAGCGTCACACTGCTATACGTTCCTGTTAACAAGATGGCGAGTAGTCCGTTACTTGAACTACGCGACTATAAGCTCCGGCCTTATAGGCATAGGGAGGCAAATCGCGTCGCAACGGGTAATGGCGCTCTCAGATTGACAGAACACAGCATGTTCTGTACACTGCCTGTGAGCTATTGGCTCTCGCCCTGGGGCATCATGGCGTGAAGTTCGACTTCTAGAAGACCCACGGCTCAAAGCCGGGGGAAATGTCACTCTGTATACCTGAGCTACGTATTTACATACATGAGGGCCTTTTCGTTGACCTCATGATTCGTATGCGGACTCAGGCAGACAAGCGACGCCAGCATGACGCTGCGTTGCATGCGACCCACCCGAAGCCCAAATACTCGTCCCCTGTCCCAAAGGTTTCGGCTCCGGGCACGGTCGTACTGCTCAGCAGCCATCAGCGCTATCTCGCTGACGCTGAGAGTGGAGATCAAACGACCTGCGTCGTTCGTTCTGACCAGCAGGTGGGAGGAGGAGGGCGCTCGCGCGGAGACGAGCGCATGAGCGGCCGTGCTGTCCATCGGACCGAGCTTATGCCATTGAGGCGTAGCGAGCGACGTGGCGGCGTGGGGAGACGCGAGGCGCCACAGGCAGTGGGCGCTGCGACACACCCCGATCGTTCATCCATCAATCATTGGATATGTATTCAGTCCGACTGCGATATCGAAATGACAACGCGCCACGGCGTCGTCTCTGCCAGACGAGCGGCCGCCTCCCCTCACGTAACGGGAGGGCGCAGGTCAACCAGAGGTGCAGCGCGGCGGCGGGACTCTCACGGAGGATTGGGGGGAGAGGACCGCAGGGATTGCCGTCCAGGCGCACACGGCCTGTGCCGTTGAGGCCTGAGAGGAAGAGGTGTAGGTCTAATGCTCGTGCTTCGTCGCAAAGCAGGTGAGGCGATTGTCCTCAACGGAGTCATCACCATTTATGTGCTCGCCGTCGAGGGTGAGCGTGTCAAACTGGGCATCAGCGCGCCGCCCGAGGTGGTCATCGTGCGCTCAGAGCTGCTCGACAGCCCCACCGGCGCCCCGGGCGGCCCCCTGAGCGCGCCCGCGACTGGCCCGCTGGGCGCGCGTCCCGGTAGCCAGATGGATGGCGCCCCCGACTATGGCCGTGGCCCGCGCCCCCCGGAGCGCCCCTACCGCGAGCCAGAGCCGCCCACGCGCCTGCCCGATGACGGTTCATCCTCGTCATCTGGCCCCGATCAATCGGGCAGCTACAGCGTGCCTGCGCGCTATACGCCGCGCCGCCGCTATGACAACTACGGCGAGGATTCCGGCGCGCCTATCTCTGGCCCCGACACCACGCGCTATCGGTAGGAATCACGCCCCCTAACCCCTCTCCCGCGAGGAGGGGGCTGGAGGGTGAGGTTCCTACAGGTCGGCCAGCGCCTCGGCAGGCGTGCGCAGGCGTCCGAAGTAGATGGGCGTATCGAGCTTCGTATACCTGCGCGACTCTACCGCGCGCAAGGCCAACATCATGTCCTTCAGCTCGGCGGGGTCATCGGATTCATTGGCGAGGATGAAGTCATAATCGCCCAGCGCGAACGAATCCACCGTATTCGAGAGGACGCCGCCGCCCTCATCGGTCGCCGTGGCGGTCGCGGCGGCGCTCCTGGTTGGCGCGGCGCTGGCCTCGCCACGCGCGGCGCGCGCCAGCTCCGCCACCTGCTCGCGCGGGACGGCATACTTGCGCCCCACCTGCCCATGCTCAGCCATCATGCGGCGGCGATCCTCGAACGGCGTCACATACCACTCGCTCGTCTTCACGAACGGATAGACGCTCACGTAGCGCTTGGGCGGTGCGCCAGTGACGAAGGCCGGGCTATGCTCAGGGTCGTAGCGTGGCACGCTGACCACCCCCAGATACGTCTCCGCCTGGATCAGATGGCGGCCCAGCTCGCTCTGGCGGAGCGCTACGCCCAGCCGCTGTAGGGCGTCCAGATCGTCGCCCCACACCCAGAACATCAGGTCGGCGTCGGCGCGCAGCCCCACCAGCGAATAAGAGCCGCGCAACGTTACGCTCGTGTCGCGCCCCTCCAGCGCCGTGAGGAAGCTCTTCTTCGCCGCCGCCTGCTCTGCGGGCGCGAGCTGGCGAAACGCGGGATCGAGACGATAGAGCCATTGGATGGAGTAGATGGTCCGCTGGGCGGTCGTGTCTGCCATGTCATTCTCCAGAGATGCTGCATCGCGCCACGCGCGGACGTGATGATCGTGATAGTCGGGGCGCACTGTGCGGGCGCCCATCGTGTATTGTAGCACTCGCGCGCGCCCTCCCCCAGCCCCCCACCCGCGAATCGGGGGAGGGGAGCCACCAGGGAGGCGGTGCGGCGAGGGGATTCGAACTCACTCGTCGAGCGGGTCGTCGGCGTCGAGCGCGGGGTCGCCGTCGGCGCGCTCTTCGTCGTCCTCATCGGCGGGCGACCGGCCGTGGCTCTCTTCCCAGAGGCTGCGGATAGCCACGCGCGCCACGCCATAGCCGAAGCCGCGCCGCTGCAGGAAGCCACCCATGCGAAGCGCGAAGCTGGGATAGTCGGCCAGGGCGAGGCTGCCGAGGCGCTTGCGGCCTGCGGCGATGGCGCGCTGCTCGTCATCCTGCGGGTCGGCGCTGGCGGTGGCCGTCTCGCGATCGATGCCGTGCTGACGCAGCTCCTGCTGGATGGCGCGCGCCGATCGCGGACTGAAGCGCTCACGCTGCTCGGCCCAATACGCGGCGAAGGCGGCGTCATCTAGATAGCCGAGCTGCTCCAGGCGGTCGAGCGTGCGCTCTACCACCTCTGCGGCGGGCGCGGCGCGGTTAGGCGCAGGGCGCAGCAGGCGGCGGCGCACCTCGGCGCGGCTACGTGGACGCGGCGCCAGAAAGCGCGCGGCGCGGTCGAAGACGTCGCGTTCAGCCGCCGCTGCGCGCAGGCGCTCCACGTCGTCCTCGGTGAGTGTGTCGCCGGGGCCAAGCCGCTCCTCCGCTACCAGCGTCTCATCCAGCAGCAGCGCAGCGCCGTTGTCCAACTCGATGTGGTAGCGATTGGGGCGCCGCTGGTCTGGTCGCACCGCAGTGATGATGGGCATGTTGCTGTGGCTTCCTCCGCTCTGAACGCTGATGGCGCCTGCCGAGACTACACGGCGCCGTTCGGAGGAGTATTCCGCCGCTCGTGGTAGGCGGCGGAAGCGGAGCGTGTGAAGCGCAGAGCCACCGCATCCAGGCGCACGGCCAGGAATGTCAGCAGCGGGCGGCGGCGCACCCGCCCGTGCGCGCAGTCATTCAGCAGCCGCAGCCAGAGGATGAAGCCGCCCAGACCGAGCGCCAGAAAGAGCGCCCAGAAGAG
>DATBTW010000355.1:0-1856 GCA_036559055.1 Ktedonobacterales bacterium
CAGGCGGGTCTGGTATGCGCTGGCGCATCGGGGCGCGCTGGCGAGCTGGCTCGATTTCTCGCCGACCTGGCTCGCCCCAGAGATCGAGATGAGTAGGAGCAGTATGTTCGCTGCCCTACGGGAGCTGACCATGACCGGGTACATCGAACGGAGCCGCCGAGGACGGCTCACCAGCGCGCACTGTGTGACGCCGATGAGGGGGCGCGCATGAGTGTCTATCTGCATGGCCTGTCCATGCGCGCCAATCTGAGCGCCAATCTGCGCAGCGTCTTAATGGCGCTGTGTGATGCAGCGGGCGAGGATGACGGGACAAAATGCCATCCCAGCCTGGCCTACATCAGTTACAAAACCGGCTTCAGCGAACGCCATACCCGGCGACTTCTGCGCACGCTCGAAGTCGCCGGGTATATCGAAGCGGTGGCGTTTGTCGGCGGTGGACGCGGCCACTCGACATGGTATCGCATCCACATGACGCGCGTCCCCTTGAAACCCTCCTGGGACGAGATCAAGAAGCGTCTGATTGAATCGGGCGAACTCGCCGCCGACGACGATATGCCTCCCAGCGCCAGCGCCGTCAAGAAAGCTGTCCTGAAGCGGGCCGAAGCCCTAAAGGGGGACAAAATGTCCGCCTTACGCGAAAACGCCCTAAAGGGGGACAAAATGTCCGCCTTTAGTGACGAAAGGGGGACAAAATGTCCGCCTTTAGACCCACAAAGGGGGACAAAATGTCCGCCTAGTATTCCTAGTAAGAAAGAAGATTCTTATGAGGATGAGGATTCCTACGCGGAGGTCACGTCATCGACTGAAAAGATTTTGACGCCCGGAGATCGGCCCGCCTCACAGCTCTGGGCCGCTGTCGTGCGCGCCCTGGGCGCGACAACGCCTGCCGCTGCGATGGCGAGCTGGATTTACCCGGCCCGCATCGCGCAGTATGGCTGGGATGCTGACAATACGCTCTGCGTCGAGCTGATGACGCCGGGCCGCGCCCACGCCGACATCCTGGATCAGCGCTATTGCTATCTGATTACCGACGCGCTGGCGCGCATCTACCACCTGCCCACCGCGCGCGTCGCCGTCTCGCTCACCTGGAAATCGCTCACTCACACGCTCACTCATGCGGAGGTTGCCCCATGACACAGCACACGCAGACACGATTCGCTCGCTTCGCCGTCATCGACGCTGCGGGCGTCTATCTCGGCGATGGGGGCCGCATGGCGCTCCCCACGTTCCAGCAGCTGGGGTATTGGCTCGACGCCGCCCAGCGCCGCCAGATCGACACCCTGTGGCTGCATCCGTCGGCCCCCTGGCGCTGGCGCGACGCCGATATTGACGCCTGCACGCCCTGGATCGTGGCGGGCAGCGCGGGCGGCCGCATCGACGGGATCGAGATCGGCGAGCCGTGGTGGACGGCGACGCGCCACGGCGTCTACGGGGTGCGCGACGTCGTGCAGCCGCGCTATGAGGATCGCGCTCCCTGGCGCCAGACGCCCGATGCGCCGACACTGCGCGCCTCCCTGCTGGCGTTCCGCGACGCCGTGGGGATCGAGTGGCGACGCTCGCCCGGCGCGACGGGGACGCGGCTGCTGCGTCAACTGCACAGCGGCAAAACGGCGACGAAGCTGGAGTTGGACGGCCCGCCTCCGCCCCCGGCCGTCGAGAAGCTGAACCGCGACGGGGGCCATCTCGACTGGACGCGCCCGCTGGCGGCGTCCGAACGCGGGCTGTATCTGCACAGCTACGACGTCAACGGCCAATATCTCGCGGCGTGCTCCAGTCTACCGCTCGGTGTGGGCCCATGGCAGCATCACAGCCGCGTGGCGCTGCCGGAGAAGCCCGCTGAGTACCTCCCGGGCTAC
>DATBTW010000356.1:0-2183 GCA_036559055.1 Ktedonobacterales bacterium
CCTCCAGCCAGGTCTTCTGGCGCTCGCTGGATGGCGGAGCGAGCTGGAGCCAGGTCACGCCACCTGGAACGTACTCGCTGCCCGTGCGTCTCTATGCAACGGGCCAGTACGCACTCTCAGTGTCCTTCACGGACATCTCGACCGATAGCCAGAACCCGCTCTACGACGAGCAGATGTGGTGGAGTGCGGATAGCGGCGCGGCGTGGAAGCGCCTGCCCGACATGGCTGGCCTGGAGAACGGCTATGTCATCGCTGGCAGCGGCTCCAATGGCGAGCTTGCCCTGGCGCCCGATGGCTCAGTGATCGTGTCGGCGCAGCATGCCACGCAGAGTTATGGCGACGACGCGGGCATTTTCCGCATTCAGCCAGACGCGGCCTCGCTCGCGTGGACTCCGCTAGCGGCGGGCGGCGTGCAGGACTGGCAGGTCAGCCAGACCGCGACGGGGCTGCGTCTGTGGGGCGTCGGCTCATTCGAGAACGACACCCGCCTCAAGTACGTGAACCTGCCGTAAGGTTCCGGATTCCCCCTCTCCTCGCGGGAGAGCGGGGCAGGGGGTGAGGTTCTGTCAGCCCGCATCTACGGCGGCGAGCGAGTAGCGCCAGTAGTAGTAGGCGCGGGCGGCGATGACGGCGGCGAGCGAGAAGGAGAGCAGCGTCGCCGTGATCAGCCCCGTCGCCACGCCTGCGGGGGTGTGCTCCTTACCCAGCCCGGCGAGCGCGAAGTCGGCGATGCCCTTAACGGCGATGAGTATGAGCCACAGCGCCACGCTCAGCGGCGTTCCCTTCACGCGGATGACGCCGGCGGCGGGATCGACGGTCAGTTTAGTCAGCGCGCCGCGAATGGCGCCCGCGACCAGTCCCAACACGAAGCCCGCCGCGATGATGGCCGGACTCCAGGCTGTGTCAAAGAGGTCATGCTGGATGCTGGCATAGCTGAAGAGCAGCGCCAGCGCGGGCAAGACCCACAGCCGCCCCACGCGCGTCTGCTTCTCGCGGAACTGGCGAATGGCCAGAAAGCCGACGACGATCAGCGCGATCACGTCGAGCAGGATGGTCTGCTGTGTCGGGATCGAAGGCATTGCGTGTCATCCCCTGTGCGCCACCCCGCGTGACCCCTCCGCCCATCGGAGATCGACAGCCCGGCGCTCGTCTGTAGATTGTACACCAGGCAGGCGCGCGGTGTCACATGGCGTCCCCACGCCAAACCCTTCCCCCGCCGCGGCAGGCGAAGGGCTTTCAGGGTCGGTTAGCAGCCAGTCGCGCTGCCGGAGGCGTGGACGATGACGCCGTAGCCAGCGTCCGGTCGCGCCGCTCAGCCACCCACTATTTGCACGGCGGCAGGAAGGCATTGGTGAAGGCCGTCGCGTAGTTTGGCTCCGTCGTGATCGGATTGCCGTTGGCGTCGAGGATGGCTTGATGATTGAACATGAAGCGCGGGTAGTCCGTCCATTTGGCGAGCGTCTGCTGGCCCCAGCAGGTCGCTCCGGCGGCGTAGCGCGGACTGAGGAAGTTCTGGCTGGCATAGACCAGTCCCGTATCGTCGAACGCTCCCTTCGGCGCGCCCTTGATGAGCATATCAGCAGCGGACTTCGGATGCTGGATGGCATAGGTGTAGCCCTGCGCGGTGGCCGCCAGGAAACGCTTGATGACGTCGGGATGCTGCTGGATCATGCGCTGGCTCGTTACGATGACGGGCGAGGAGTAGTCGGGCATGCAGTAGTCCAGCAACGGGAAGACATTGACTTGCAAGCCCTCGCGCTGCGCCTGGATGACCTCCCAGCCTTCATAGACCCACGCGAAATCGAACTGCTTGCTCTTGAGCGCCTCCACCGGATCGAGCGACGTGGTGATGTTCTGGAAGCTCGGATCGCTCGCGCCGCCACATCTGAGTACCTGTGTGACGACGGGCTGCTCGTAAGGCGCTCCGAAGCCCGCGTAGCGCTTGCCAGCCAGACTGGCCACCGTATCCAGCCCGCTGCTCTTGAGCGAGATGAGCGCCGAGGTGTTGCTCTGGATGATGGCGGCGACCGAGACGAGCGGCTGCCCCTGCGCGCGCAGCGTGGTGATGGACTCCGGGAAGCTGATGGCGAAATCGGCCTGGCCCGTCGTCACCAACTGCTCCGGCGCGACCTGGCTGGAGTAGGGCGCCAGCTTCAGGTCGATGCCCTGCTGCTGATAGTAGC
>DATBTW010000357.1:0-5780 GCA_036559055.1 Ktedonobacterales bacterium
GCACGGTGGGACGCGGTGCAAACGGCTTTCGTGGACAACCCACGTCGGGTGGTCGAGCAGGCCGATAGCCTGGTCGCCGAGGTCATGCAGCGGCTGGCCGAGATGTTTGCGCAGGAGCGCGCTCACCTGGAGCGCCAGTGGGATCAGGGCGGCGATGTCTCCACGGAGAACCTGCGCCTAGCCCTGCAACGGTATCGATCCTTCTTCCAGCGCCTGCTCTCCACGTAGCCCGCTGTGCGATCACGACGGGTAGAGGAGATCGAGGCACGAAAACGCCCCCAGCTTCGGCTCTGCGCGAGCGGAAAGCTGGGGGCGCGGTATTCCACGGGGTCAGCGGAGGCTGCTGCGAGCGTTCCTCCGGCCCCTCCCCGTCAGGGAGAGGCGATCACTGACCCTCAGAGCGTGTACGTACCGCTGTGTGCGTCTTCGAGGTAGCGGGCGAGCAGCTTTGCCGCCGCATCGAGATCGGCCACGCTGATCATCTCGTTCACCGTGTGCACATAGCGCGAGGGGATCGAGATGGTGATGGCCGCCGCGCCGCCACGGGCGCGCTGCATGGCGCCAGCGTCGGTGCCGCCGCGTGGCAACACCTCCATCTGATGGCGGATGCTGTGGCGTTCGGCCACCTCGCGCAGATGCCCGACCAGTTTGAAGTTGGGAATGAAGCTGGAGTCAAAGACCTTGATAGCCACGCCCTCGCCCAGCCGTGTGACGGCCTCGGTATCGGGCATGCCTGGCGTATCGACGGCCAGCGTGGTGTCGATGGCGATGGCGACATCGGGTTGGACGGCGAAGGCCGAGGTGGTCGCGCCGCGCAGCCCGACCTCCTCCTGCACGGTGGCCACGGCGATGACGGTGGCGCTGTGCTTGCCGAGCTGGCGCAGCGCCTCGATCATCGTAAAGACGCCCGTGCGATCATCCATCGCCTTGCCGATGACGTTCTCGCCGACCTGCTCGAATGTGCGATCCATCGTGATGGAATCGCCCAGGCTGACCAACTCGTTCACGCGGTCGCCGGGCAGCCCCAGATCGACATAGAACTCCTCCAGCTTTGGCGTGCCGGGGCGCTCGTCGCCTAGCAGGTGGATCGGCTTGGTGGCGGGGGTCAGCACGCCGCGCAGGCGCTCGCCACCGCGCGTATGCACGACGACGCGCTGCGCCACCAGCGTGCGCGGATCGAATCCGCCGAGCGGCTGGATGCGCACGAAGCCACGCTCGTCGATGTAGCGCGCCATGAAGCCAATCTCATCCATATGCGCGGCCAGCATCACCTTGCGGTCGCTGGCGCCGCGCTTGATGGCGATCACGCTGCCCAGCGCATCCACCGAAAGCTCGTCCACCAGCGGCTTGAGCTGCTCGATGACGATGGCGCGCACCTGCTCCTCGCGGCCAGAGACGCCAGGCGTCTCGCTGAGCCGCCGGAGCAGGTCGAGATTGACGCCGTGAGAAGCGCCTGCCTGTTTCGAATGATTGGCTTTATTGACCGCCCGCGCGGTCGTCGTCTTGACTGCCATGCTGCGCTTACTCCTGACGCCTGGAACCCTGAGCGTACTGCTTCGGATGAGACATGCGCGGTCTATCGCACGGTGAACGAGCCAAACGAGCAAAGGGAGATCAGCAGATCGAAGTATGATGAAATTATAACATGACCGCGCAATGGGGTAGACCTGCGTCTAACACAAGGCCTCCCATCCTTCAGACGCTCTTTCCCATGTGTCGTTACAGCCCTCTCGCTGGCGCGTCACCAGAAGGTGTAGGGAAGAGTAGCGCGCCCTGATACTGTATGGGGCGTCGCTCCACGAGAAGGATGGCGAGCGCACGATGTGGCGTGACATCTGGGCGCAGGCACGCGCCCTGTGGCTCCGCGCGACGGCTGGCTCGGTCTGGCGCCAGCGGTTCTTTGCTGGCGGAGCGGCGCTGGGGCTGCTGCTAATCATCTCCGGCGCGGTGCTGGCCACGATGGCCCCGGCGAGCGCGCCACAACAGCGCGTGGAAGTCCAGGCGACCAGTACGGCGACCGCGCTGCCCACGGCCACAGTCACCGCGACCGCGACGGCGACCCCGCGCCCGACCGCCACGCCCAAGCCCAAGCCCTTGCCGAAGACACCACCGCCACCACCCGCGCCGCCACCACCGCCTGCCACGCCTACACCTTCGACGTCGGGCGGATACACCGGTGGTCCAGTCACCAATGACAGCATCTTCTCAGACTTCTGCAGTGCGTCCACGGCTACCGCGACGGATACGCCTGCCACCACCGCCACGCCCACACCTGGTGGCTGCGTAAATTGCCCCTTCTACTCCGGTTACAATTCTACCCAGGCGCAAATCGCACAGGCGCTGGCCAGCGCTGCCTCGACCTACAACCTGCCGGTCAAGCTGCTGAAGGCGGTGGCATGGGCGGAAAGTACCTGGCACGAAGACGTCTATACCTGCGATGGCGGCATCGGCCTGATGCAGATTCAATATTACGCTTATCCCGATCTAAATGGGTACTCTGTGCCGGAGTGCGGCATTTACGCGACCAACTATGATCCGTACACGCTCCAGGGCAACGCCAATCTGGGCGCCAAGCTGCTGAAGTATCTGAGTTGTTTCTGGAGCTACTGGGGAAACGTCCCCGGCGCCTCGCTGGCCAACCCGGGCAAGTACACCGTGGACTGGTATTATCAGCAAGCGGGATTGCCGTACCCTGATAGCGCCAACGCCAACAGCTACTGCGCGCCCGTCTATAACGCCAACGCCTACTATCCCGCGCTGCCTTCATCGGTCAAGACGGATCCGTGGAGCTGTCCGTTTAGTGCGACGACCGGTGACTCCACGCTGCTTGACGTCACCATAAGTTCCTACAATGAAGGCGCCACCAACGTTGTCAACCAGGGCATCAATAACTGGAACTACGTCCATACCGTCGAGGGCTACATCGCGCAGTTTGGCGCCGGGTCGCTGCCCTAGCGCGTCGTGGGCGCGGATGTGATCTGCGTCACAGCCTGGTTGGCGCCCCAACTGCGTATAGACACTGCTCGTATGATATGTTGAGTGTTAGGCGAGCGGTGTCTTCTGTCTCAGATACTGCGCCGCACTCATCGGACGGAGGAGGGTCAACGCCCATGCGTGAGCGCAGGACGTTTGGACATTGGTTTACGAATGCGCGCTCGCGCCTGGTTCCGGCGGGCTGCGCGGTGGCGCTCTTCGCGATCACGCTGATCTGCGTCATCGCGGTGGTGGCGCCCAACCTGCGCACGCT
This sequence comes from Ktedonobacterales bacterium, assembly GCA_036559055.1. Lineage (GTDB taxonomy): Bacteria > Chloroflexota > Ktedonobacteria > Ktedonobacterales > JADMIN01 > JAKAIY01. The sequence continues at coordinate 3,248 of DATBTW010000357.1, forward strand.
GCTCGGCGCCGCCAATGCGGGCGCGGCGCAGGCCACCGCCACGCCAGGCGCCAGCGCGCACGGCGACCAGAGCTACACGCTGATCTTGCCGACCGCGCCCGCCACCCGGATCAAGCTGCCGCGCACCCCCGACCTGCCCAATGTCGCTGTCTTTGCCACGCTGGCCAAGGCGCGTATGCAGGATACCTGCGCGGTGGCCACACCGCCCGCTGCCACCGCGACGGCGTTTGGCACGCCTGTGGCTCCAGCCACGGCGACGGCGACCGGGGCGCCTACAGCCACCGCCACCGCGACGGCCACCGCCACCGCCACGCCCGCCGCCACAGAAACCGTCGGCATCGGCCAGCCACAGGCGACACCGACCTGCCAGGCATGCCCGGTCTATCTGGGCAGCAATCCCGACCAGGCCAGCCTGGCGCAGACACTCAGCAATGCCGCCATCAAGTATGGGCTGCCAGTCAATCTGGTCATGGCGGTGGCCTGGCAGGAGAGCCGCTGGCACGCCGATGTGCTCTCCTGCGATGGCGGCATCGGCCTGATGCAGATTCAGTACTATACCTATCCGTGGCTCAACAGTGTGGACGAGCCATCGTGCGGCCTGGCAGTGACCAATGACGACCCCTACACAGCGGAAGGCAACGCCGACCTCGGCGCGAAGTACCTGAAGTGGCTGAGCTGCTTCTATAGTTACTGGGGCGATAACGGCAGCGCCTCGCTGACCAGTCCCGGCCAGTACACGATCGCCTGGTACTACCAGCAGGCCGGGCTGCAGTACCCCGACACGCTGCGCGCCGATAGCACGAGCAATCCAGCGAGCTTCTGCGCCGTCGTGTATACCGACCCCAACCATCCAGAGTACGCTGCGCTGCCCTCGACCTCATCCGATGTCTGGAGCTGCCCGTACAGCGCGACTACCGGCGACAACACCCTGCTCGATATGACACTGAGCGCCTACAACGAGGGCGCGGGCTACACCGACCAGTACGGCATCCAGAATCGCTGGTATGTGGATGGCGTCGAAGGGTGGATTCCGCAGTTCTCCAGCGGCGCGCTGCCCCAGCCGTCGTGAGGTAGCGCTGGCGTGACGCCGCTCCCGCTCGCCACTGCGGCGAGCGGGGACGGCGCCGTGTTGCGCGAGCGCGCTCCCCGCGCGTACGATAGAGATACATGCAGGGAGCATGCGGCTGGCGTTGCTTTGCCTGGCCGCGCTATAACAGGATCATGTGCAGATGACCATCCTCCAGGCGGCCGCGCTGTTCATTGCGGGCATGCTCGCCGGAGCGCTCAACTCCGTCGCGGGGGGTGGTAGCCTCATCTCCTTCCCCACGCTGCTCTTCGCCGGGGTTCCCGCGATTCCCGCCAATGCGACGAATGCGATGGCGGTGTGGCCCGGCTCCATCGCCAGCATTCCTCCCTATCGCAAAGATCTCTCGCACGAGCGGCGCGAACTGATCATTTTCTCACTCGTCAGCATGGTGGGCGGGATTCTGGGCGCCATCGTGCTGCTCAGGACGCCGCCTCGGCTCTTCGAGCAGTTGATCCCGTGGCTGCTGCTCTTCGCCACGCTGATCTTCGCCTTCGGCGGGCAGATCACCCAGCGGGTGCGCGGGCGGCGCGCGACTCCGGCGACTCCGGCGACTCCGGCGACTCCGGCGGACGTGGCAGATGCGGGGAAGGATGCGGAAGGCGTCGACGACGCGCCCGCCTCGCCACGTGCGCTGGTCGGGGTAGGCGTCATCCAGTTCGCCATCGCGCTATATGGCGGCTTCTTCGGTGGCGGCATGGGCATCATGATGCTGGCGGGCTTCGCGTTGCTGGGCATGCGTCGCATCCACGCCATGAATGCGCTGAAAGTCGTGCTGGCCAGCATCATCAACGGGGTCGCCGTGATCGCCTTCGCTATCGCGGGGAAGATTTACTGGGCGCAGGCGCTGGTGATGGTGGTCGGCGCAATCATCGGCGGCTATGGTGGCGCCGCGCTGGCGCATCGCGTGCCACCACGCTACGTGCGCTGGTTCGCCATCGCCGTTGGCGTAGTCGCCTCAGCCTACCTCTTCTACAAATACGACCTCTGATTCTGGCTGGCGGTTGAAACCGCGCCTGGGTGGCGGCCTGCGGGCCACCGCGAAGTCCGCCTGCGCGGACTGCCGGAAGCCCAATCGCGCGCCACGGCCCGCGCCGACACTTCACAGTCTGATCTTCCTGCATCTCCTCTTGACACCTCTGGGCTGCCGTGTCATAGTGATGCGACATGACGAGCACGTCACATGACTAATCAGTCATGTTTGCCCCGCATGGGATCGTTCGACCTTGCTTCAGCCTTGCTTCAACGGAGAGGAGGCGGCGCATGCAAGCGTTTCTTCAGGTCACGCTCTCTGGCCTTGTCACGGGTAGCCTCTATGGCCTGCTGGCGCTCGGACTCGTTCTCGTCTATCGCACCACCGGCGTGCTCAACTTCGCCTACAGCGCCCTCTCGACCTTTGGCGCCGCCTTCCTCTATGTGCTGGAGACCGGACGCGGCATGAATTTCTGG
>DATBTW010000358.1:0-7184 GCA_036559055.1 Ktedonobacterales bacterium
CCGCTCAGGCGGTGTGGCCGCCGTCGATCGGCATGGCGATGCCGCTGATGAAGCTGGCTTCATCGCTGGCCAGGAAGGCGGCGACGCTGGCGACATCCTCCGGCTGGCCGAGACGCCCCAGCGGCACCATGCGACGCAGGCGCTCCATGCCGCGCTCCGGATTCTCGGCGACCAGCGCATCCACCAGTGGGGTGGTCGTCCAGACGGGACACAGCGCGTTGGCGCGGATGTTGTGACGCGCGCCCTCCAGCGCGATAGTCTTGACAAGTTGGATCACGCCGGCTTTGGCGGGGCCATACGCGCCCAGATTCGGCGTACCCTCCAGCCCGGCGACGGAGGCGGTGGCCAGGATGACGCCGCCACCCTCCTGCTGCATGGCGCGGAAGGCGTATTTGGCGCACAGGAAGACGCCCGTGAGGTTGACATCCAGCACGCGCTGCCAGTCGGCGAGGCTGAGGCTGGCGATGGGGCCGAACGTGCCGATGCCCGCGTTGGCGACCATTACATCGAGCTTGCCATGCTCCGCCAGCGTGGCGTCCACCAGCGCGGAACATGCCTGCTCGCTGGTCACGTCCAGCGCGCGCGCCACGACCTGATCGGCGCTGGCCCCCTGCTCGGTCGCCAGCCGCGCCGTCTCGCGCGCGCCCGCTTCGTTGAGGTCTGCGGCGATCACTCGCGCGCCGTCGCTGGCGAAGCGCAGCGCCATCGCGCGACCCAGCCCAGAGCCGCCGCCCGTCACAATTGCGATCTTGCCGTTCAGTTGCGTCATCGCTCGATCCTTTCGCGCTGCATCGCGTCTGCGTCGCGCTCCTCCGCACAGTCGCGGCGCGCATCCGCAGTATAGTCGCACGGGGCAGGGCGGCGGCTATCGCGGCGGAAGGGACGGGCGACTGTGTGTTCTGGCGCTTGCTACGATTGCGGGCGAGCGAGTACAATCGCGTGTAGCGGCTGTCGCGCCCGCGCTGGCCGTCTCCTCACTGGCTCGATGATGTCCTCTTGGCTGTGGCTTGTGGTTGTGATGTGACCCCGTGGAGCGCCGGCAGGTCGGCGCTGGGTGGAGGGCGCCGTATGGCCGATCTGATTGGCCAGACCCTGGGCAATTATCGTATTGAGTCGCGGCTGGGTAGCGGCGGCATGGGCGATGTCTATCGCGCCGTGCATCTGCGACTCAATCGTCCGGCGGCGCTCAAGGTGCTGCATGCGCTCCTGTCGCAAGACCCCACCTTTCAGGCGCGCTTCCTGCGCGAGGCGCGGGCGGCGGCGGCGCTCTCGCACTCCAATATCGTCGAGGTCTTCGACTTTGGCGAGCAGGATGGCGCCTCGTATCTGGTGATGGAGCTGGTTCCCGACGGCTCGCTGCGTTCGCTGCTGCGTCAGCGCGCCAAAGGGGCGGGCTGGTCGCTGGGGCTGGGGGTCGATCTGGTGCGCCAGGCGGCGGAGGGGCTGGCCTACGCGCACGCGCGCGGCATGGTGCATCGCGACATCAAGCCCGACAACCTGTTGTTGCAGCGGCTCGAAATAGCGCCGCGTACGGCAGGCGCCGAACCCTTCCTGCTGAAGATCAGCGACTTTGGCCTGGCGCGGCTGATGGAGGACAGCGGCGAGCTGACGCAGACTGGCGTGGTGATGGGGACGCCGACCTACATGTCGCCAGAGCAGTGCCAGGGCGCCACGCTGGATGGCCGCAGCGACCTCTATTCGCTGGGTGTCGTGCTCTACGAGGTGGCGACGGGCGCGCCGCCGTTCCGCGTCAAGACACTCAGCGAGGCCGTCTTCAAGCACATCTCGACGCCGCCCATCCCGCCCAGCGAGGTCTTTCCCGATCTGCCGCCCGCCCTGGACGACGTCATCATGCGGTGCCTGGCCAAGCGCCCCGAAGATCGCTATGCCACCGGAACGGAGCTGGCCGACGCGCTTGACGGCGCGCTGGGCGACACCGAGCTACGCACCATCGTCTCAACCATCGCCTCGACCGGGCTGGCCACACCATCCTCTGGCCAAATGTCAGGGCAGGGATCAAGCCAGGGATCAAGCCAGGGATCAAGCCAGGGATCAAGCCAGGGATCAGGGCAGGCGCCAACTCCAGCGTCGGCGGCGCCTACGCCTGCGCTGGTTCCGGTTGCAGCGGGCGGCGCGGAGCCAGCGTCAGCCGCCGAAGCCGTCGGCGAGCCAGTGGCTGGGCCAGTGGCCGAGCCAGTCGCGGTGGTCGGCCCGACGATCTCGCAAGCCAACGCGCTGACCGTCGCCGAGCCTGCTGGGCCAGCCGAGCCGCTGGAGACGCTGGCGGGTGTTGACCCAGACGCAGCGACCGCCGCCGTTGTCAGCACATCGCTGGCGGTCGAGGACGACTCTACCATCCTCGCCACACCGACACCATCGGCGCCTGAGGCGCCGGTCGCGCCTGTAGAGGCGGGCCAGCCTGCTCGCATCGGCCTCGATGCGCCTGAGCGTGCGCTGCCTGCGCCAAAACCCTGGACGCCCGCCGCCGCACAGCCGCCCGCGCGCAGAGGTGATGGCGGGCTGCTCGCGCGCCTGCAAGCGCTGCCGTCGGGCGCGCGCAATGGCGCCGGGCTGGTCGCGCTGCTGCTGGTGACGGCGCTGGCCATCGTGCTGCTCTCGCGCCAGCAGAGCGCGCCCGCCAAAGTACACAGCACAGCGACGGCGACGGCGCAGTCCACGCCCGCCCCCAGCCCGACACCCGTCGAGACGATCACCTATCAGGCGCCGCTGACCAGCGACACGCGCAGTTGGCCGAACTCCTCGCACAGCTTCTTCGCCAATGGCGGCTACGAGTTGTCGGGCGCGTGGATCGCCTATGCTCCGAGCGGCCGCTTCAGTGATGGCAGCGTCTCCGCGCAGGCGCGCCAGATCAGCGGCGCGCCCAATCTCTTCTATGGGCTGCTGGTGCGCGGCGCGGGCAATAACCTCTATTACTTCTTCGGCGTCAATGGCAGCCAGCAGTGGACCTTCGCGCTGGTGCGCAATGGCAACGGCCAGCCCATCGTGGCGGCGACTACCGACGCGCACATCAACGCCGGGCTGAATGCGACCAATACGCTCACCGTGCGCGCATCGGGCAGCCACTTCACCTTCTCCATCAACGGCGCGCAGGTGGGGCAGGCCGACGACGGCTCCATCGCGGCGGGCAGCCTCGCGGTGATCAATCCGTCTGGCGATCTCGCGGTCGTCTACAACAACTTCACCGTCGCCAGGTAGGTCGTGGGTAGTGCGGCGCGGCGCTTGCGGGGCCTGCGGGCAGCGTGTAGAATCGAAGCTGGCGGCTGTGCGCGCTGCGATGGAGCGGCGGCCAGCCACGCGACGACGCCGGACGAGCCACGAAAGGGGGAACAGAGCCTCGCGCCGCGATGGCTCTGCGAGATAGCTATGGCTGATGAACGCAGGATTCGGGTGCTGGTGGCCAAGCCAGGGCTGGATGGCCACGACCGGGGGGCGAAGGTAATCGCGCGGGCGCTGCGCGATGGCGGCATGGAGGTCATCTATACGGGCATCCGCCAGACGCCGCAGATGATCGTCGAGGCCGCCATCCAGGAAGACGTGGACGCCATCCTGATGAGCATCCTCTCAGGCGCGCACATGGCGATCTTCCCGAAGGTGATGGAACTGCTGCGCGAGAATGGCGTGGACGACGTGCTGGTGATGGCGGGCGGCATCCTGCCTGATGAGGACATCCCGGCCATCGAGGCGATGGGCGTCCATGGCAATTTCGGCCCTGGCACGCCGCTCTCCGCCATTATCGAGTATGTAAAGGCGCACGTCGATCCCCAGCGCATGCGCCAGGAGCTATCCCCGCTGCGCGCTGACGGCCCCCACGCCGCCGAGGGAAGCGATCAGCCGGCATGACGACACGTTCCGACCCCGCTGCGCCCGCGACGGCCTCTGCCCAGCCTGATCTGGTGGAGCGGCTGCTGGCGGGCGACCGCCGCGCGCTGGCGCGCATGGTGACGCTGATCGAAAATCGCGCGCCTGAGGCGCGGCAGATGCTGGCGCGGCTGCACGCGCACGGCGGCCACGCGCACATCGTTGGCTTCACCGGCTCGCCGGGCGCGGGCAAGAGCACGCTGGTGACGCAGCTCGCGCGCGAATTGCGGCGGCGCGGCCAGCGTGTCGGCGTCATCGCGGTGGACCCCAGCAGCCCCTTCACCGGCGGCGCCATCCTCGGTGACCGCATCCGCATGCAGGAGCTGGCGGGCGACCCCAACGTCTTCATCCGCAGCATGGCCAGCCGTGGTTCGGTGGGCGGGCTGGCCGCCGCCACGCGCGACGCCACCCGCGCGCTCGACGCCGCTGGCTTCGATACCATCATCGTCGAGACGGTCGGCGCGGGCCAGGCCGAGGTGGAGATCGTGCGGGCGGCGCAGACGGTGGTCGTCGTCGTCGTGCCGGGGATGGGCGACGACATCCAGGCGATCAAGGCGGGCATCCTGGAGATTGCCGACATCTTCGTCGTCAATAAGGCTGACCGCCCCGGAGCCGACCAGGCCGCCGCCGAGTTGCGCATGCTGCTCAGCCTGGACGAGCACCGCAAGGAGCACGCCTGGAAGACGCCGATCATCAAGACAGTCGGCATGACGGGCGAGGGCGCGCCAGAGCTGGCCGACAAGCTGGCTGCGCACCTCGCCTCGCTCAAGGAGACCGGGCAGTTGGCCGCGCGCGACGGACGCCAGGCGCAGAGTGAGATGCTGGCGCTGCTACATCAGGCGTTGATCGAGCGCATCAGCGCGACCATAGGCGAGGAGGAGTGGCGGCGGCTGGTGGCGCAGGTGGTCGAGCGCGAGAGCGACCCCTACACCACCGCCGACGAGCTGGCCAGCCGCATCGGCCTGGCCCCCGAAGCCAGCCATCCCGCCGGCTAGCCGCTACCAGGCGATCACTTGCCGACACTCAGCACGGCGACGTTGAGGTGATGGGCCGCGTCGACGCCAGTCCAGGCGAGCAGCGTGCGGTTGGGCGTCCCGATGTAGCCGAGCGCGGGACCACCCAGCGCCTGCTCATCGAATGTGGTCTGCGTGGCGGCCACATCTGACCAGCGCGGGAAGCTCTCGGTGAACTGCGCATTCAGCGACCGTAGCGCGTCCGTTCCCGTCCACGCGAAGAAGTAGCGTGGCATGTTGTTGACCGCGAAGCCGATCATATGTGGGCCAGACTGACTCCACTGGGTCAGTGGCGAGGCGTCGGCCACCGTGTAGGTCATGCCATCGCTCGCCGTGGCGAAGGCGATGCGGTTCGTTCCAGCGACCACCCAGCTCAGCAGGAACTGATCGGCGTTGGGATCGTAGGTCAGGCTGGGCCGAGCGGAGCTGTGCAGACTCCACAAGGTCACTTTCTTGTCCAGGAACATGCCTCCGCGCCACACGATGCGTGCGACGTTGAGCGAGTGGTTGGCGTCGGTTCCCGTCCACGCCAGATAGAGATAGCCGCCCTTCATGGCCAGCGCCGGAGCCGTGAAGCTCATCTGATTCAGGGTCAGTTTGGTGTAGCCAGCGCCTGGATTCCCCACCAGCACATTGAGACGGTGTGCGCGATCAGTTCCCGTCCACGCCAGGGCGATGCTGTCTCCGCTGCCGCTGCCCAGACGAATGAGGGCGGGGCGCGCGATGGATGTCTCGCTCAGGATGCGCTTGTCGCCATAGTGGATGCCATCTGCGCTGGTCATGACATTCAGCCGGTGCGCCGGATCCGTGCCGGTGTAGGCGATCTCAGCGCGAATGTCGCCAGTCGCGCTGGTCCAGAGGGCCGGGCCGTCGATGCTGGTCTGGGGCAGCGTGACCTTCTGCACAATCTGTGGATTGGTGAAGACCGTGGCTGTCTTCGCCTGCGCTGTGGGCGTCCACGCGCCTGCCGCCAGCAAGAGCGTGAGCGCCATGAAAAGGCCGCTGCGTACGATTCGGGTCTGCATAGGAAGCCCCCTTCTGCGGATCGTGGCGGCGCCTCGTCGCGGTCGCCACAGGTGGTCCACAACTAAGCAGTAAAGCGCAGGCAAGTCACCGAGCGCACACAGTTGGCGAGCGCAGTCTCTCGGCGCTATCACGGCTCCTCGGGGGCGCGAAAATCTCCGTCCTGGCGGGGCTGACAAAGAATGAATTATCAGCCTGAAGTCCTATGCGTAGGCCCCCGCGACGGGCTGATGAAAGGATTGAGCGCCATGAATCCGTACCGCATGATGACGCAGCGACCACGACGCCTGCTCGGCGTCTTCGCGCATCCTGATGACGAGGTCTTTTGCGTGGGTGGAACCCTGGCGCAGTGGACGGAGGCCGGAAACGAGGCGCTGATCGTCTCGGCGACACGCGGCGAGGCGGGCCAGATTCAGGACGCCCACGCCGCCACACGCCAGACGCTGGGCGGCGTGCGCGAGCAGGAGTTGCGCGCGGGCTGCGCGGCGTTGGGCGTGGAGCAGGTGGAGAGCCTGGACTATCGCGATGGCGCGCTGGCTGAGGTCGAGCCGGGGCGGCTGGCCGCCGATGTGGCCAGCTACATCCGCAACTATCAGCCCGACATCGTGGTGACATTTGGGCTCGATGGCGGCTCGGGGCATCCCGACCACATGGCCATCAGTGTCGCCACGACGCTGGCCTGCCAGCTCGTCGCGCGAGAGGATGGCTGGGCGCCGCAGCTGTATTACAGCGCCTTCCCGCGCCAGCATGGGCTGCTCTGCCAGAGCCTGGCGCGCTGGCTGACGGAGCGCGGCGAGGCGTTTCGCGGGTCGGCGGCGTTCGTCCGCGCGTTGGCGCTGGTGGCCGATGAGGCCGTACTGATGGGCCACGCCGACGACGCCGTGCAGGCGCAGTGGTTCCCTGCCGACTTCGCGATTGTGGAGCAGGGTGAGGGCGCCGCCAGCCTCTATCTGATCATCTCTGGCCATGCGCGGGTCGTCGCCGAGGAGGCCGACGGTTCTCAGCGCACACTCCAGACGCTCGGCCCGGGCCAGTTCTTTGGCGCGGAGGCGCTGGCAGGGCAGCGCGCACATGCCGCCTCGGTCGTCGCCGCCGATACCGTCACCTGCCTGACACTGGCGAACCAGGCGCCCACCGCCTTCGATGGTCGCGGCGAGAGCGCGGGCCAGAGCGACGCGGCGCACGCCACGCGAGACACGGCCAGCGAGACGAGCGGGCTGCTCTGCATGGATGTGGCGGCGGTTCTGGAGCGCAAGGTAGCGGCGCTGG
>DATBTW010000359.1:0-5639 GCA_036559055.1 Ktedonobacterales bacterium
ATTGACGAAATAGCGGCCCTTGCCCGGACGCACATTGGAGTCCCATGCCAGCACGATGTCGCCAACCTCCACGGTGGGATCGAGGTCGGCGGCGATCAGCATGGCGCCGAGCAGCGCGCTGGTCGAGCCTTTGCCATGCACGCCCGCCACCGAGACACCGATGTGGCCGCGCATCAGCAGGCCCAGCAGCGGCTGCCACTGCGCGACGGGGATGCCCAGCTTTTGCGCCGCCAGCAGCTCGGGATGGTCGGGGAAGAGGAAGGTGACGGCAGGATTGGTGACGACGAGATCGGCGCCAACGACATGCGCGTCATCGTGGCCGATGGCGATGGGGATGCCCGCTTCCTCCAGCATCTGGCCCAGCGAGGTGGGCGTGCGGTCGCAGCCCGTCACCAGCGCGCCCGCCGCGTGCGCCACCAGCAGCCCGGCGGAGATGCCATGCCCGCCCGCGCCGACCGCATGGATGCGTTTGCCGCGCACGCCCTGCGGGAAGGCGCGCTCCAGCTCCGCGAGATCCGCGAGCCGCGCCGCCTGAGGCGTGTCCGGCGTCTGTGGCGCTGGTTGTCGCTGATCGTCCGCCGCATCCGATGTGCTCATGCGCCTGTCTCTCTGTATATCGCCAGTGATTGGCTGTGGGCTGCCGTTGATCCCCGCCATTGTACCATGGCGCCTCTTGCGCCCCGGACTCTCCGCGCTTGACATTTGCCATGTCCGCGACTAACATATCAGCAAACAATGATGTATGTAGTGATCCAGAGGAGTGGCGACATGGAAGGGAATCAGCGGCTGATCGCGCTGACGCAGGCGCTCGCCGACCCGCTGCGGCTCGACATCCTGCGCGAGTTGCTGGGCGGGCCAGCCACGGTCTCGGAGCTGACGGCGCTGATGGGCGCCACCCAGCCGAACATCTCGAATCATCTGGCGCTGCTGCGCGAGCGCGGCCTCGTGCGCGCCACCCGCGAGGGGCGACAGATGCGCTACGAGGTTCGCGATCCCGCTGTGGCGGCGCTGATCGAGGCGCTGGCGGTGGTGGCGCAGGCTCCGCAGGCGGCGCGCCCGGCGCTGCGCCCGACGCCGCCCCTGGCGCGCGCGCGGCTCTGCTACGATCATCTGGCCGGGCAGGTCGGCGTGGCGCTCTTCGATGTGCTGGCGGAGCGCGACGCCATCCGGCTGGCTGCGGCGACGCCTGCCCGCACTGGCGGCGCTGGGAGAGCGGGGCCATCGGCTGCGGTGGAGCTGGGGCCAGCGGGTGCGGCGCTCTTCGCCGCGCTGGGAGTCGTGGTGGACGAGGCGCAGCGCGAGAAGCGCCGCTTCGCCTATGCCTGTGTGGATTGGACGGAGCGGCGGCCGCATCTGGGCGGCGCGCTGGGAGCGGCGCTGGCCCGCGCGGCGCAGGAGCGCGGCTGGGTAGCCCGCCAGCCCGCCACCCGCGCCGTGATCGTCACTGAGGCAGGCTGGCAGGCGCTGCGCGAGCGTCTCGGCGTGGAGTTGGCGTAGGAGGAGACCCAATGACCGCAGATGAAGTCAATCAGCCCGTGGCGCTGGCTGCGGCCATGCCAGGCGCGGCCAGCATGGTACATCAATTCACGCTCGTGCTGCCGGGGCCGCTCGACATCGCCGCCTCGCTGGAGCAGTTTCGCCGCGCGGGCGATGATCTGCTGGATCGCTGGGACGGCGCCTGGCTGATGCGAACGCTGCGCGTGGGCCAGCGCATCATCCCCTACGCCGCCCAGGCGCGCGGGACGGTGGCGGCGCCCGCGCTGCTGGTGAAGGTCGCCCGCGCGGAAGATCGCCCGCCGGTGGAGGCGGCGCTGCTGGCGACCTTCGTGCAGGCGCCAGCGGAAGCCTTCATCGCCCTGCTGCGCGCCGATGCGCTGGTAGCGGCGCTGGATGCGCGCTATCCGGGGCTGCGACCTGCGCGCCAGTTCGGCCTGTATGCGGCCCTGGTGCGCTGCATCAGCGCGCAGCAGGTCAATTTGCGCTGGGCGACGACGACGCGCCGCCGTCTGGCGGAGACGTTTGGCGAGCGGCACGTCATCGGCGCGCGCGAGGTCTACAGCCTGAGCGCCGAGCGCATGGCGGACGTGAGCGTGGCCGAGCTGCGAGCGCTGCAATTCACCACGCGCAAGGCGGAATACCTGATCGGCGCGGCGCAGGAGATCGCCAGTGGCGCGCTGGACGCCGAGGCGCTGGCTGCGCTGCCCGATGAGGCCGTCATCGCGCGGCTGGTGGCGCTGCGCGGCATTGGCCGCTGGTCGGCGGAGTGGATTCTGGCGCGCACGTTGGGGCGGCCCTGCGTGGTGGCGGGCGATCTGGCGGTGCGCAAGGTGGTGGCGCGCGCCTACCTCGGCTATGGCGGCGCGCGTGGCGAGACGCTGCCCGATGAGGCGGCGGTGCGGGCAGCAACAGCGCACTGGGGCGCGGCTGCGGGCGTGGCGCAGGGACTGCTGCTGCACGGCTACGGCGCCGACCCGACGTAGGATGGGGTGAGCGGCAGAATCGACATTCACTGGCTGCGTATCAGGACGTGCCCGTCGATCCCGCGATTGGACACTGTCAAAGGGGAAGGTAGGTGAGCCAATAGCGCCACTCCTCGGGCGCGCTGGCGTCCCACACCAGCAGCAGTGCTTCGATAGCTTGAGCGATTGGGAGTTGTTGGTGGAGCAGCAAGACGCCTGGGCTATGCTGGCCGCTGGCCAGAAAATCGGCGAAGTGGACGGGCATTGTGCGATAGTCGTGGCTCACGAGCACACGCCCCGCTTCAGCCGCACGAACCAACACCTCTTGATCAGGAATACCAGCAAGCCCCGCTGTCTCGGCTGACTGGATGTCGATCATCGGTTGACGGCGAAGGAGGCCCTTGATGATCAGGACATTGAGGTTTGCATCAGCCTGAAAACGCACCCGCTCGCTCATGCGTGCTACGACGCGGATTGCTGGTTGCGAGCCGCCGCAAAGCGCTGGCGCAGCGTAGTATAGCGCGCGGGATCGGCGGCCTCGGCGGCGGCGCGCTGGGCCGCGAACTGCTCCAGACCCGCCGTCAGCTCGTGATCGACCTCAGCCTGATGGTCGAGGTAGTAGGCGAGGGCGCCGTAGACCTCGGCGAGACTCAGCGTGGGATAGGCTTCGTGAATTGTCTCGGCGCTCTGTCCATCGCGCCAGAGCCAGACCAGTGACTCTAGTGGCACGCGCGAGCCGCGCACATAGCGCACGCCTGTGCGCAGTTCCACATAGGGATGTTCACGCGCGCTCATCTGGCCCCGCCCTCCCGCTCAAATGCAGCATTTATGCGCATCCTACCACGTCTGGGCGCGCATCGTATGTGCTGGCGTGCGCTCTCAACCTGCCACGCCGTGGCGCGCGCATGCGCTCTGGCGTCTTATAATCAGGTGTGGCGCAGCGGAGGCGTGGGCATCACAGAAGGCGAGGCGACGGTGAGTGCGGAGACCCCGGCAGGCGGCCCAGGACGGCCAGCGCAGACGGCGCAGACAGCGATCATACCCGGAGCGCAGGAGGCGGCGCCATCCACTCCTCAGCGCCAGCCCATCGACCTGACACAGCATGTGCTGGGCGCGGGCAAGCGCGGCGCCTCCGGCTTCACCGGCCCCGACCAGCCCAGCGACGACATCCTGCGGAAGTGCGTGCGCTGCGGCTATTGCCTGCCCACCTGCCCCACCTACCTCGAAACGTACAGCGAGGCGTCGTCGCCGCGCGGGCGCATCCGCCTGATTCAGGCGGTGGCCGATGGCGAGCTGAGCGTAACGGACCCCAGCTTCGTCGAGCAGATGTATCAATGTCTGGATTGCCGCGCCTGCGAGGCCGTCTGCCCCTCTGGCGTGCGCTATGGTCAGCTCGTCGAGACGGCGCGCACACAGATCGAGCGCGCCCAGCCCAGGCCGCTGCGCCAGCGCGCGCTGCGCTCGGCCATCTTCGGCGGGCTGTTCGCCGACCATCGGCGCTTCCGCATGGCGGGGCAGGCGCTGCGCTGGTATCAGCGGTCGGGCGCGCGGAGGCTGGCGCGGGCCAGCGGCGCGCTGGATGCGCTGGGACTGCGCGCGACCGAGGCGCTGGCCCCCGACCTGCCCGATCAATTCTTTGCGCCCGGCGATGAGGTCTACGCCGCGCCATCGGGCGGGCCGCAGCGCGGGCGGGTGGCGTTCTTCGCGGGCTGCGTGATGGGCTCCGTTTTTGCCGGAACTGACCGCGCTACCATTCGCGTCCTCAACGCCAACGGCTTCACCGTGGTCGCGCCCGCCGCGCAGGAATGCTGCGGCGCGCTGGACATCCACGCGGGCGAGATGGATCGCGCCCGTGCGCTGGCCGCGCGCAACATCGCGGCGTTTGAGGCCAGCGGCGCAGCATACATCGTCAACAACGCCGCTGGCTGTGGCTCGACGCTGAAGGAGTATGGCGAGCTGTTCGCGCAGTATCCGGCGTGGAGCGGGCGGGCCAGAGCGTTCGCGGCGCGCGTGCGCGACATCACCGAGCTGCTGGGCGATCTGCTGGCGCACGGCGAGCTGAACACCCATTTCGAGCCGCTGCCACTGACGGTGACGTATCAGGAGCCATGCCACCTGGCGCATGCCCAGCGCATCACCGCGCAGCCACGCGCGCTACTGGCCGCCATCCCCGGCCTGAAGCTGGTGGAGATGGAGGAATCGTCGCTGTGCTGTGGCAGCGCTGGCGTCTACAACATCACGCGGCCACAGATGGCGGGCGCGCTGGGCAGGCGCAAGGCCGGGCATATCGTCGCCACCCGCGCGCAGGCGGTCGTCACCGCCAACCCTGGCTGCGCCCTGCAACTGCGCTCGCAGCTTGGCCAGATGGGCGCTGATCTCCCCGTGCTGCACATCGTCGATCTGCTCGACGCCGCCTATCGCGGGCGCCTGCCGCTCTAATGTGGCATCCCAGCCCATCCGTTCTGCTGCCCCACGATTGCCGCTCTCACGTTCTATCTGCTACAATCGCCTCGGCGCGCAGGAATGACGCCGCGTGTCGTGGGCGAAATGGGAAGGGGGAGCGCTGGTGAGCGCAGGTGTGTCAGGCGCCGATGGCAAGGAGGATCCGACGCGGTTTCGCAACCGCGGGAAGGAGATCACCCGGCTCGAAGGGTTCTGCGACGCGGTCTTCGCCGTGACACTGACACTGCTGGTCGTCTCGGTCAGCGTGCCAACGAGCTACAGCGACCTCATCAAGAATGTTGATGGCTTCCTGCCGTTCGGCTTCTGCTTCGTGCTGTTCTTCTTCATCTGGCATCAGCACTACCAATTCAGCCGCCGTTTTGGGCTGGAAGATCAGGTCACGATTCTGCTCACGGGCCTCTTGCTGTTCGTCGTGCTGTTCTTCGCGTTCCCGCTCAAGTTCCTGTTCACGCTCAGTTTCAGCGATATTTCGCTGGGCTTCGAGCATGAGCGCACGCTCTACACGATCTACGGGCTGGGGTTCGCCGCCGTGTTCGTGGTCTTTGCGCTGCTCTATGCGAACGCCTATCGCCTGCGGGCCACACTCGGCCTGAACGCGCTGGAAAGCTACGATACGCGCGAATCCATCGGGGCCAATCTGGTGATGGTGGGCGTGGGGCTTGGCTCGGTGGCGCTGGCGCAGTTTCCGGCCACCATCGGCGCGGCGGGCCTCTTCTA
>DATBTW010000360.1:0-20265 GCA_036559055.1 Ktedonobacterales bacterium
AGCATCGGCCTGCCCACCGAAGACGACGATCTCGTCATGCGTCTCTCACTCGCCGACGATGAGGACGACCCGCATTCCGAACACATAGAAGGGCAGTCCCGCGTCTATAGCTGGACTGCCCCGATGGTGTTCTAGCGAGGCCCGCATCCAACCCCGTCTCTACTCGTTCACAGCGGCCAGCTCATCTATCGCGCTCAGCTCGGCCACCTCGGCGGCGCTGGCGAACTGCTCGTTGTAGAGCCGCGCATAGAGGCCGCCCTGCTCCAGCAGCTCCACATGTGTCCCGCGCTCCACGATCTGCCCATGATCGATCACCAGAATCTGGTCAGCCGCCAGAATGGTCGAGAGGCGATGCGCGATGGCGATGGTCGTGCGCCCCTGCATCAACCGCTCCAGCGCCGCCTGGATCAGCCGCTCAGAGTGCGTGTCGAGCGCGCTGGTGGCCTCATCCAGAATCAGCACACGCGGATCCTTCAGGATCACCCGCGCGATGGCGATGCGCTGCTTCTCGCCGCCAGAGAGCTTGTACCCGCGCTCGCCCACCACCGTGTCGTAGCCCTCCGACAGCTCCATGATGCGGTCGTGGATGGCTGCGGCTTTGGCGGCGGCGATCAACTCCTCCTCAGTCGCGTCCGGGCGACCATAGAGCAGGTTCTCGCGGATGGTGGAGTGGAAGAGATACGTTTCCTGCGTCACCACGCCGATCATCGCGCCCAGCGACTCCAGCGTCAGATCGCGCACATCGTGGCCGTCGATACGCACCGCGCCGCTGTCCACATCGTAGAGTCGTGGCAGCAGATAGGTGATGGTCGTCTTGCCCGCGCCGCTCGGCCCCACCAGCGCCGTCAGCGTGCCGGGCTGCATCGTGAACGACACCTGATCGAGCGTCGGACGCTCCAGATCCTCGCGATAGCGGAACGTCACGTCGTCCATCTCCACCTCGCCGCGCGATGTATGCGGATCGAGGCTGATGGCGTCAGGCTTCTCCACCAGATCGTTCTTCATGTCCAGATATTCATAGATGCGGTCGAAGAGCGCCAGCGCGCCCTGAATCTCGATCTGCACGCTCAGCAATTGACCTATCGGGAAGTAGAGGCGCGTTTGCAGCGTCGTGAAGGCCACCAGCGTCGCCACCGCCTCGGTGATCTGTTGCTGCGATGGGTGCTGCCCCTGCCCAAACAACATATAGCCCATCAACAGATAGACCAACGCAGGCAGAATCGAGAAGAACGTGGAAATGAACATCATGAACCAGCGGCCCACCATCTGCTGCCTGATCTGGAGGGCCACATAGCGGTCGTTCTCGCCCTTGAAGCGCGAAATCTCGTGGCGCTGCCGCCCAAAGACCTTCGCCAGCAGCACGCCGCTGACCGATAGCGTCTCTTCAACCACCGCCGTCATCTCGGCCAGCGACTTCTGCGTATTCTTCGAGATTTCGCGTCGCACATTGCCTACACGAAAGGTGAGGAAGATGAAGAGCGGGACGAGCGCCAGCGAGAGCAGTGTTAACTGCCAGTTGAGCGCCAGCAAGCCAACCACCGTCGCCAGCACGGTCGTCACATTCGAGACGGTTGAGGTCGCCGTATCGGTCAGCACGCTCTGCACGCCGCCAATGTCATTCGAGATGCGCGACTGAATCTCGCCGGTGCGCGTGTCGGTGAAGAACCTGAGTGGCATGTTCTGGAGGTGTGAGTAGAGCTGGTTGCGCAGATCGCGCATGACGTGCTGGCCCACGCGTGTATTCAGATAGGTCTGCCCGACGCCGATCAGGCTGCTCACGAGCGGTGTGACGATCATCACAGCGACGAAGAACGCCAGTGCTCCGAAGTTCTCCTGGCCGAAACCAATCGAGATCGAGAATTTGAGCATGTAGGGGTTGATCAACCCCAACACACTCACCAGCGCGATGGCGCCTAGCACGACGCCAACCTCGCGCGTATAGGGCTTAAACGACGCCGCGACGCGGCGCACTGTACGCGCATCGGCTTTGCGCGCTGGCTGCTCATCGAAGCTCGACGATTTCATCAGCCGACGATAGCGCCCGGCCCCGGCCCCGCCCCCCATGCCATGCATCATGCGATTGTCTCCTGCGCCACGCAGTCTGCGCGCTGTGGCATACCGATCATCCGACCGGATGAGTCTGTGTTCTCAAGGATAGCGCGAACCTGCGCCAGGCATCAAATCCTGGCGCAGGTCGCTCATCCATAACAGCGTTCGTCTGTCGCGTCTAGAGCTGCTCGACTGGCCCCTCTGGCCCCGTCTGCTCCTGCGCGCCGCTGTCGGCGTCGCCCGCCGAGCCGCTGCCCGCGTCGGCGCCGCGCGCCTCCTCGACAAACGCTTCCAGTTCGGCGCGAGTGCGTTCCACGATGTCGCGCAGGCGAGCGATGCGCTCGGGCCGGTTGATCGACTCGCGACCAGCCAGCAGAAACATGCGACCAAGCTCGCGCGCCTGTCGCGCCAGCTCATGCGCCTCAGGCTGCGCGCGCCAGTCGAAGCCAGGGCCAAAGCCTGGCCCGAAGCCTGGCCCACCACGACCGCGTCCGCCCCAGCCCCACGGCCCACCAGGCGGCGGAGGCGGCGGAGGGCCATCTGGCCGCTCGTGATGGTGCGGCCCGTGTGGGCCATGCTCATGATGCTCATGGTGTGGGCCATGCCCGCGAGGCCCAAACCCTGGACCGAACTCTGGGCCAAACTCCGGCCCAAAGCCAGGCCCGCCACGGCGCGACCCGCGTCGCTCATTCGCCTCAGCCAGGGCGGCGCGCCCCGCGTCGGTGATCGTATACACCTTCTTGCCCTCGATGTTCTCGCTGGTGGTCCAGCCGCGATCTTCGAGCATCTGGAGCGTCGGATAGACCGCTCCCGCGCTCGGCGCGTAGAAGCCGCCAGTGCGCTCTTCGAGGTCCTTCATCATCTCATATCCGTGCTTGGGCTGATCCTGCAACAGATCGAGCAGGGCGTACTTCAAGTAACCGCGCTCAAACATGCGAGGTCCAGGCCCACCGCCAAACGGAAATCGTCGTCCCATCTCTGGATACCATCCTCTCGGGCCACGGCCTGGGCCAAACCCATGTCCGCGCCCCCACATCGGACCGCGTCCCCCAAAGGGGCCTTGCCATGGTCCGTGCCAACGAGATTGCCACCGGCCCTGCCACGGCGCCTGCCACGGCCCGTACCACGAGCCGCGCGCCCCCATCGGCTCTTGCTCCATCCAATCGTCCATCTCGCTACTCCTGTTATGCGAAACTGTATCACGCGCCACGCTTCGCTATATCTAGATATATCTTATTCTATTCGATTCTGTCAAGGGCATAGTGAGAATTCGATATATCATGTACGAGAGACGCGAGCAAATGGCGCAAAAGAGCGCGGAGCCACCTCCTCGAAATGGGATGACTCCGCGCGTGGATCGACGCTGGCGACAGGCGGGGGCTTAGCCGCCCATCTGCTGATAGAGGGCCAGCCAGTTCGTCGCGATCTCCTGCTGAGCGGTGGCCAGCGGCACGGCGCCGCTGCACACCTGATCGTGCATGTAATTCTCGACTTTATCTTTCTGATGGAAGCCCGGCGTTGGGCTGGCCAGCTCGGGCCAGAGGTTGGCGATGTCGTTCGAGCCGCCCAGCTCCAGGCTGACGAGGTGATCGACCTCATATTGACCGGCGTAGTGGCTGGTGATGCCATATTCGGCGTAGACCTGATCTTTTTCGCTCGTCGGTACATTGCGCACAGAGCTGGCGTAGCCCGACTGGCAGATTTGATTGGTCGTCGCGCTGGCGATGATGGCCCCTGGCGTGCAGGCGCCATCGGGCAGACCATTGTGCGCCTGGCAGCCAGACGTCTGGGTTTGCACGCCAAACTGATGCGAGCCGCTGCCGCCAGCGCCTGCGCCGGTATCCGTCGCCACGCTGGCGCACGCGCTCAACCCCACTGTCAGCGCAAGCGCCACGCACACCACGCCGATCCACTGGCGCCCGGATCTGCCGCTCAACATACTGCACGCCCTTCTCAACCATTGCGCACTGACCCGCTCGCCCGTGCGCGATCATTCCTCGCTCACTCCGACTGCAAGACCACCCAGGCGTGGTCAAAACGCTTCTGCGCCAGGTCCTGGCGGCGGATCCAGAAATACAACATCCCCGCGTTGCCCCACTGCATGCCAATGCTGGGGTCGGAGTCCACTTGCAGCAACACTATCCAATCGTTCGCGCCCGCCGTCAACTGCTTGACACGCTCGGGAGCCGCACTGGGGTCTGCCACACCATTCGCCGCAAGCTGGCACTCCATACGCATGTCATCCTGGATCGTATCGGGATGCCCCAGCAGCCGATGGATGGGATGTTTGACGTCGCTGGTGAGTTGCTGCAAGGCGCCATCATAGTGTTGCTGGTCGTCCTCGGACCACTGCAGCGAGGCGATTTCCAGATTCGGCTGCAACGGTAGCGTGACCTCATCGCTCATGCCGATGGAGCAGACACGCGCGCGCCCCTGCGCTGGCAAGCTCGCGGGCGCGTCCGTCCGCTTCAGCGCGCTCGCTGGCTGCTCGAAGTAGAGCACCTTCAGCCCCGCACGATCATTGGGATCAGCGCCGAACGTCTGCTGCGCGCTGTCGTAGAAGAAGGAGAGCAGGCCTTGCGCGGGCAGCGCGCCAGCGGAGTCGAGCGGGTGCGCGTCGGCGAGCTGAATCTGGGCGATGAACTCCATCGGCGCGCCCTTCATGTCGGGCCAGGCCGTGCCCGCTGGCAGATCGGGCAGCCCACCGAGCTTGGATTGCCCCGGCTGGATGGCGGTTTCGTAGGAAGGGTTTGTCGTCAAGCGGATCGAGTTGAGGATGAGTTGGTCGAGCGACGAACCGAGTCGCTGGAGTCCCGCCTGTTGCATCGCGGTCGCAATCGAGGTCTTGTCCATCTGCGACATCTCCTCTGGATGCGGCTCCTCATAAGCGTGGGAGATGACCAACGCGGCGTGGCGGAGGAGCTTCCCTCTGCCACGCCGCGTGGTTCCACCGGAAAGCACGCCCTGAACGCATCAATGCGTCTGCGCGCTCCTGGCAGCCTAGGAGCCCTGGTTGCCGGTGTTTGGATCGCTGCTCTGGCCGCCCGCATTCGGATCTGGGCTTTGGCCGCCCTGATTGCCAAGCATACCCTCGAGCTGCTGGCCGCCGGGTACATTGCCGAGCTGCTGCTGGGCCTGCTGCATGCCAGCCTGCCCTGCCTGGTCGATGCCCGAATTCACAGTGTCCTTGGCCTGCTGGGCAAGTTTATCCCCGCCGGGAACCTTGGAGGCTAGCTCGTCAATCGCGCTGTCTGCCTTGTCTTTGGCTTGCTGCTCCGCGTTCTGGAGGATGTTGTTCGGGTCGAACCCTGCCATGTTTCCACCTCTCTGCGACATCTGCCGCGAGCGTCTGCCCACGGCCAGTCCTTGCGCTAAGCCAACATGCCGACGGCACGGGGCAATGCGCGGCTTGTGTGTTTCCCTGCCACGCCAGCCCGGCGCCCGGCTTCACGCTTGCAATTGTGCAACACGCCCAGAGGAAAGCGCAAGGAGGCGGCAGTGGACATGACGAGTTCGTCAGCTTTACACCGCCGCATCGCACCCCTCACGCTCGCTGTCGCTCCGAAAGTGGTCGCGCCTATGCGCCGATGTAGCGTGCATACACGGTGCGCGCCACGCTCGGCTCATCCGTCCCTTTGATGATGGCGCGCGCGTCGGGAAACACCGTGATCTCGAAGCCGTCCAGATGCGCCCGCAGCAAATACGCGTTGGTAGCCACATCGCCGAGCGGCGCCAGCCTGCGCGCTAGCTCCGCCAGATCGAGCGAACCGCCCCGCTGCGACGGGCGCACCTGGACGGCGTTGCGGCCGCAGAGCGTGGCGCTATCCTCGCTGAGCGCGGTGTCGAGATACTCATAGTCATGCAGGCCGCAAGCCGGGCAGTCCGGCTGGCGCGGCAGTTCGATGCGCTCGGCCAGATTCTCCCACAGATCCATCCAGAACAGTCCTTTGGCCAGCTTATCCGAGCCAACCAGCAGCTTTAGCGCCTCGGTCGAGCTGACGCCGCCGATCGCCGCGACGATACCATTGAGGATGCCCGCCGTATCGCATGTCGGCGTCGTACCCGGCAGCGGGCGCTCGGGGAAGGCGCAGCGCAGGCAAGCCGTCTCGCCGGGCCGCACTGTCATGCTCACGCCATACGCCGCAATCACGCCACTATAGATCCAGGGGATGCCCAGCTTGACGCAGGCGTCATTGAGCAGGTAGCGCGCCTCGAAGTTGTCCGTGCCATCCAGCGCCAGATCGACCCCATCGAGCAGCTCCAGCGCGTTGTCGGCAGTGAAATCGCTCACCACTGGCTCGACCTCCACGCCGCTGTTGACCGCGCGCAGCCGCCGCGCT
Source organism: Ktedonobacterales bacterium (assembly GCA_036559055.1). Classification (GTDB taxonomy): domain Bacteria; phylum Chloroflexota; class Ktedonobacteria; order Ktedonobacterales; family JADMIN01; genus JAKAIY01. The sequence continues at coordinate 6,390 of DATBTW010000360.1, forward strand.
GCCGCGACTGCCTTGGGAGTGGCATCGGCGGCGTCGCCCTCATCATAGAGCGTCTGGCGCTGGAGATTGTTGGCCTCGACGAAATCGCGATCAACCAGCCGCAGTCGCCCGACGCCCGCGCGCGCCAGATTGTTCGCCAGCGCGCTACCCATCGCACCGCAGCCGATGATCGTCACCGCCGCCTTGCCGAGCCGCTGCTGCCCCTCAGCGGCGATCCCCGCAAAAAGCGTCTGCCGCGAATAGCGGTCGCCTGTTCGGCCGCTTCCGTGCCGCATGGATGCATCGCTCATGGTCGTCCTCCCTGGCCATCTCGTCGGCGCTTCCGTTGGCCCGGCGACGTTCGGCCCTCCTGCGTATTATGCCGCAAACGGCGACGCGCTGGCAGCGCCGTCGCAGCCAGGGACAAATGGGCCTGCTCAACGTTAGTACTTTGGATGTGCGCAGCACAACCGCTTACCATCGGAGTGCTACACTTTGAGACGCTGAGGGGCCTGCACGCTTGATGTGCAGGCCCAGCGGTCGTAGGGACGCCTCTGGGCGACACCCGCGCCGCAACGGTCGGAGAAGAAACACGTATGGACGACACGACTGGTCCCGCCACGCAGCCGCAGCCGACATATCACGAAAAGATCCTTGTCATAGACGACACCAACATGATTGTCGAATACATCTCACACGCGCTCCGGCGCATGGGCTACAGCGAGATCATCACCGCCCGCGATGGTGTGGATGGTCTCGAAAAGTTCTACAAGGAGCGACCAGACTGCGTCATTGTGGATGTCAAGATGCCAAAGTTGGATGGCTACCAGGTCGTGCGCGCTATCCGCGGCGACAGCTCGACTGCCAACACGCCATTGATCATTCTCAGCGCCCTCAATCAACCCGACCAACAACTGACCGGGCTGCTCTCCGGCGTCGATGAATATCTGCCCAAGACGACCAAACCCAGCGTGCTCGCCGCCGCGCTTCGGCGTGTCATGCGTATCACGCAGGAGCAGCGCGAGCAGCGCATGATCGAGTTGGCCAACCATGACGACTCCAGCGACGACGCAGTCAGCGAGCGCCCGCCGTCTGACGGCTCGCCAAATGGGTAGGCGCCGATGCTGGTCGCCAGGTTACTCGTCGTATCATACACGATGCGCGATGTGTGTAACCAACCAGGGGAGATACGGGCGTGGCGCTGAATCACATCTCGTGGGGACCGGGCGTTGAGCCGCGCATGCGCGTGCTCGTCGTCGAAAGCAGTCTCAGTGCGCGTGAAAGCGTCGCGCAGGCGCTGGCGAATCACTGTGCGCTCACCTTCGCAGGTGGCCAGCATGAAGCGCTCGCGCTGATCTCCTCCGAGCGGCCCGATCTGGTCGTCACCGAGGTCGATCTGGAGGAAGGCGACGGCATCTCCCTTTGCGTCGATATCCGCCGTGGCCCGCAAACTGAGCGCCTCCCGCTGATGCTGCTCTCCGGTCGCGCCTCCGTGCAGGATCGCGTGGCAGGCTACAGCGCCGGAGCGGATGACTATGTCGTCAAGCCCTTCGATTCACGGCTGCTGCACGCCCGCCTGCGCCTACTCGCCCGCATCAAGGGCCTCCAGTTCAAGGGCGCCTGACTACCGCACTGCAAGAAACAGCCCCTCGCCAGCGCTCGGCTGGCAAGGGGCTGTTGTATGGTCGGCGCTGTCGGCTGGCGGTTGAAACCGCGCCTGGGAGGCGGTCTGCGGGCCGCCGCGAAGCTCGGCTACGCCTGCCGCCTACGCGGACTGCCAGATTCTAGCCCGCGCAGATTCTAGCCCGCGCAGGCGGATTTTGTGGCCATCGGCCCCTAGCTGCGGTTTACCCGCCCGTTGTTCCCAGAGCCTAATGGAATAGCTGATCTTCCTCGGACTGTGGTGGACGGCGACGCCCACCACGCTGGCGGTGCAGCTCGGCGACACGCAGCCGACCGACGGCGCGATCCAGCTCAGCGATGGCCGACGCCTCCGCGCCCTGATCGCCCTTTGCCCGCTCCACACGCGCCTGCGCCCGCTTGCGCGCCTCTTCAGCCGCCGCCTCGTCGATATTCTCGGCGCGCTCAGCCTCATCCGCCAGCACCGTGACGACGTTGTCGTTGACTTCCAGGAAGCCGCCTGCGACGAATATGCTCACCTCATCGCCCCGCTCACGGATACGCAACTCGCCGAGATCGAGCGTCGTCAGTAGCGGCGCGTGACGCGGCAGAATCGTCATGCGCCCCTCGCTGCCCGGCGCGTTGACCGCATCAGCCTCACCATCGAAGACGCTGCTCTGCGCCGTGATGATGGTGACGTGTAGCAGCGCTCGCTGCGACATGCTCCGTCTCCCTTTCCAACCCGCTCACGCGGCGCCCACGGACTCACCGCAGGCGCCGTGTACGAGCGTTCCGCACTCGCAGCGCGCTAGCGGTTGTTCTCCGCCGCCGCTTCTTTCTCGGCGGCAGCTACCACGTCTTCGATCGGGCCAGCCATGTAGAACAACACCTCAGAGATGTTGTCGTGCTTGCCCTCGAGGATCTCCTTGAAGCCGCGCACCGTGTCCTTCAGCGAAACCGTGCGCCCGGCGCGCCCGGTGAACGCCTCGCCGACGTTGAACGGCTGCGAGAAGAACTGCTCGATCTTACGGGCGCGCGTCACCGTCAGCTTGTCGTCGTCGCTCAGTTCGTCCACGCCGAGAATGGCGATGATGTCCTGCAGCTCCTTATAGCGCTGCAAGACCCGCTTGACCTCCTGCGCGACGTCGTAGTGCTCCTGGCCGACGATGTTCGGATCGAGAATGCGGCTGGTGGATTGGAGCGGATCCACGGCGGGGAACAGGCCGCGCGACGCCAGACCACGCTCCAGTACGATGGTCGAGTCGAGGTGCGCGAAGGTCGCCGACGGCGCTGGATCGGTGTAGTCGTCAGCCGGCACATACACCGCCTGCATCGACGTGACCGACCCCTTCTTCGTCGAGGTGATACGTTCCTGGAGCTGGCCCATCTCCTCCGCCAGGTTCGGCTGATAGCCTACCGCCGACGGCATGCGCCCCAGCAGCGCCGACACCTCCGCGCCCGCCTGCGTGAAGCGGAAAATGTTGTCGATGAAGAGCAGCACATCGCGGCCCTCCTGGTCGCGGAAGTACTCCGCGATGGTGAGGCCGGTCAGCGCCACACGCAGGCGCGAGCCTGGCGGCTCATTCATCTGCCCGAAGACCATCGCCAGCTTATCCAGCACGCCAGCGGCGGTCATCTCCTCCAGCAGGTCGTTGCCCTCGCGGGTGCGCTCGCCCACGCCAGCGAAGACCGAGAGGCCACCGCCAGCGCCATCCGCGTTGGCGTCGCCTTTCAACGCCGTCTTGGCAATATTGTTGATCAGCTCCTGAATGATGACGGTCTTGCCCGTGCCCGCGCCGCCGAAGGTGCCGATCTTCCCGCCGCGCATGAAGGGGGCGATCAGATCGATGACCTTGATGCCCGTCGCCAGCACCTCGGTCGCGGTGGCCTGGTCTTCGATGCCCGGCGCCGGGCGGTGGATCGGCCAGCGCGGCGCGTTGGCCGGGGCAGGTTTGTTATCCACTGGCTGGCCCAGCACGTTGAAAATGCGTCCCAGCGTCTCCGTGCCGACGGGAACCGTGATCTGGCCACCCGTGTCCCAGGCATCCTGACCGCGCTGCATGCCGTCGGTCGGCCCCATGCCCACGCAGCGAACGATGTTGTTGCCGAGCAGTTGCTCGACCTCCAACGTCAACGTGTGGGACTGGTCGCCGAGCGTGATCTGCGTCTCGATGGCGTTATAGATGGGGGGCAGCTTGTCGGCTGGGAACTCGACATCGACCACATTTCCCAGCACCTGCCGCACGGTACCCTTTGTGCGTGTCGTCGTGGCGCTAGCCATTGCTCACTCCTGCCTCTACTGCAGCGCGTTCGCGCCAGAGACAACTTCCAGAATCTGTGTCGTAATCGCCGACTGACGCACCTTGTTATAGGTGAGTGTCAGATCAGACAGCAAGTCGTTGGCGCTATCCGTCGCGTTTTTCATCGCCAGCATCTGCGCGGAGTAGAAGCTCGCGACTGTCTCCAGCAGCGGCTGGAAGATTTGCGTCTCTACATAGCGCGGCAGCAGCTCGGCGAAGATCGCTTCGGCGTTCGGCTCGAAGATGTACTGCGGCGCCGCGCCCTCCGTCTCCTCCGCTTCAGGCGCCTCAGCGGGCAGCAGTTGCAGCACCGTCGGCGTCTGGGTCACGGTCGAGACATACTTCGGATAGACCAGCAGCGCGCGATCCACCTCGCCGTTGATGTAGGCGTCGGTGATGGTGCGCGCGATGGCTCGCACGTCCACCTGCTTGGGCTGGTCGCCCAGCCCGGTGAACTCCGCCAGCAGATTCTGGCGCGTGCGGGTCAGAAAGTCGCGCCCCTTGCGACCGACCGCCACGAAGGAGATCGGGAGCTGGGGGTCGTTGTACTCGCGACGCAACTCCTGCGCGAGTTGCGCGGCGCGGCGATTGATGTTGCTGTTCAGCGCGCCCGCCAGCCCGCGATCTGGCGTCATCACGACGACCAGCACGCGCTTGACCTCGCGCTGTTGCATCAGTGGCAAGCTACTCAGATCGTCGGCCTGCGCCGCCACCCGCGAGAGCAGCTTGGCGAGCTGCTCCGCGTAGGGGCGCGAGCCAACCACGCGCTCTTGCGCCCGGCGCATCTTGCTGCTCGCCACCAGCTGCACGGCGCGCGTAATCTGAGCGACATTCCGCACCGAGCGGATACGTCGTCGGATTTCCTGTGTCGACGCCATGTTCTTCTCCTGCTTCCAGCCCTGGCGCTAGCACGCGCCAGAGCCGGAATGGCGCGCTAGCGAGGCGCCGTCTGCTTGTATGCCTTCACCGCTTCGGCGATCTGGTCGAACGTCTCCTGCGGCAGCTTCTTGCGGTTGACCACCGTTGTATCCACGATCGACTGGATCAGGTCGGAGTGGCTGGCGTCCATGAAGAGGTGGAACTGCTTCTCCCACTCCTCGACCTTCTCGACCGGCACATCGTCCAGATAGCCATTACTGGCGGCGAAGATAATCATGATCTGGTGCGCCACGGGCATCGGCTCGTACTGTTTCTGCTTCATGATCTCCTGCTGGCGGCGCCCGCGTTCGATCTTGCGCTTGGTCGCCGCATCCAGATCAGAGCCGAACTGCGCGAACGCGGCCAGGTCGCGGAACTGCGCCAGGTCCAGCTTGAGCGTGCCTGCCACCTGCTTCATGCCCTGGGTCTGCGCGGCGCCGCCCACGCGGCTCACCGAGATACCCACGTTCAGCGCCGGGCGAATGCCCGCGTTGAAGAGGTCAGTCTCCAGGAAGATCTGGCCGTCGGTGATGGAGATGACGTTGGTCGGGATGTACGCTGACACGTCATTGGCCTTCGTCTCGATGATCGGCAGCGCCGTCAGCGAGCCACCACCATAGTCTTTGTTCAGGCGGGCGGCGCGCTCCAGCAGGCGGCTATGCAGGTAGAACACGTCGCCAGGGTACGCCTCGCGGCCCGGAGGACGCCGGATGATGAGCGACATGTTGCGATAGGCGTCGGCGTGCTTCGAAAGGTCGTCGTAGATCACCAGCGCGTCGTGCCCGCTCTCCATGACCTCCTCGCCGATGGCGCAGCCCGTGTACGGCGCCAGATATTTCAGTGGAGCAGGGTCCTCAGCGCCCGCATGCACGATGATGGTGTGCTCCATCGCGCCATACTGGCGCAGCGTCTCGCGGATACGCGCGAGCTGGAAGTTCTTCTGGCCAATCGACACATACACGCAGATGAGGTCTTTGCCTTTCTGATTGATGATCGTGTCAATCGCCACCGCCGTCTTGCCGGTCTGGCGGTCGCCGATGATCAGCTCCCGCTGGCCGCGGCCAATCGGGATCAGCGCGTCGATCGCCTTCAGGCCGGTCTGCACCGGCGTATCCACCGGATGGCGCGTGATGACGCCGGGGGCCACGCGCTCTACCGGGCGAAACTTCTTGGCGTTGATGGGGCCGCCGTCATCCAGCGGCTCGCCCAGCGCGTTCACCACGCGGCCAATCAGCTCATCGCCCACAGGCGCCTGGATGATGCGCCCGGTCGTGCGCACCTCGTCATCCTCGTGAATGGCGGTGAAGTCGCCCAGAATCGGCACGGAGACCGAGTCCTCTTCGAGGTTGAAGGCCAGGCCCATCAGTCCCGTGCGAGGGAACTCAACCAGCTCCAGGTAGCGCACACCCGACAGACCATAGACCCGCGCGATGCCGTCGGCGACCTCGATGACCGTCCCCACGCTGACCATCGAGGCCTCGGTGGACTTGCCGTCGAAACTCTGTATGCGATCGCGTATGACGCGAGTAATCTCGTCCGCGATAGCCATGTTCTTCTCCTGTTGTCTGTCAGATTCTCTGTGATCGTGCTACCGTGAGAGCCGCCAGAGCTGACGAGCGGGCGATGTTAGCGGCGTCGCCCTTTACCGCGTTTGACGCTACGCGCTCCATTATGCCCACGGCGACCTGGCTGCTCGCTCGTGCGAGCGTCCACCGTCGCCGAGGTCTCCTGCTGCGATGAGAGTGACAGCGCGCCCGCTGGCCCGCCCTTGTCGCTCGGCCCAGAGCCAGCGCCGTTGGCGGGCGCATCGCTCGCGGGAATCTGGCCGCCCGGCAGGGGCCGCGCCACGCCGCCGCTCCCTGGCAAGTCCAGCAGCGGCTTCAGGTCGTCGAACCCGGTCAGGGGATCGCCGGTGTCGCCACCCTGCGCGATCTGGCGGCGCAGCAACTCCAGGCGACGCCGCACGCTGCCATCGATCAGCGTATCACCGACACGCGCCGTGACCCCGCCCAGCAAGGCGCGATCCACCTGCTCCTGCATGACGATGCGCTTCCCGGTCATCTGCTCGAGCTGGCGCGTGATCGAAGCGCGCGCCGCGTCGTCCAGCGGCAGCGCCGACGTGACCTGCGCCACGGCCTGACCACGCGCGTCGTTGTAGAGCTTCTCGAACTCGGTACGGATGCGGCCAGCCAGCGAGACCAGCCCGCGCTCGACCAGCGTGAGCGCCAGCCCCATCGCCTCGGGATGAATCTTGTCGCCCAGCAGGTCGCGCACAATCGCCTCTTTGCGCTCGAAACGAATGTTCGGCTCGCCGAGAATGAAAATGAGCTGGCGGTTCGTGAAATAGTCAGCGATCAGCCGCACATCGGTGAGCCAGGCGTCCAGGGTCTTGCCCTCGTCGCCTATCTCAAATACCGCCTGCGCATAGCGACGCGCGACTGGCCCAGTTAACACTGGCTATCCCTCGATTGCGACACGAACTCGTCCACCAGGCGGCGATTCGTCGCCGAATCGAGCGACTGCCCGATGACACGCTCAGCCGCCGCGATGGACAGATCGGCGACATGCGCGCGTAGCTCGGCCTTGGCCTGCGAGATCTGCTGCTCGATGCGCTTGGACGCCTGCTGCTCAATCTCACGACCGCGCTGCTGCGCCTGCTGCTCGATGTCCGCCTTGAGCCGCTCGGCGGCCTGCGTCGCCGTGGCGAGTACTCGCTGCGACTCGGCGCGCGCGTCGTTCATCAGCGCCTCGACACGCTTCTCGGCGTCCCTCAGCGACTGGCTGGCCTTCTCAGCGTTCTCGACCCCTTCGCGAATCTTTGCCTGACGCTCATCGAGCGTTTTGGTGAGGACCGGATACGCAAAGCGCTGTAGCACCAGCAAGAGAATGATGAACGCGACGAGCTGAGCGATCAGCGAGCCAATGTTGATGCCCAATGCGTCCATGATGACTTCTCCTCCCTAATCGTCCCCGCAGCACGCTGGCGCGGTGGGCGCATGGCGCATGCCACGCTCCCACCCGCGCGCCAGTCGTTAGTGCGCGACGAAGAGGATGATGAGCGCTACGACGAGCGCGTAGATCGAGATGGCCTCTGCGAACACGATCGCAAGAATCATATTCGTGCGAATCATGTTGGCGGCATCAGGATTGCGCCCCATGGCGCCAAGCGCGGGGCCAGCCACCAGGCCGATGCCAATGCCAGGGCCAATCGCGCCCAGGCCGATGGCAAGAGCGGCTGCAAGGTCGTAGTAGGTATTCGGCACGAGACGCCTCCTCAAACGGGCATGTTGGAGCCGGCCAACCGACCGGCTGTCGTTGATGTCGCCAGCGCCCGGCGCTGACGGCGCGACAGTTGAAAGTCGCCGCGCTCGGAAAAGGAATGGACGGTTGCTGGCGCGTCATCGCAGGCGCCTGTCCTGCCCGCGCGCCAGGGGACGGGTTAGTGCGCGCTCGGCGCGGTGGAAGCAGCGGGAAGCGGTGGGTTGGTTTCGTGACCCAGACCATGCTCCACGCGCTCCCGCGAAGCGTGCGACACCTCGGCGGCTTGCTCTTCTTCTGGCTCTTCATGACCATGCGCGGTCGTGCCGAGCGTGAAGTACAGCAGAGCCAGGAAAGCGAAGACGTAGGCCTGAATGAAGCCCACGAACGCCTCCAGGAAGTAGAACGGTACGGCGCCAATGCCGACGGAGATGAAGGACATCACCAGTAGCAGCACGTCGCCAGCGAAGATGTTGCCGAAGAGACGGAAGCTGAGCGAGAGCACGCGCAGTAGTTCGAGGAAGAACTCCATGATGCCCACGATCAGACCAATCGGCCCCTCTTTCAGCGAGAGGTAGCGACCGATTTGCAGCTTCCAGCCCAGGATGCGGAATCCGTAGATCTGTGTGAGCACGACCGTCAGGATGGAGAGCACGATGGTCAGGTTCAAATCGGTCGTGGGGGGCCGAAACCACGGAACGAAGCACGACGAGAATTGGCCAGTCAGAAGGATGCCTTGATGCATCACGCCCGCACAACCAGGCTTATCAGCGGCCTTCGTGCCAATCGTCTCGACGGATGGGATGATTTCCCACCAGTTGGCGAACAGGATCAGCAGGAAGAGCGTGGCGACCCAGGGGAAGAAACGGCGGCCGTTCTCTTTGCCTGCCACATCTTCGCAGAGGGACAGCAACTGCTCAAAGACCCACTCGACGAAGTTCTGGAACCCACGTGGCACAATCCTCGGCTTGCGCGCGGCGATCAGGAAGAGAATCGCCACCAGGATCGCGCTCACCACCGTGAGAATGAAGGTATTGGTGAGGAAAACTGGGGCGCCAGGGTATAGCAGGTCAGGGGCTATCTGGATATGTGGCAGATTCCAGAGCACGGAGGCTCTCCCTTCGTCCTCTACTGCGCTCAGCCCCCCGCCATTACCGCTCTGCGCTCACTCCAGGGAGGAGATCAGTCGATACACCATGTAGATGCCAGCGGCCAGGCCAAGCAGCAGCCCGATAAGTGTCGCTACAGGTGAGGTTTGAAACCTGCGATCAATGAAGAGACCCGCCGCAATCCCCAAAAGGGCGCCCGCAGAGATGTACAGCCCGACCTGACCAATCAGACCGAAGGCTGCCCAGTCACTCTGTTTTGAGCGTCTTTGCTTGTCGTTCTTCATCGGTTTGCGCCTCACTACGCATACCAGAAGGAGTATAACATAGGCCACATCGCAAAGGCAACGATATACCCACTCAGGTTTATCGCTTCCCAAAGAAATTGTTATAGGAGAGACGCGCCTCTGCCTGCCTGCCAGGCGGCCCTCATCTGGCGCTGTATCGCGACGCCTCTAGCATATCAGAGAGACGGCGATGGGGGAAGGCGCCGGGGCGACCTGGCTGGCTGGCGGGCGCGCTAGTGGATGCGCGCAGATCGACCCGCAGGTGGAACCTCGAAGGTCACGGCCACGCGATACTGCTCGCCTACGCGATCCCAGAAGAGCGCTGCACAGGCCGCACGCGGGGGCGTGTGAGCCGTCTCGCGCGAGATTTGCTCCAGCGCCGAGCGTAGCGCGCCTCGCCAGAGGGAGAGGTTGTGCGGCTCGCCTGCGCGGCGCGCGCCCTCCACCAGTGTTTGTGCGCGTGCGTCAACCAACGCGCATGGAAACTCAAACGAAGCGGTCGTCACATCGAAGCGCGGAGGCGCGACCCGTCGCGCGGGCGCCGCTGCCAGTTCGATGTGTTCCGGAGTCCACCAGCGCCCATTCTCCTGGTCGGCGCTCAACGCGGCAGCCTGATGCGCCTGTGTCCCAGCGACATCTCTCTTATCCAGCGCCACGAGTCTTCTCCTCCGCTATGCGCCCGACGCGCGTCTGAAGCGTCGGTACGGACGAGTAAAGCAACTCTGGCGCCAGCGCACAACACCGCGTGCTGGCTAACGCAACGGCGCCCAATCACCCTGCGCTCGCGCCCTCATGCCCCAGCGACTCCAGCTCCTTCCATGTGCGCTCCCAGGCGAGTGAGCAGCGCCCGATCAGCTCGGCGGCGCTGGCGCCTCCTGGCAGGTCATCGGGTGTCACGACCAGGCAGCAAGACGCCTTCGCCATCGTCACGTGGGTGTGTGGCTCGCCAGCGCGCGACACCAGCGCGTCGATCATCTGGCTCAGGTCTGGCTCGTGTCCCACCAGCAGGGCGCCATCCACCTCCGGGCGCAGGCTCAGCGTGTGATCTAGCCGTGGCAGATCGAAGCCCGGCGTCAGGTCGTCGGAGGATTCGACGGGCAGGCCAGCCACCCGCCCCACGATCACCGCCGTCTCATAGGCGCGCGCAAACGGGCTGGAGATAATCGCCGCAAACCCTGGCCGCAGCGACGCCAGCCCCGCTGCAGCGCCCTCCGCCTGCTGGCGTCCCTTGTCGGTCAGCGGACGCGCTGGCTCTTCACCATTCCAGTCCGCGCGCGCCATAGCGTGCGCGTGCCGCAGGAAATACAATCGCATCTGGCGCCTCACTCTCTCTCGGCGTCGCTCGCCGCATCTGGCGGGTCGCCTAGCTCGCGCAATATCACCACATCGCCGCGCCGCGCGCCCAGGCGCTGGGCCGCCGAGCCATTGCGCACAACGATGGCCAGAGCGCCCGAGCTATCCTGCAGGAAGAACGGCTCATCCAGCGGCCCGGCGGCGAAGTGCGTCGCGCGTGCGTTGATGGTCCATTCGCCCAGCGAAATACGCGCCAACGGGCGCGCCAGCGCCGCGCGAGCCAACTGCGGCCCGATGTTGGTGATCAGGTTGCCGTAGTGGTCGATATGCGCCACGCGCCCCACCAGCGCATCGCCCCGTCGAACTACGCGCAGGGCGACGGGCAGGCGCGCGAGCGTCGCCACATCCACCGCTGTGCCGAGCGCCTCCAGCAGCGCCCCGCTCGCCAGATGCGCGGCGCAGGGGGCAAAGATGTCGCGCCCGTGAAACGTCGCGCTGGGCGTTGGCAGATGGTAGCGCGAATCATCCAGCGCGACGCAACGCCTCACCGCCGTCGTAGCATCCGCCAGCGGATAGGTGAACAGGCCATTATCTGGCCCGACGAAGTAGCGCCCGGCGACCTCCAGCGCCACTGCGCGCCGCGCGCTGCCCACACCCGGATCAACCACGCACAGCAGCACGCTTCCCATCGGAAACGCGCGCCACGCCATCCCCAGCGCCCATGCGCCGCCCTCGACATCCTGCGGCGCGATCTGATGCGTGATGTCGATGAGCTGCGCGCCCGGCGCGATGGTCAGCGCGACAGCCTTCATGACGCCCACATAGCCATCACTCAGGCCAAAATCGGTCAACAGGCCGATCATCGAAGTCTGGGACACTGGCGTCTTCCTCTCGCTGGCCTGCTCAGGAGACCAGGCGGCAATCGAAGCGCACGACACCCGCATTGCGGTCAGTCACCACGCGGTACGCGATCAGGTGTATCTCGTCGCCGACTTGCTGCGCGATATCCTCGACCCCCACAATGCGCGTCTCGGCGTGGCGGCGCGGGTCATCCAGCCGCGACACCACGCAGCGCACATAGGGCTGATCGCGACCCTCGAAGCTGGCATGCAGTCCGGTCTCTTTCGTCAAGATAGTTCCATCGATCGGAAGTTGCATCGTCGCTCTCCCCTCCTGTCTGGCGCGCGCATCGAGCGGCGCCCATGCGTCTCTTCCCCGCATTCTCTCACTCGCTGGACGCTGAGGGCTATACTGTCGGCAGCGGGCGCCACACAGCCGGGGAGATGTTCACGCATGACGACTCCAGCCTATTCCGACGCGACCACCCCACTCAAGGGCAAAGTCGCACTCGTCACGGGCGCCAGCCGGGGCATCGGCAGGGCGACCGCCAGCGTCTTCGCCCATGCCGGCGCGTCGGTGGCGCTGGCCGCCCGCGATAGCGCCGCGCTGGCCGCCAACGTCGCCGAAATTGCGGCGCACGGCGGTGTGGCGCTGGCCTGCCCATGCGATGTTGCCGACGAGGCGAGCGTGCAGACGGTCTTCGCGCGCGTCGCGGCGACCTACGGCCCGCTCGACATCCTCGTCAACTCGGCGGGCGCCGTCGCGCAGGCGCCGTTCGCCGAGATGGACGCCGCGACGTGGGATCATGTGCTGGCGGTCAATTTGCGCGGCACATTCCTCTGCTGCCGTGAGGCGTTTCGCCAGATGGCGCCGCGCGGCGGTGGCGTGATCGTTAACCTCTCGTCGCTCTCTGGCGTGCCAGAGGTCGAGAAGTTCCCCGGCTTGAGCGCGTACAACGTCTCGAAGTATGGCGTGGCGGGTCTGAGCGAGATTCTGGCAGTAGAAGGCCGTCCCCACCACATCCGCGTGGTGGCGGTCAGCCCAGGCGCAGTGGATACCGAGATGCTGCGCGCAGCCGCGCCCCACCTCAAGCCAGACATGACTCCTGACGAGCTTGCACGCATCCTGCTCTTTCTGGTGGGGCCAGACGCGCGCCCGTTGACTGGAACCAACCTGCACATCTACTCGAATGCGTGACGCGACGCGGAACGCCTGTTGTGATAGAGAAAGGGAGCGCATGCGACCCCATTCGGAGCCACGAGACGCCAACGACCAGCGCCCCATCGCTGCGCCCCTGCGCTCGCGTCGCGCATTCGTCGGCGGGGCTGCGCGCATGGGAGCCGCGCTGGCCGCCACTGGCCCGGTGGCGAGCCTGCTGGCGGCGTGTGGCGCGCCTGCCGCGATCCATCCGAGCACGACGCCAACGACGGCGCCCACTGTCACGCCCACCGCGACGCCCGACACGCGCCCCATCACCGTCGCCATCACCGGCGACATGATGCTTAGTCGCAGCGTGGGCGCGCGCATCCTGGCGACCAGCGACCGCTATCCCTTCAACGGTGTCGCCGACTGGCTGAGTGGATTCGACCTCACCATCGGCAATCTGGAGTGCGTCGTCTCGACACTTGGCTCCCCTCAGCCCAAGCAGTACACCTTCGAGGCGCCGCTGCTCGGCTTCGAGCGGGTCGTTGCCGCCGGCTATGACATCGTCTCGGTCGCCAACAACCACAGCGGCGACTACGGCAAGGCGGCGTTCGTGGACATGCTCCAGCATCTGCCCGGCCATGGCCTCGCCCCCGTGGGCGGCGGCCTGAATCTCGCTCAGGCGCATACGCCTGTCATCCGCACGCTACGCTCCACCACCATTGGGCTGCTGGCCTATTGCGGCATCGAGCCGCCAAGCTTCGCTGCCACCGCCAGCTCGCCGGGCCATGCCTGGCTCGACGCTACCCTGGTGGCCAATGACATCCGCGCGCTGCGCCCCAGGGTCGATTTCCTGCTGGTCTTCACGCATTGGGGCATCGAATATCACACCATCGAATCACTTGACCAGGAGGCGATGGCGCGTGTGGCCATCGACGCGGGGGCCGATTTCGTGGTGGGCGCGCATCCACATGTCATCCAGCCGTCGTCCAGCTATCGCGGCAAGCCAATCGTCTACAGCCTCGGCAACTTCGTCTTCGATGAGATGTATGGCGAGGTAGAGCGGCGCGGCAACGTGCTCGCACTCACCATCCAGAGCGGCAAGCTGCTCGATTGGTCGCTGCGCGAGTCG
>DATBTW010000361.1:0-5459 GCA_036559055.1 Ktedonobacterales bacterium
GACAGCTTCGATCTGCTGAAGGGCGCCGGAACCTATCATCAACTCATCGAGAAGTGGGGGCTGGCCAGCGAGGAACTGACAGCAGACGTCCCCCGCCCGGCCAGCCGCGCGTAGCCGCCTGCCACGCTACCCCTCGCGCTCGGCGCGCATGGTGACGTACTCCATCGTCCAGCTCGCCAGGCGGTTCGGCTCTCCCTCGGCGGGGATGATCGCAAAGCAGGCGCGAGCTTCGGCGGGGGCAGCCAGCATGTCGGCCTCTAGCGCGGCGCGGTCGGCGGCGGGCATCTGCGTACGCGCGGCCCACGGCGCGAAGTCGATGGCCTTGCGGCCCACCTCCTCGTGCGTCAGCCGCAGTCCGGCCTGTGCGATGGAGTCGCGCCACTCGGCCAGCGTGTGCGAGCGAATGTGGCTGGGGTCGCGGCGTTTCTCCCAGTCGTTCAGCAGATGATCGAGCGTCGGATCATCGGGGGCGATGTTGTCGATCAGGACCAGCCGCCCGCCGCACTTCAGCACGCGCGCCATCTCGCGCGTCGCCCGCGCCGCATCGGGATAGTGGTGCGGCGCGATGCGTACCGTCACCAGATCGAATGTCTCGTCGAGGAAGGGCAGCCGCTCGGCGTCGGCGATCACGTAGTCCACGTTGGCGGCGACCTGGGCCGTGAGTTGGGCGCTGATGTGCGCGCGCGCCGCCGCCAGCATGCGCGGCGTCAGATCGCTGGCCACCACGCGCCCCACCTGCGGCGCCAGCGCCAGCGCCGTATGCCCGCCGCCCGTCGAGACATCCAGCGCGTGGTCGGTGGAATGCGGCGCGGCCAACTCCACCAGCCGCGCCAGATCGGCGCCGCTGGCGTGGCTCTCGCTGGTGACGTAGGCTTCGGCGTTGGGCGCGAAGGTCTGCCAGACCCGCTCGTGGGCCGCGCGCTCCGTGTCCCCCTGCTCCTCCTGACCCGCCGCGAAGAGTTGCTGGAACTCCAGCCGATTGCCGAAGGGGTCGCGCGTCTCGAAGCGCGCCCGACCCGGCAGCGGCACATCCTCGCTGATCGCTGCGCCCGCCGCTTCCAGCTGCGCGCGCAGGGCAGCGAGGTCATCTACCCGGAAGGCCGGATGCCCCTTGCGCTGCGGGTGGAAGTCATCCTCCACGCCCAGGTGCAGCTCGCGGTCGCCGCAGCGGAACCATACCCCGCCGCGCCCCGCCAGCGCCGCTGGTTTGGCCACCTCTGGCAGCCCCAGCGTCTCGCCGTAGAAGGCCCGCGCGGCCTGCTCGGAGCCGCGCGGCATGGCGAGTTGCATATGGTCGAATCCCAGGATGGCAGGTAGCTGAGTGGTGGGCTGAGTCGTCATCGCGCGCTCCCTCTCGACTGTGGGGTCCGCTGGCCGCCACGGCGCGGCCTCTGAGTTTCTCGATGCGTCTCGATGCGTCTCGATGCGTTTCTGAGGGTCAGTGTAGCGCGCGTTCCAGCGCTGTTCTAGCCATTAGAGGCTCTAGCCACTATCGCATTATCTGATAGCGGCCTCGATCGGCAGACAATTGGCGCTGCATATGTGACCAGGACTTTGCGGCGTCCGTTCTAGAAAATAGAACATTAGTTCGATAAACTAGAACAAATGAACAAGCGAGAGACATGGGGCGCGACGTGCGCCCTCTCGGCGTCGCCGGGGCGTCGGCGGTCTTTGGTCAGGCGGCAAGCGGGTTGTCGGTGGGTTATCGGCGTGTAGCGCGTTCGGAAGAGTCGGCATGACACACGAGGCGGATTGGGGTAGTCAGGACATGATGGACATGCAGGGCATGATGGAGGGCAAGACCATGGGTTGGCTCTGGAACGGGCGCGGCCATCGCTCGCGGACGCGCCCCCGCGTGGCCAGCGCCGTCGAGGCGGCGCGTCTGGCGCATCTGAGCGCGCAGACGACCTACGGGCGGATGACGCCCGCGCTCTCTTTGGGGAGCGCGGTGGTGGCGACGGAGCAAGTTCGCTGGGCGCACGCGGCGAGCGCGCCACGCAACGCCGCCTTCGAGACGTATCAGTACGAGTATGTTGATGAGTATGCTGACGTGTATCTGGCCAGCGGCGACATCGGCGCGCTGATCGAGCGGGCCGAGCAGACGGCGCATGACCTCGGGCGCAGCCGCTCGCAGATGTGGGAAGAAGCCCTGCGCGCCTGGCTGGAGACGCAAGGCGAGGAGCCGCGCGCCACGCCGCGTCCGTGGCTCTTCGAGGCGCGCCGCCAGCGGGTCTGGGGCGAGATCGAGCAGACGCTGAGCGAGCTACGCACCGCCTGAGGGCGAGCTGCAGCAGCGCACGTTGCAAGCTGATGGATGATGATCTAACCGAGCGGCGTCGCTCCCTCGCCACGGAAGGGAGCGACGCCGCTCCTTGGCATGCGTCCGCCAGCCATCGCAGGTATACTGATATTGTGGCTCCCCTCCCCCGCTGTACGGGGGAGGGGTTGAGGGAGAGGGCCGCGCAGGCGGAGGAGGCGCCCGTGAGCGATCAGCCGAATCAGCCGAGATTACCCGCGTCCGCGCGCTTCGATGACGCCGACGATGACGATCAATTGCATGTCAGCGGACTGGCCGCCGACCAGCCGCTGGGCCGTGCCTCGCGCTTGCCTCATCTGTCGTCAGCGCTTCTGATGCCCGCGCTGCGGCGGGTCTGGCGGGCCAGCGGTGTCGTGTCGCTGATCGCGCTGGTGGCCGTCGCCGTGGCGTTGGTGGCGCCGCATCTGCCGCATCTGCCCGCCGCGCATCGCCAGATTCCTTCTATAGCGCTGCAAGCGTCGGATATCGAGGCGAACTGCATGGCTGGCTCCTCCTGGTCGCGCGATGGCCGCCAGATCGCCGTGGTCGAATCCAATCCCTGCGCCTCAGCCAACCCGAGCGCGACGACGCCTCCCAACCTGCTCATCTTCGACGCCGCGACAGGCAAGCGCGTTGCCGGGTACAGGCTCGATCCCGCCGTCGATGCGGCGATGGCGCGGATTGGGCTGAGTCGCAGCAGCGGCACGGGCTACGATGTCTCGTACTACGAGTCGAACTGGTCGCCAGATGACCATCTGCTGGCGGTGGGGTTTGGCGTGTATGGCGCGATGGGCGGCGATGTCGGCGTCGCGGTCGTCACGCTGGCTGGCGCGCAAAGCGGGCAAGTCAGGGCGCTGCTGGAGGACCTCAACGATCCCTCCCTCACGCAGCCCGGCGACGGCTTCTCGCTGATCCCAACGGAGCGCTGGGACATCGCCGATGGCTCCCATATGACGATCTATCTGCAGCCAGCGCTGGCCTATCGCTGGCTGCCATCGGATGTGCTGGTGGCCAGCGAGCCGCTACCTGCCAGGGCCAGCGCGCCCGCGCCGAGCGAGCCGACCACCACCGGCGCCACCGCAGCCCTCTCTAGCGCCAGCGCTGGGCTATCCTTCAGTATGTGGCAGAACGGCACGGTCGATCCCGTGACGGCGGCGGTGTGTGACTCCACTGGCTCGACGCTCGGGCCTCTGGGAATCCCCTATGCGCTGCTGACATTGACGGCGTCGGTCTGGTCGCCCGATGGTCACTACCTGCTCGACTCTTTCATCCAGGCGCGGCTCCCTGCTGCAGCGGGGCATCCCGCGCAATCGGGCGTCGGATTCAGCCCCTGCGACAACGGCCCGCAGCCTGATCAATTGCCCACCGCTCCCTACCACGACAAGGCGCTACTGGCGGCGCTGCGCCTGCTCGACGCGCAGGGCGGCAATCAATTGACGCTGGCCTGGTCGCCCGATGGCCAGCGGCTGGCGGTGGCTACACTGAATTACGCCCAGAACAGCGGCTCGCTGATCATCTATGACTGCGCCAGCGGCGAGGTCATCCAGCACTTCTCGGCGGCGGACTTTGAGGCGAACGTGGCGGGCTATTCGCTGGCGCAGAACCCCGTCTGGTCGCCCGACAGCCATTCGCTGCTGCTAACCATCGCGCGGCCGGATGCGCGTGTCGTCGTGCTCGGCCCGCAGGCGCTGGACGGCTGATCTCCGCGCTGGCGTCGCGATTCGATGACATCCTCTCCTTCCTCATCCTCTCAGGCCGCGCTAAGGCGCAGACGGCATACTACGCTGGAGCGGCGCGCCATCGCGCGCTGCGTGAGTCAGCGCTTGAGTATTCCCCCTCTATAAGGAGTGGGCTTCATGCAAACGTATCCGTCCAACGCCACGCGCCCTTCGAGTGTCGCGACACGCTATGGCGCCATCGCGGGGGTGGCGCTGGGCATCCTGAGCCTCCCCGACATTGCGCTCAGCGCCATCGGGCGCACGGCGGGCGGCGCGCTGGGCGTGCTGTTTGTGCTGGTGGCGCTGGTCGTCTGCGCGGTGGCAGGCTTCGCGGCCAGCCGCCACAATGGGCTATTCCGCTCGGGCGTGTGGGCGGGCTTTCTGGCGGCGCTCATCACGACATTCATCGCGCTATGCCTGGGGACCGTCATCGTCATCCTGCTGGCGCCCTACACGTTGCAACTGGCGCACGCCGCGCATCCTGCCGCGCATCTTGCCGCGCGGACGGAACTGAGCCGCGTGGTCATCGGGCGGGCTATCCTGGGCGGGCTAGAGACGCTGCTGGCTGGTCTGGTCGGCGGGCTAATCGGCGGCGCGCTGGGTCGCCTCGCTCATCCACGTGGTCACGCCGGGCCAGGCGGCATGGGCGCGCCCTCCGCCGCCAATCCCGCCGCGCCCACACGCGCCTATGCCACGCCGATGGCGCCGCCTCCGTCTGCGCAGGGCTACGAAACCACCCCCAGCGCAGGCTATGCCATGGGCAATCCGCCGATGCCGCCCGCCAATACGCCGCCGCTCTACTATCCCGCTGCGCCTGCTGCGCCCTCCCTCGACCCAGACACCCCCACGACGCAGATGGATAGCCAGGGATGAATGGTAGATGTCGCGGCTATCAGTGGCCCCCGCACGGGACGAGAGAGCATCGTCGCGGCCATGCATGGCCGACGCACGGCGCGAGGGGGGCATACATGGCCCGCTCTGCGCCGCTTCAGGCAGGCGCGCATCTCGCGGCTTTCACGCCGCGTCCGCGTGCTCCGGCCATTCATGGCCGCGAGTGCGACCGTTCGTCGCCGCTGCGCGTCTCGCGGATGGTCAGCGGCAGCTCGGGGATGAGGTCGGGCGCCACCGCGCCAGCTTCGCCCAGCCGCTCGCGCACACGCGCGCCCGCTCGGCCATGCAGATAGACACCCAGGCTGGCCGCCTCCCATGGCGCGCGACCCTGCGCCAGCAGCCCGCCGATCACGCCGGAGAGCACGTCGCCCGTGCCAGCCGTCGCCAGCGCCGGATTTGGTGACCAGTTGACACGCAGCGCGCCCTGAGGCGAGGCGATCAGCGGGCAGGCGCCTTTCAAGACCACCACCAGATTCCAGTCGCGGGCGGTCTGCGCCGCCACAGCCAGGCGATCTGCGCCTCCGCTGGAGACGCGCTGGCCCTCGCGCAGCCGC
>DATBTW010000362.1:0-10168 GCA_036559055.1 Ktedonobacterales bacterium
AGCAATCTGCTGACACTGGCGCGGCTGGATAGCGTCGCGCGGCTGCCAGAGCGCGATACGGTCGATCTGGGCGAGGTGGCGGCGATTGTGACGCGGCGCACGGCGGCCTTCGCCAGCGATCGTCAGGTGACGGTGCGCGCCAGCGTGGCGGATGGGCTGCTGGTCAGCGGTGTACGCGATTTGATCGATCAAGCGGCGCTGATTCTGGTCGATAATGCCATCAAGTACAATCGGCCCGGCGGGCAGGTCGAGGTGCGCGCCGAGCGACGCGGCGAGCGGGTCGCGCTGATCGTGCGGGACGACGGGCCGGGCGTAGCGCCGGAGCATCTGGAGCATCTGGGCGAGCGCTTCTATCGTCCTGACTGGGCGCGCGCGCGTCAGATGGGGCAAGATGGCGGCGCCGGGCTGGGTATCTCCATCGCGCGGAGTGTGGCGGCGCTGCACGGTGGCGCGCTGACCTTCGAGAGCGCGCCAGGACAGAGAGGCGGGCAAGACGCCGGGCAGGGGTTGACGGCGACGCTGGAGCTGCCCGCCGCTCGTCCGCGTCAGGCGCCGTCCGCCCTGCCGCCTGCGGAGCCACACGGCGAGGGAGCGGATGAGCCGCGCGACGCCGCCCTGCGCTGACGCCGCGCCAGGAGAGGCTGACGTCGAGGAGAGCTGAGGAGGTGAGCATGACGCCAGACGTGACGCATCCGTGGGATGTCACGGTCGAGGAGGCGATGGGCATCCAGCGGCGGCTCGCGCCGGTGGCGCATGCAGCGCCGCCCATCGCGCTGGATGCGGTGCGGCTGGTGGCGGGGGTCGATGTCTCCTACGCGGATCGGGCGCGCGGCGCGGTGGTCGTCTTGCGCTACCCGGAGATGGAGGTGGTGGAGCAGGCCACGGCGACGCGCGACGATGCCTTCCCCTATGTGCCGGGGCTGCTCTCATTCCGTGAGGTTCCCGTCGCGCTGGATGCGCTGGCCAAACTGCGCGCCGCGCCCGATGTGCTGATCTGCGATGGTCAGGGCTATGCGCACCCGCGCCGCTTTGGGTTGGCCTGCCACCTGGGCCTGGTGACGGGCATCGCCAGTGTGGGCTGCGCCAAGACGTGGCTGATCGGCGCGTACTCGCAGCCACGCGAGGAGCTGGGCGACCGCTCGCCGCTGCTGGCCGACAATGAGATCATCGGCATGGCGCTGCGCTCACGCCCGCATACGCGCCCGCTCTACGTCTCAGCTGGCTACCGCGTGACGCTGGAACAAGCGGTGGAGGTGGTCGTGCGTTGCCTGCGCGGCTATCGCCTGCCCGAGCCGATTCGCGCCGCCGACCACCTGGCCACCCTCACCCGCCGCGAGGCGTCCGCTGGCGCACCCTCGCCTGCCCAGCATCCGCGCGCTTGATACCTGACGCGAAAGGAAGCTGCGCGACCTTTGGGGCGCCCGCGCAGGCGCGCTGTGCTATGGTTGAGCGCCAGAGGCGCCTGATCGTCGTGAGCAGCCGCCGACAGGCAAGGAGAGCGTTCAGCTATGCCGCATCGCCTTTCTTCGCGCTGGCTCAACCATGCGCTGCTGCTGGCGCTGGCCGTTGTGTCGCTGGTGGGTTGCGCGACTCAGGCCGGGGCGAGCACGGGCGGCTCGACATCGCCGAGCACGGGCGCTGCGACGACACGCGCGCCTACATCGCCTGCCACCGCTTCGCCCATCGGCTCGCCCACCGCAGCGGCGAACGCGCCGACGCGAGCGTCATCCCCAACGCCCGGCCAGTCAGGCTCCAGCTCTGCTCCTACCAGCGGCTCGACTACTGGCTCGACGCCGTACAGCTTCCCGCTGCTGGCGCCGGGCGCGGCGCTGCCCAGCGAGGCATTCTGCGCAGCGCACATCCAGCGGTCGTCGTGGGAGCCGCGCCCGCAGAATATGGCAGCCAACCATGCGGTTCCCACAGGCGCGCAGCTTGCCACGCTCGGCGTGTGGGGTTCCACGATGGGCCTCGACCCGCGCGCCAATCACTTGCGCCAGCAGATGACAGGCAATTTCACCGGGACGACGGATGAGATCTTGCAATGGGTGGCGTGCAAGTGGGGCGTGCCGGTGGATGTCGTGCGGGCGGAGGCGGTCGTCGAGTCGAACTGGAATCAGGGCACGCAGGGCGACCAGACCAGCGACCAGAGCGTCTGCCCGCCGGGAACCTGGAACGGCGCTTCCTGCCATCAGAGCTACGGCATCTTGCAGATCATGTATCAGTACAACACCAGCGCCTGGCCGATGAGCCGCGATGACACAGCCTTCAGCGCGGAGTATACCTATGGCATCATCCGCGCCTGCTACGAGGGCTGGGCGGTGTATCTCAGCGGCCTGACGCCGCAGCCGGGGTATCCGGTCTACCACGCGGGCGATCTGTGGGGCTGCCTGGGGCGCTGGTATAGCGGCGGTTGGTACGATCAGGACGCCATCGACTACATCGCCAAAGTCAAGGCGGTCTACGACCAGAAGCCCTGGCGCTCGCCCGGCTTCTAGCCGACCGACTCATCTTCCACGGCGCTCGCACGAGTGCGTTTGCGTGCGCGAGCGCTTTCCCTCCGTGACTCTTGACTTCCGCCCTACGCGCTGTGGCACAATCCTTACCAGATGGTAAGGTATCTGTGCGACGAAAGCGATGAGATGAGCGCACATAGCCCCACATGCGATGGACGCTCTATCGAGACACGCGAGTGCATGCGAGTGTGTCTCGCGGGCGGCTGACCAGCTCCTTGCGCTGCGTGGCCACGAGCCGCTCGACGCGCAGGTCATCGCCGAGCGCATCAGTGTGAGCAAAGCGCTCCCCTTGCATCATGTCACGAACGAACAACCATGGACGCTTCTCCGCCACACTGCCGCGCATGCTCGTGCGCGCTACCAGGCGATGCTTGCCGAGGTCGTGGAGGCTACAACTGAGTGTGTGCGCCAGCGGCTGCGACGCGCCACATGGGGACTGACCTACGGCGCGCCGTTCGATCTCTAGCTCACGAGAGCTGAGCGTCCTCTGCGCATTCACAGGGCACATGCCAACAGACGAGCGGCTTCTTTTTGGCCTGAATATGTTACTTATCAGTCGGTTACTCTGCGTGGCACGCAGGCCGACATGCGGAAAGTGATGGCCTCTTCATGGTCACGCGCCTGTTGCATCGCCTGACTGACGCCGCCACATCGCGGCGCGGCAAGTTCATCACCATCGTTCTCTGGGTCGTGGCCGTCGGCCTGTTCTCGGCGTTTGCGCCCCGCCTGGCCGATGTCTACGACAACAACACGCAACAGATCCCCAGCAGTGACGCCTCGCAGGTCGCGCAGCGGTTGCTGTTGCAGGAGTTTCCTGCCAGCCGAGGCGCGCCAGCCATCATCGTTTTCACCGACGCCAGCGGCCTCAGCGCCGCAGATCGCGCCCGCGCCCGCGCCGTGAGCGACTGGCTCACCTCCTCCGCCAGGCCCGCTGGCGTTGGTCAGATCATCTCGATCTTCACGGTTCCCCAGGCGGCTCCGCAACTGCTCTCGCAGGATGGCACGACGATGACCATCGTGGCGCAGCTTACCACCGCGCCAACCGACGCCAACGCCATCTCCAACGTCATCAAGAGCATGCGCGCGGAGGTCGCGTCACAGACCAGTGGCTCAACGTTGCATGGCTATGTTACCGGGCCAGCGGGCATCGTCGCTGACACGATCACGGTGTTCGCGGGAACGGATGTGACACTGCTGCTGGCGACGGTCGGGCTGGTGCTCATTCTGCTGCTGGTGGTCTATCGTTCCCCGCTGCTGCCCTTGCTGCCGCTGGTGTCGGTCGGGCTGGTGACACTGGTTGCTGACGCCCTGCTCGCCCTGGCGGCGCGCGGTGGCCTCTTCGCGGTGAGCCAGCAGGCCAGCTCCATCGCCACGGTACTCCTCTTTGGCGCTGGCACGGACTACACGATCTTTATCGTCGCGCGCTTTCGCGAGGAGCTGCGCCACACCGAGGATAAGCATCTGGCCATGCGCGTGACGATGCGCGCTGTGGGTGAGGCAATCACGTCGAGCGCGGGCACGGTCATCCTCGCGCTGCTCACGCTGCTGCTGGCAACCATCGGCCTCTACTCGTCACTTGGCCCCACGCTTGCCATCTCCATCGTGGTGATGCTGGTGGCGGGCCTGACACTGGTTCCAGCGCTGCTCGCCTGGCTGGGCCGCGCGGCCTACTGGCCGTTCATTCCGCGCTACCAGCCAGAGCAGCCCGACCACCGTGCGACCCTGGCCGGCGCGCGCGCGCCGGGCTTCTGGGGCAAACTTGGCGCCTGGACCTCCCGGCATCGCGTGGTGGCGTTGGTGGGCAGCACGGCGCTCCTGGGGGTGCTGGCGCTTGGCAACTTGGGCATCGTGCGGAGCTACAACTTTCTGACGTCGTTCCGCGACCAGACGGACGCCACTGTCGGCTATAGCGTCTTGCAGCGCCACTTTCCCGCTGGTTCGCTCGCCCCGACGACTGTGCTGCTTCAACTTCACGGCTCGGACCCGAATGTGTACCACCACCTCGCCGAGATCGACGCTATCACTGCCGCGCTGGCGCGGGAAGCGCACGTCGCCGAGGTTCAGGGGCCAACGCGCCCGACTGGCCATGCGCCGAGCTTCAGCCCGCAGACCCTCCAGGCGGAGATTGCCATGCTCCCCGACGCAGTGAAGCAGGCCATCCGCGCAGGGCAAGCGCCCCAGATTGGCGCCGCGCCTGGCGGAGGCGCTGGCGGGGCGCCGAATCCGCAACTGCTGGCGGCGATTGGCGCCTATGCCGCGAGCGTACAATATGTCTCCGCCGACACAACGACCGTGCAACTCTCAGTCATCTTTAACGATGATCCCTACGCGCTGCCCGCCATCAACCGCATTCCCGGCCTGCGCGCCGCCGCCAGCCGGGCGCTGACCGCCAACGGGCTTGGCGCAGGCGCCACGACCAGCGCGGTCGTGTACCTGGCCGGACAGACTGCGCAACTGACGGACACCCAGGCCGATGACCTGCGCGACACGCGGCTGATCGTTCCGGTGACGCTGGCGCTGGTGGGCATCGTGTTGCTGCTGCTGCTGCGCAGCCTGATCGCTCCGCTCTACCTGCTCGCCGCTGTCACGCTCAACTTCTTCGCCGCCATCGGCGTGTGCAGCTTTGTCTTCCAGCGCGTGCAGGGGCAGGATGGCATCTACTACGCGATTCCGCTGTATGCCTTCATCTTCCTGGTAGCGCTGGGAGCGGACTATACCATTTTCCTGATGAGCCGCGTGCGTGAGGAGGGGCGGCGCCGTGGAATGGAGGCCGGCGTGCCTGTGGCGGTGGCGAATACTGGTGGCGTCATCACCTCAGCGGGTCTGATTTTGGCGGGCACTTTCGCCGTCCTGACGACCACTCCCCTGACGCTGCTCTACCAGTTCGGTGTCTGCGTGGCGGTTGGCGTGCTGCTCGACACCTTTATCGTACGTGGTCTGCTGATCCCCAGCCTGGCGCTGCTGCTGGGGCGCTGGAACTGGTGGCCCGGCGCCCTCGATGTCCCGGACGGCGGCGACACGACGAAGGATCGCCAGCCAGCCAGCGTACCTCGCTAGACTGCTCGGCGTTCAACCATCAGCGCGAAAGCCGTCTGCGCCTCCCCTGCGATGCGGGAGGCTTTCGCGCTCGCTTGGCGCTGACCACCCTAGCGCGAGAAGGCCTGGAAGCCGGTGATCTCGCGCCCGACGATCAGCGGCTGGACGGTGTCGGCGCCTTCGTAGGTGAACATGGCCTCGATGCCTGGCCATCTTGGATTGTAACCGCGCGGCCCTCACCCCCCAGCCCCCTTCCCCAGAGGGCGAGCCGGAGGGGCGCCGCACAGAGCGAGCGCACAATAATGTTCGCAGGTATGGCGTAGACCGCCTCGTGGCTTCCATCTTGCAGTATCCGTTGAGAATAGAGAGTTGATTGCATCCTATGGTGACATAACTGATACCCCTTGCTGTTTTCCAAACCGACTCGGAGGAATGGCCCTATGGCGCTACCTGACAAGCTGGATGTCTGGAAGAAGGATCTGATCGATATGAGCAGGCGCAATGCCCTGCTCTTCTATAAGCGTGAGGGTGTGCGCCCGTCCGGGCTGTCGCTCCAGCAGGCGGATAGTAGGCTGCTCTATGAGCGGCTGGTCGTGCAGCGCACAAGCATCACCGAGGGCCTGCTGGCGTTGCCTGACCCGGAAGAGGATCCTGCGCCGATGAAGCGACTGGAGCGGCTGCGGGTTCAGGCGCGCGATGACACCAAGGAGCGTGGCGTCCAGTCGCTCTATCTGGCGTTCGGCATGCTGGAATGGTATGAGTCCGCTACCAGTGATGTTCCCGTCTATGCGCCTGTCCTGCTGGTTCCAGTAGCGATCAATCGGTCGGCGGCGCGGTCGATGTACTCCATCTCCTGTGTCGAGGATGAAGATATCGAGATCAACCCCACACTGCGTGAGTGGTTGCTGACCAGTTTTCGACTGACGCTGCCCACCTATAACCAGATTATCGAACAGGCGATGACGGCTGCTGCGGCTCCCAGCGATGAGCCACCCACGCGCCCATCCAGGAGCACATCGCGGCCCATCTCTCCGCCACTTGCCGATGTCCTGGCAGCCGTTAGCGCAGCGTTGGAATCGCTGCCAGAGGGCGAGCGGCGGCGCTGGCATGTGCAGCCCGAGGCATATCTCGCGCGCTTCTCATTCCAGAAGCTCGTCATGCGGGCAGACCTGGACCGCCATCGTGGTGAAGCACTGGCGCATCCAGTGCTACGGCGACTGGGAGGCGAGCAGCACGCGCTGAAAGACCCAGATGGACTGGTCAGCATTGATCAGCTCGATAGCGTTGTCCACCCGCGCGACACGCTGGAGATTCTCGACGCCGACTCCAGCCAGGAGGAAGCGATTCAGGCGGCCAAGGCTGGGCAGAGTTTTGTGCTGCAAGGGCCTCCTGGGACGGGCAAGAGCCAGACCATCGCCAATATCATCGCGGAGCGCCTGGGCCAGGGGAACACGGTGCTGTTCGTCAGCGAAAAGATGGCTGCGCTCGATGTGGTGCGCAAGCGCCTCCAGGCGGCAGGGTTGGGGGAGTTCCTGCTCGATCTGCACGATGCCAAGCAGAACAAGCGGGCGTTCGTGAGTGAGCTCGATCAGGCGGTCAAGCAGGCCAGGCAGGCTGCCAGTACCTTCTATGCCACTGAGTGGAAACACGACTCTGACCAGTTGGAGCGCGAGCGGGACCAACTCAACGAGTACGTGCGGCAACTCCATGCCAGGCGGTTTGCGCTCGACATCAGCACATTCGACGCCTATGGTCGGTTGGCGATGCTGGCGGCGGCGTCAGCGACTGACTTCGCCCTGACTGACGATGTCACGCGGGTGACGTCGGCCCAGCTCGAAGACATGCGTGAGTCGCTGCGACAACTGCTCGACTATGGCGACGTACTCGACGCCTACTGGTCGCATCCCTGGCGAGAGACGCGGCTGAACTCGCTCACCAGCGAGCAGGCCACGGCAATCGAACACCACTTCGATCAATTTAGCGCTGTGCTGGCCCACACTCAGAGCGATCTGGCGCAGGTCGCGGCTGGCTTGGGCGAGCCAGATGCTCCTATCACGTTTGGCTGGGCGAGCGCCGCGTGTCAGCGGCTGCAGATGGGGCTGGAGAGTCCGCTGCCGCCCACGCACTGGTTTCGCGCTGACGTGGTTGAACGGCTACGCCCGACGCTCACCGACGCGCGCACATCCGCCGCCCTGTATCGCGAGACGCATGCGGCGCTCGATGTCGCCTATGACGCGCGCGTCTATCAACTCGATCATCCGCAACTGCTGCATGCGCTCACGACCGAGTTCGCATCTGCCGCGACGGTCATCCGCCCATCAGGCGAGAGGAACGCTCACGATGTGGCGCTCACCGCCCAGATAGAGTTATCCCAGCATCTGACGCTCACCGCCTCACTGCTGCACGGTCTGGCGCCGACAGCTAGCCGCGTCGCCGAGGCGCTGCATATGCCTGCGCCCAGCACGCTGGATCACATCGAGACGCTCCTGCGGCAGGCGACAGTGGTCGCCGAGACCCCGGCGCCGCCACGCGCCTGGCTCGATCCCGACGCCTATGCTGAGGCGCGTATCGCCGCGCTCGATGCGAGCGATAAGGCGCTCTGGGCGCAGCGCGCGCGCTCCGAACTGGCCGCCGACTACCTGCCCACCTACCTCGAAGCTGACCTGAAGCCGATCGATCATCGCTTCCGCGAGCAGTACGAGTCATTCATGCGATATGTGCGCCCGCAGTATTATCTCGACACGCATGCGCTGCGTCGCATGCTGCAGCCGGGCGTCAGCCGCACGGGAGACGAGCTGAAGGCTGACACGGCGACGGCAGTCAAGCTGAGCGACGCCGAGGCCTGGCTGCAAGAGCATCGCACTGACCACGCGCGGCTTCTGGGTCGCTCCTATACCGGCGACCAGACAGACTGGACGCAGGTCCGCCGCATGGTCGAATGGACTGACACCTTCCATAGCCTCTTTGCAGAGGATGCGACGTCTGAGCCGCTGGTCAAACTGGTGACAGGCCCGGCCAGTGGTCGCGCCGCGCTGGTAGCGGCGCTGGAGGCGCTGGCGGAGCAGTGGCGCACGTGGGAGGAAGAGGATTCCTGGCTGGGCGGCGCCCTGGACGTTCGCAGGCTGCTGGAGCGCGAAGGCACGCCCGGCGCGGTTGACGCCAACACACTCGCTGCCGCACTCGACACGCTCCTGCACGATCTGCAGCGGTACTGGCAGGCGGCTTCGCAGGCCAGCGACACACGCAACGATCAGTCCATGCCGCAATGGCGCGATCTCGTTTCCGATGTGCAGCGCGCCCAGCAGGCGCATACCTTCGATCTGTGGCTGGCGGCGAATGCGGCGCAGCTCCGCGCAGACCTCGGCGCGGACTTCACCGGGGCGGCGACCAACTGGGATCAGGCCTGCTCCACGCTGGAGTGGGTCGAGAACTTCATGCGCCGGTACCCTGATGGCGTACCGGAGCCGCTCGTCCGATGGATCGCGCGTGGCCCGGACGCGCGCCAGCGACGCCAGCAGATCAAAGACCTGCTGGACAGCACGACTGCGCGCATGAATGCAGGAGAGGAGGAGCTTGAATATCTCGAACGGATGGTCATCGCTCGCGCTCACCTCTGTCCCAGGCATGTCGCCTATGAGGATACGAAGGTAGATTTCCTGCGCCAACGGGTGGACTTTCTGCGTGAGCGGCTGCCGCTGCTCTCGCGCTGGGTCGCCTGCGGTGAGCGGATCATGGGCTGCCGCGCGCTCGGCCTGGGCGCTTTGATGGAAGCTGGTCTGAAGGTCGGAGCCTTTCCGCGCGACATCATCAGCGTCTTCGAGCGGCGCTTTTACAGCCTCTGGCTGGATGCGGCGCGGGCGCAGTCCGCTGTGCTGACGCGGTTCGCGGGCGAGACGCAGGATCGCCTGATCGAGCGATTCCGCGACCTCGACATCGCGCACATGTCGCTGGCGCAACAGCGCCTGGTCATGCTGCTGCGCCAGCGGCGCTTCGAGGCGCAAAAGCTGGCTAGCGATGCTGCGCTGTCAGATGATCCCGCTGTCATCGCGTTCGGTAAAACCTATAGCCTGCTCGTGCGGGAGGCGCAGAAGAAGCGCAGCCCGGCCATCCGGCAGATCGTCCACCGGGTCGGGCCTGCGCTCATCCAGTTGAAGCCCTGCTGGATGATGAGCCCGCTGACCGTCAGCCAATTCGTGGAGTCGGCAGAACCGCTCTTCGATCTGGTGATCTTCGATGAGGCGTCGCAGGTGCTGACCGAAGACGCCATCTGCGCTATCATGCGCGGGAAGCAACTCATCGTCGTGGGCGATGAGAAGCAGTTACCGCCCACCAGCTTCTTCGCCAAATCACTCGCCGATGAAGGCGACGATGACGACGATGAAGCGCAAGAGGAGCGCGCGGAGAACGAGCGCACCGAGAGCATTCTGAAAGAGATGCTGAGCGCCAACGTGACGGCCCGCTCACTCGGCTGGCACTATCGCAGCCAGCACGAATCGCTGATCGCATTTTCCAACAGTGAGTTCTATGGCGGTCAACTTATCACCTTCCCAGGGACGGAAAAGCAGCACAGCGATGGCGTGCGCTTCGAGTATGTCGCCGATGGGGTGTATGACTACGGC
>DATBTW010000363.1:0-10982 GCA_036559055.1 Ktedonobacterales bacterium
CCTCATCCCCTGCCGCATCGCCCACTGCTCCTGGCGCTTCTCAGGCTGCGGAGATGGCCGCCATGATGACCCCGACGCTCTTCGATGCCGCCCCCGATGGCCTGGTTGTGGTGGAGCAAGATGGCGTCATCGCGCTGGTCAACAGCCAGGTGGAGACGATATTTGGTTATCGTCGCCAGGAACTGCTTGGCCAGTCAATCGAAATCCTCATCCCGGAGCAGGTGCGCCACGCACATGTCCAGCATCGCGCGCAGTATATGGAGGCGCCGCGCAAGCGACCGATGGGCGAGCAGTTGACGCTCTTTGGGCGGCGAAAGAATGGGAGCCAGTTTCCCGTCGAGATCAGCCTCAGCCCCATCGAGTTCGAGGGGCGCCTGCTGGTGATGGCCATCATTCGCGACGTGACGACGCGCAAGCAGCTCGAACTGGCCTTGCAGGCGTCGGTGCGCGCCGCCGAGACACATCTGCATCTGCTCCAGACCGTCCTCGATCAACTGCCCTCAGGTGTTTATCTGGCGCATGGCCGCGATGCCAAGCTGACGCTGGCCAATCGCGCCGCCATCTCGCTCTGGGGCGCCACCTGGAGCGAGGGGCAGCCGATGGCCTCGTTTCTCGCGCGCACTGGCATCCGCTTCATGCAGCCGACCGGGCAGCCCTTTCCGCTGGAGCGGCTGCCGAGCATTCAGGCGTTGCGGGCGGGCAGGGAAGTCATTCAGGCGCAGATGCGTATCCTGCGCCCCGACGGTGTGTCGATTCCGCTGCTGGTGACCAGCGTACCGCTGCCCGCCTCCATCTTTCTGGGCGGCGTCAGCCAGCCCAGCGACGCCAGCGATACCGAGCCAGATCGCGAGCGGATGGCGCTGGTGGTGTATCAGGATGTCACCATGCTGGCCGAGGCGGAGCGCGTCAAAGACGAGTTCGTGACGCTGGCGGCGCATGAGCTGCGCACGCCAATCGCCGTGGCCAGTGGCTACGCCCAGATGTTGCTACGTGCGTCCAATGGCCAGGAGGAGACAGAGCAAGAGGCGCCGCTGGCCCCCTGGCAGGAGGATGCCCTGCGCGACATCAACTCGGCCATGGGCCGCCTGACCGCCCTCACCGATGACCTGCTGGATGTCACACGCTTGCAGGCCGGGCAGCTCCAACTCTCCAAAGAGCCGCACGATCTGGTCGCCCTCGCTCACCGCATCTGCCGTCGCATGCGGACGACCACCACACAGCACGAGATTCAACTCGACACGCATGCCAAACATCTGATCGTCGATATCGATGTGCGCCGCATCGAGCAGACCCTGCACAACCTGATCAACAACGCCATCAAATACAGCCCGTCGGAGGGCGTGGTGAAGGTCACGCTGCGGCGCATCGAGCCATCAGCGGAGCAGGGCGCGAGCAGACCCAGCGCCGAGATGACCGTGGAGGACCACGGGCTGGGCATCCCGGAGGATCAGCAGGGGATGATCTTCGAGCGATTCGTGCGCGCCCGCAACGCTCAGGAGCTTGGCATCGAAGGCACCGGGCTGGGGCTGTATCTGTGCCGCGAGATTCTGGCCGCGCACGACGGGCGTATATGGTTCGAGTCGAAGGAGGGCCAGGGATCCACCTTCCATGTCGTGATCCCGCTCTTCGACCTCTCTGAGAGCGAGTAGCCCCCATGCGCCAGCGCGACACGCTGGCGCCAACTGCACGCCACTCAGGCGGCGTTGGGGCGCGGCAGCATGTAGCCCACCCCCACCCGCGTCTGGATGTAGATTGGGCGGGCAGGGTCAGGCTCGATCTTGCGCCGCAGCCGGTTGACACTGACCTGCAACAGATGACTCTCGCCCAGGTAGGCGTCGCCCCAGACATGCTCCAGCAACTGATCCTGGGTCAGCACGCGCCCAGAATTGTGCGCCAGATACGCCAGCAGCTTATATTCGACCGGCGTGAGCGCCACTTCCTCGCCATCAACCGCCACGGTGTAGGCGGCGAAGTCAATCGTCAGGGCGCCCAGCGTGAAGGTCGATTGCCCGCCGCGCGCCCCCTCATCTCCATATTGCGTGCGCCGCAGCACCGCGCGCGCCCGCGCCAGAAACTCCTCCACGCTGAACGGCTTGGTGAGATAGTCGTCGGCGCCGAGGTCCAGTCCCCGTACTTTGTCCTGATCTTTGCCTCTGGCCGTCACGATGATGATGGGAACATTCGAGAACTCGCGCACGCGCTGACAGACGGTGAAGCCATCCATGCGCGGCATCATGACATCCAGGATCATCAGATCGAGCAGCGTCGTCTCGGCGGCTTGCAGCGCATCCGCGCCGTCCACGGTTGGAATGACGGTATAGCCCGCCAGTTCCAGATTGCGCGCCATCAGGCGCAGCAGCTGTGGGTCGTCATCCGCGACGAGCACAGTGGTCTGTTTAGCGGGCATGGTCGGCTCTCCAATTCTCATCGAGGTAGCGTCGTCGCGACGTCCTCTCCACATCATAGATGCAGGGCAGCACAAAATGGACGCTGGTTCCCTGTCCTTGCAGGCTCTCCGCCCAGATCGCCCCATCGTGCAGACTGATGATGCGCTTACAGATCGCCAGCCCCAGGCCCATGCTCACATAGCCCGCTGACAGGCTGGTCTCGGCCTCCGGGAAGGCGACGAAGGCGTGACGCAACTGCTCTGGTGTCATACCATATCCATCATCGCGAATGACACACTCGATGGCGGGAACACTGTTTTCCCCGATCAGCGGTGAGATCTGGATGCTGACGGAGCCGCCATCGCGCCCCCAGCGCAGCGCGTTGTCGAGCAGCTCGTCAAACACCTTGCGAATCCACTGCGGGTCCGCTTCCACCCGAAAGGCTTCGTCATCCGCCTCCACCGTCGCTGGCGCCGAGAGCGCGAGATTGACGGGCGCGCTGTGACTGGCGCGGGCATCCAGCAGGGCCGAGCGCGCGATGCCGAGCAGCGAGACCGGCTCTTTGGCCATCGTGACGGTTCGCGCCGTCAACTGCGCCAACTGTAGCATGCGATCTAGCGTCGTTCGCAGCCGCTCACTGGAGGCGCGAATGGTGTCGAGATAGTCGCGCTGTTCTTCGATTGGCAGTGTGTCAAAGTAGCGCCAGAGCGTCCATGCATGCCCCTGAATCGCCGCCAGTGGGGTCCGCAGGTTGTGATCGACGCGCGTGAGTATGGCGTCGCGAAGTCGCTCGACCGCTGCGCCCGTGATCTCCTTCTGCTCCAGCAAGCGCATGACGGTGATCGCCTCCACGACGATCGCATAGCGGTCGAGTGATCTGGCCACCTGCGCGCTCACCCGACGGAAGGATGGCGCATGCCCGCTGGAGCGCTCACGCCACCCCAGCAGCAAGACATAGACGGCGTGGTGGTCGCGCAGCGCGCAGGGCAGTGGCGCCACATACCAGCGCTCATCGCGCGAGACGATATGATGGCGACCAGACGTATGGTAGCGCAGGAACACCTGTTGCGCGTCATCGTCGGTCAGCCGCCAGCGCGCCAGTATGTCGAGCTGGGACAGTGGCGCATGCGTCGGGTAGTAGATCAGAGCGCCGCACTGCGCCTGTGAGCGCTCGATCGCGTCCTGCAGCAGCAGCGATGCGCTCTCCTCGTCGCGCCCCTCAAAGGCGAGTCGCATCAGTCGCTCCATCTCCTCAGCAGAGAGCGCTGGCGGGTCGTCATGTGCGCTATGCGTTGGGTGTTCATCGCCGATCACATTGTTCATATGCATCCCGCTTTACTGGCCGGAGGTGGCCCGGCGAGGGTCGCCATCATCGGCGAATGATCAGAGTTGTGCGGCACGGTTCTCAGCGGTGAAGGTGTGATGAGAGGTGGCTGGCGCTTGCGTGCCAACCACCTCTCGAATCCCACATGTGGCGCCACTAGCTCAGGCTGGACACCGGAGCCCGTGGCTTCACCGCGTCCGCCTCCACCACAGCGCTGGTCTCGCGGCCAGTGGCCAGTTCGAAGACCTCAAACCCGAGGGCCGCCAGCACGATCGCACCTGCCGCCGCCAGACCGATAGCGGCAAAGAAGGCGATCTGTCCGAATACCGAGAACGTCCAGGCCTGGTTGAGCATCGAGCGCAGCGTCTCACCCTGGAAGAGCGTGGTCGCGATGCCTTGATCTTTCGCCGCTACGGCTGGATCAGTCGCAGCGCGCGCCTGAGCGCTCCAGTAGGAATACGGATGACCCTGGCCGATCTCCTGCACGTGCAGCCCGATGAACTTCTCAGCATAGGCATGCGCCTGTTCGCCGGTGAGTACCTGCTGGCCCGCATACTGCGAGAGGTCAGCGGGAAGCCCAGACTTCGCATCCTTCGGGAAGAAGATCTGCTGCGGAGCGAGCTGGTCGTGGATCTGACCCTGAGTGAAACTGTTGGCATAGAATGCCGCGCTCGAACCGAGCGCCAGAACGAGAATCGCAACGATCTGAAGAACGATGATGCGCCACCGAATTGCCATTGTCATGTGAAGCCCTCCTTTGATTGGCGCAACTTCTGTGCGCCAGGTGTGTCGCGTTCAGGCTTGAAGCCGCTTATCGTTACCGTTCACATGTGCATGGTAGGCGGAAATCATCACAGCGCGCTCACAGCGGCAGAAGTGACATCACAGGCGCATCACATCGCCCGGAGACGCCCAGTATGACGCCCCTCACCGCCGGGATGATCCGTGTTCTCGCCACTGGGGCCATCACGATGTGCAGCATTATGTAAATAAGCAAACGTAGACAAACGATTGCGCGCCAGATACACTGGACTCTGAACTGATTCCCACGGAGCCGCGTCGCCGGGCGTTGGCGGGCGGCTCCTCAGTCCTTCCGGAGGGAGCGCATGGCTGCTCTGTTCATCACCGTCAATGGCGTGCGGCGTGAGATCACCTCACCAGCCGATACGCCGCTGCTGACCGTCCTGCGCGACGAGCTGGGGTTGAGCGGCCCGCGCTTTGGCTGCGGACTGGAGCAATGCGGCGCCTGCGCTGTGCTGCGCGGGGCTGAATCGGTCGCGAGCTGTCGGCTACCCGTCGGCGAGGTCGCGGACGCGCAGATCACCACGCTGGAGGGGCTGGGAACGCCCGATGAGCCGCATCCCGTGCAGCAGGCGTTTCTGGAGGAGCAGGCCGCGCAGTGTGGCTATTGCAGCAACGGCATGATGATCGCTACCGCCGCGCTGCTCTGGCGCACGCCGCATCCCACCGATGCGCAGGCGCGCGCCGCGCTCGACGATCACCTGTGCCGCTGCGGCTCGCATCCGCGTATCCTGCGCGCCGTGCAGCGCGCCGCCGCGCTGATGTGGGATGCGGACGATGAAGGAGG
The DNA here is from genome assembly GCA_036559055.1 of Ktedonobacterales bacterium. Lineage (GTDB taxonomy): Bacteria > Chloroflexota > Ktedonobacteria > Ktedonobacterales > JADMIN01 > JAKAIY01. The sequence goes on from DATBTW010000363.1 coordinate 5,300, forward strand.
CAACGCCTGATGTCGGATCAGACCAATGCTCCACAGCGCAGCTTCTTCCCCAATCCGCTGCTCAACTCCACCATCGACGATTGGCTCTCCATCGCGCCCGATGGCGCCATCACCGTCTACAGCGGCAAGGTGGAGCTGGGGACGGGGATACGCACGGCGCTGGCGCAGGTGGTCGCCGACGAGCTGGATGTCGCGCTCGACCGCATCCACATCGTGATGGGCGACACCGCGCGCACCCCCGACGAAGGCATGACCGTCGGCAGCCAGACCGTCGCCACCATCTGGCGAGACGCGCGCGTGGTCGCCGCCGAGGCGCGCCAGGCGCTGCTGGCGTTGGCCGCCGAGCGCCTGGGCGCCGCGCCGGCTGATCTGGTCGTGCGCGCTGGCGTGGTCAGCCACCGCGACGAATCGGGCGAGCCAGACGCTATGCGGCGCAGTGTCAGCTATGCCGACCTGCTGGGCGGCAAGCGCTTCGGGAAGCCTGTGACGGGCCGCGCGCCGACCAAGCGCGCCGAGGACTACCACCTGATCGGCGCATCCAGCGGGCGGCTCGACCTGGCCGACAAGTTCTTTGGCGCGCCTAGCTTCGTGCACGATCTGCGGCTGCCGGGGATGCTGCACGGGCGCGTGGTGCGGCCACCCAGCCCCGGCGCGACCCTGCGCACGCTCGATGACTCCGGCCTGGCCGCCATCCCGGAGGCGCGCGTGGTGCGGATGGGCGATTTCGTCGGCGTGGTGGCCGAGCGCGAGGAGCAGGCTGACCGCGCGGTGAAGCTGCTGCGGCTGACCTGGGATGAGTCGGCGGCGCTGCCCGCGCAGGGCGCGCTACACGAGGCGCTGCGCGAGCTGGCCACGCGCGAAGAGGTCGAGCAGGAGCGTGGCGACGTAGCGCAGGCGCTGGCAGGCGCGACAAGAGTCGTCAGTGGGCGCTACCTCCAGCCATATCAGGCGCACGCCTCGCTGGGGCCATCGTGCGCGGTGGCGCGCATGGAAGACGATGGCTCGCTGACGGTCTGGTGCAGCTCGCAGGGCGTCTTTCCGCTGCGGGGCGCGCTGGCCGACCTGCTGGAGCTGCCCGTCGAGCGCGTGCGCCTGATTTTCATGGAGGGCGCGGGCTGCTACGGGCAGAATGGCGCCGACGACGTGGCCGCCGATGCCGCGCTGATGGCGCGGGCCGTGGGGCGACCGGTGCGCGTGCAGTGGTCGCGCGAGGATGAATTCGCCTGGGAGCCGAAGTCGCCCGCCATGCTGATGGAGGCGCGCGGCGCGCTGGACGAGCATGGCCAGATCATCGGCTGGCAGTACGATGTCTGGTCGCCATCGCACGCCAATCGTCCACGCCGCGGACTCGACCTGATCGCCGGGCAACTCGTCGCGGGCCAGGGCGCCCCGCCCACGGCCTTCTTCTTCGGTGGCCAGCGCAACGCCCCCACCGACTACGCCATCCCCAACACCCGCGTGACGATGCACGGGATCGCGCGCTCGCCGCTGCGCGCCTCGTCCATGCGCACGCTGGGCGGCGCGGCCAACACCTTCGCCAATGAGTCGCTGATGGATGAGATGGCGCTGGCGGCGGAGGTCGATCCGGTCGCCTTCCGCCTGCGGCATCTCACCGACGAGCGCGCCCGCGCGGTGGTGGAGGCGGCAGCGCGGCAGGCGCGCTGGGATGAGCCGCTGGCGGCGGGCATGGGGCGCGGCATGGCCTTCGCGCGCTACGAGAATAGCGAGGCGTATGTGGCCGCCGTGGCCGAGGTCGCAGTGGATGCGACATCTGGCGCCGTGCGCGTGCGGCGTGTGGTGGTGGCGCACGACTGCGGGCTGATCGTCAACCCCGATGGCGTGCGCAACCAGATCGAGGGTAATGTCATCCAGGCGACCAGCCGCGCGCTGAAAGAGGAAGTACGCTTCGACGCGACCCACATCACCAGCCTCGACTGGGAGAGCTACCCCATCCTGAAGTTCTCGGAGGTTCCGGAGATCGAGTGCGTCCTGATCGACCGTCCCGATGTGACGCCGGTCGGCGCGGGCGAATCCACCACCGTCGTCGTGGCGCCCGCCATCGCCAACGCCATCGCCAACGCCACGGGCGTGCGCCTGCGCCAGCTTCCCTTCACCCCCGACCGCGTGCGTCAGGCGCTGGCGCAGAAGCGATGAGAGCGGCATGCGGCGGCATTCCAGCCTGAGCGCGATCGCGCAGAGCGTGAGCTTCTCAGGCGAGCAGATGCAGGTACAGCTCCAGGATGGGCGTAGCCTGCTTGTCCCGCTCGCCTGGTTTCCCACGCTTATGCGCGCGACCGACGCGCAGCGTCATGACTGGCGGCTCATCGGTGGCGGCCTGGGCATTCACTGGGAGGCGCTCGATGAGGATATCTCCGTCCCACGCCTGCTCGGCCTGCCCTGCGAATAGCGCCGCCATCGGCCCGTGGGCCACTTCTTCAATCCGCCACCTTCACCCTTGACAGCGCGGCGACTATCAGTATACTCAAGAGCGTGGCATTGGTATGACCATCATACCGGTATGACAAACTGGCGGCATGAGCGGGGGCGCGCAGCGGATGTATCAGCCGGTCGGGCGCAGCAAGCTCTTCGAGCGCATCGTAGAGCAGATTCAGGGGCGCATCGTGCGCGGCGAGCTGCGCGCCGGTGATCGCCTGCCGCCGGAGCGCGAGCTGGCGCTGCGCTTCGGCGCCAGCCGCACGGCAGTGCGCGAGGCGCTCAAGACGCTGGCGCAGATGGGGCTGGTCGATATGCGTCCGGGGCGCGGGACGATTGTCACCGACAACACCTCCGACGCTATGCGCTCCTCGCTGGGGCTGATGCTGCGCGTCAGCCATCTGGGTAGCCCGGATGCGCTGGTCGAGCTGCGGCGGATCATCGAGCCGGAGATTGCCGCGCTGGCTGCCGAGCGCGCCGATGAGACGAACATCGCCGCTCTGCGCGAGGCGGTGGAGACGATGGAGCGCTCGCTACGCCGCGCCGACACCTATATCGAAGCCGACAACCGCTTCCATCGCACGCTGGCGCTTGCCGCGCGCAATGCGCTGATCGTCTCGCTGGTGGATTCGATTGTCGGCCTGCTCTCGGAGCAGCGCGCGCGCATCTTCTCCGTGCCGGGCGGGCCAGAGCGCGGCCAGGTCTATCACAAGACGCTGCTCGAAGCGGTCGAGCGGCGCGATGTCGAGCTGGCGCGTACGACCATGCGCGCGCATCTGGCGCAGGTCAGCGAGGATGTCGCCGCCGCGCCGATCGATGCGAGCGCGACCCACACCGAAGGCTGACGCGCACAGATCAATCGACGCGACCCTATCTGGAGGACTCTGGAGGACATCGTATGGCACAGGCTGGTCAGGCGCCGGGGCGGGCAGTGTCCGCCGGAACGCGCGAACACTGGCTGTATCTCTATCGGCAGATGCAGCGCATTCGCCAGTTCGAAGAGCAGGTCAACGAACTCTATCTCTCGGCGCGCATGCCCGGTCTGGCGCATCTCTATAGCGGCGAAGAGGCGGTCGCGGTCGGCGTCTGCGGCGCGCTGCGGCAGGATGACTACATCACCAGCACGCATCGCGGCCACGGCCACTGCATCGCCAAGGGCGCCGCCATCGACCTGATGTACGCCGAGTTGCTGGGCAAAGAGGCGGGCTATTGCCGCGGCAAGGGTGGCAGCATGCACATCGCCGACCAGCAGACCGGCAACCTCGGCGCCAACGCCATCGTCGGCGGTAGCGCAGGCATCGCCACCGGCGCCGCCTACTCCAGCAAGGCGTTGGGGCTGGATCGCGTGGCAGTCTGCTTCTTTGGCGATGGCGCGCTGGGCCAGGGGCTGGTCTACGAGGTGATGAATATGGCGGCGTTGTGGTCGCTGCCCGTCATCTATGTCTGCGAGAACAACCAGTACGGCGAATATACCCATTACACCGAGACGCAGGCTGGTTCGCTCGGCGCACGCGCCGCCGCCTTCGGCATCCCGGTGACGGAGGTAGATGGTCAGGACATCCGCGCGGTCAACGCGGCCGCCGAGCAGGCCGTGGCGCGCGCGCGGGCGGGCGAGGGGCCGAGCTTCCTGCTGGCCACTACCTACCGCTATTACGGCCACCACGTCGGCGACATTCAGCGGACCTACTATCGCTCGCGCGAGGAAGAAGCGTTCTGGCGGCGCGAGCGCGACCCCATCACGCTGATGGGCGCATGGCTAGAAGCCGACGGGCTGGCCACCCGCGCCGAGTTGGAGACGATTCGCAGCGAGGTAGACGCCGAGATCAAGGCGGGCGTGGCCTTCGCGCTCGACGCTCCCTACCCCGATCCATCGGAGGTGACGCAAGATGTCTACGCCTAGCCTTACCTCCGCGCATGGCGCGGCGGGGACGACCGCCACGCGCGAGATCACGCTGAGCCAGGCCATCCGCGAGGCGCTGGCCGAGGAGCTGCGCCGCGACCCGACGGTCTTCGTCATCGGCGAAGATGTCGCCGAGGCTGGCACACCCTTCAAGGTGCTGAGCGGCCTGGTCGAAGAGTTCGGCAAGACGCGCATCGTCGATTCGCCCATCTCGGAGGCGGGCATCACGGGCATCGGTGTCGGCGCGGCCATGACGGGCATGCGTCCCGTGGTGGACATCATGTTCGGCGACTTCCTCGGCATCGTCATGGATCAGATCGCCAATCAGGCCGCCAAGGTGCATTACATGTCGGGTGGCAAGCTCAAGGTTCCGATGGTCATCCGCACGACGCTCGGCGCGACCCGCCGCAGCGCCGCGCAGCACAGCCAGAGCCTGCACGCCTGGGTCAGCCATGTTCCCGGACTGAAGGTTGCGCTGCCTTCCACGCCCTACGACGCCAAGGGGCTGCTCAAGTCGGCCATTCGCGATGAGAACCCGGTGGTAATCTTTGAGGACAAGATGATGTACACCCTCAAAGGCAATGTGCCGGAGGAGGAGTACACCATCCCGTTCGGGGTCGCCGATGTCAAGCGCGTGGGCGAGGACATCACGCTAGTGGCCACCAGCAGCATGGTACAGGTGGCGCTGGCCGCCGCCGAGCAGCTTCAGAGTCTGGGAATCAGCGCCGAGGTGATCGACCCGCGCACCACCTATCCGCTGGACAAAGACGCGCTGATCACTTCGGCCATCAAGACCAGCCGCGCTATCGTCATCGACGAGGGGTACGAGCGCTACGGCGTGACGGCGGAGCTTGCGGCGGTCATCAGCGATGGCGCCTTCTACTATCTCGATGCGCCCGTCAAGCGCATGGGCGCGATGGACGTTCCCGTGCCGTTCTCGCCTGTGCTCGAAGACCTGACCGTGCCCACACCAGAGCGTGTCACCGAGCTGGCCAGGACCCTCTGCGGTCGCGTCTAGCCGATTGCAGCGCTCTCCGTCATTCACCAACGATGAGCCGACCAATCACTCGCAGCGCGCCGCGCCGCCGCGACGCGCGGGCCAAAGGAGTCATTAGCAATGGGGCCTAAGACATACGGTACGATGGGTGTGGACTGGGAGGAGCGGATCGACTACGACCGGCTGCGCACGCAGCGGCTGGCGCGCATCAAGCGGCTGCTGGCCGCGTCGGAGATGGGCGCGCTGCTCTGCTTCGACATGAACAACATTCGCTACATCACCGCGACCCACATCGGCACGTGGGCGATGGATAAGGTGGCGCGCTTCTCGCTGCTGCCGCAGAACGATGAGCC
>DATBTW010000364.1:0-5550 GCA_036559055.1 Ktedonobacterales bacterium
GCGATGGAGAACGTCGGAGGTACGCAGTGTCTCCATTCGCTCTCGCAGACGGGCATGAAACGCCGGATCGGCGGCCTGACTCTCAGCGCGCAGACGCTCGAACTCGCGTCGGCAAGCCTCAAAGTACCGATCAAGCTCTTCCTGGTGATCCAGATAGTAGGCCACTGCGCCATATGCCGCCGCCAATGAGACCGCCGGGAACGCCGCTGGAATGCGCTCCGGGCGCTGGCCTTCCTGCTCCCAGGCGGAGATGACACTGCTCAGGGTCACGCGAGTTTGCCCAATGTACAACTCGCCGTCACGCTCCTGTACATGCTCAACGGCCTGTGGGTGGATTGCCATGAATGAGCATACCTCCTCATTGACCACTGCGATGCGCCAACAATTAACAGTACGGTACCATAATGGTGAAATGGGCGAGCAAACGTATCGCCACCTGGCAGCCCGCCCGCCATCCCGCCCACCCTCACAGCGCGGGGATGCGCTCGATCACGCCGAGCAGCGCCGCCTGCCCTTCCGCCCGCACGCGGTCGCGCCAGCGGGGATGGCATACGATGCGGATGCGACGCTGGCGCCGCTCGTAGACGCCGAGGTCTTCGGCGCGTTGGCCGGTCGCCTCGGTCCAGGTCATCAGCGGGCGCATGCCCAGCGGCGGCGCGCTAAAGGCCACCAGCGTCTCCATCTCCCACTTCTCTGGCTTGGGGATGTCTACCAGAATCTCATGCTCGCCCAACGGCTCATCGAGCGCCTCGCCTAGCGCCGCCGCCAGCGCGATCTCGACCCGCCGCCGCTTCCCCTGATCCCAGAAGAGCGTGTCGAGGAGCTGGTAGACCTTGCCAGCCTGCGCGCTGACCTCCAGCGTCGTCTTGTAGGGTTGGCGCTGGCGCAGCGACTCGACCAGGGCGCGCGTCGCCGCTGGCGCCGTCGCCCCGCTGAGAAAGGCGAGCAGCGAGGCGTCGTCATGGCCAGGCAAGTCTTCTGGGGTGACGGCTCCCGCCAGCAGCGCCTCCTGCGTTGCGCGCAGCAGCATCGCCATCATCGCGCGGTTCGTATGGTGCCAGTAGACGTTATCGAACATCTCCTGGCGCGCATGCAACAGCGAATTGAGCGGGCTGATGCCCTTGTCGCTCACGCCCAGACGCGGCGCGCCATCCCCTGCGCCCGCCAGGCCCGCCGGGATGACGCGCATCGCGCCGAGCAGCCGCGAGACATCCACCCCACCATAGGGGACGTTGCAGGCGCGGGCGTCGCGCGGGAGGTAGTCGAGCTTGTCCACATCGAGCGGGCCGCTCAGCAGACGCGCCAGCAGCGCATCGCTGGGGGGCAACGCGGCGTCCCTGGGCGGGTCGATCAGGTTGGCCACGCGCGCCGGATCAAGCCCGTGGCGCTCCAGTGTTCCCGCGACCTCGCTGCCCTCGATGATGCGCCGCCCGACGCGCTCATGCGGTGTGATCGGCTGCCCCAGCTCCTCGATGGCGTGCGAGAAAGGATAGTGGCCGATGTCGTGCAGCAGCGCGGCGGCCAGCGCCGTGCGCAGATCGCTCGGATCGATGCTGATGTGACTGGCGGCGGAGCCTGCCTCGGCCAGATGGCGTGTCGCCAGCAGCGCCCGCAGCCCGCGCAGCATCAGGAAGTAGACGCCCAGGCTGTGCTCGAAGCGCGTATGCGTGGCGCCGGGCCAGACGCGATAGACGAAGCCGAGCTGCTTCACCCCTTGCAGACGCCCAAACGCGGCGGTCGCCAGCAGATCGTGTTCAAGCGGGCTGAGTGGGATGAGATCGTAGAGGCTATCGCGGATGGCGCCGGTGGGCGCGGTGTCGGGCAGCTCTGGCTCGGCGTGCGCGGCGGCTGGCCCCGCCCACAGGCTGGCTGGGCTGGGCGCGGCGGTGCGGCGCGCTGGTCGTGGCGCGGGACGTGGCGATGAAGGTGTTGCTGCCATAGGGCGCATTGTATCCTCTGCTCGACGGCGGCGTCCATGTCTGGCGCGTGTTAGAATAACGCTGAGCCGCTTGGCGCCGCAGCGCATGCGCGACCTGCGGTACAGGCGTATCGATCTGATGAACTATTCCAGACGACCCCGCGCGCGTCGGAGATGTTGCGCTCTCCGGGGTGATGCGCGGGGCGTGTCTGCCTCTGTTGAACGTGAGAGGTGAGGGCGAAAAGCGCATGAAGAAAGCAGCAGCGCAGCCTGTCGCTGCGGAAGGCAAGGTGGAGGGGAAGACGGTCGCGGAGTCGCGCGTGGTGATGGCGCGCACGATGCAGCCATCCGACGCCAACCCCTTCGGCAATGTACACGGCGGGCTGATCATGTATCTGGTGGATGAAGCGGCTGGCGCCGTCGCCATCCGACATTCGCGCCGCCGCTGTGTCACCGTCGCGATGGATACGATGGTCTTCAAAGAGCCAGTCTACATCGGCGATCTGCTGACCGTGCGCGCCTGCCTGACCTATGTGGGCAAGACGTCGATGGAGGTGGAGGCCGAGATCGAAGCCGAAAACCTGCGCACGGGGCTGGCGCGTCAGGCGGGCAAAAGCCATCTGGTCTACGTCGCGCTCGACGACGATGGGCGACCCATCGCCGCGCCGCCGCTGATCATCCAGACCGAAGCGGAGCGCGAGCGCTGGCGCGCCGCCGAGCAGCGCCACGCACGCCGCCAGCGCGAGAAAGCGTGAGCCGACGCAAGCTATCGGGAGCCATGAGCGCGCCGAACGCCAGCAGAGCGCCAGAGGAGGCTGAGCATGCCACAGACCACGCCGCGTGACCGCGATCCGCGCGCCGTCACGCCTACCGGCGTCCATCGCCCGCATGAGGAGGCGCGGCTGCTGGAGCATGTGGAGACGCGCGGCATTGGCTTCATCAATCTGGAGTTCAGCGATGTGGTGGGGCTGGCCAAGTCGGTGACGATTCCTGCCAGCCAGCTCGGCGATGTGCTGCGCGCGGGCAAGTGGTTCGACGGCTCGGCCATCGAGGGGCTGGCGCGCGTCGCTGAGACCGATATGTACCTGCGACCCGACCTCGACGCCTTCGCCGAGATTCCCTGGCAGGCCACCACTGGTGGCGAGAGCGGCGCTGGCAGGCTGGCGCGACTGATCTGCGATGTGCTGATGCCCACTGGCGACCGTTTCCCTGGTGATCCGCGCGCCGTGCTGATCGAGGCGCTGCGCGACGCCGAGGCGCAGGGCTACCGCTACGAGGTCTCGCCCGAACTGGAGTTCTTCCTGCTGCGCGAGCATCCAGGGCGCGCGGGCGAGCCGCTGCCGCACGACCGTGGCGGCTACTTCGATCTCTCCACTGACCTCGCGGCGGATGTGCGGCGCGAGATCGTGGCCGCGCTGAATGAGATGGGGCTGGGCATCGAGAGCAGCCATCATGAGGTCGCGGCAGGGCAGCATGAGATCGACTTCCGGGTGGCGCACGCGCTGAAGGTGGCCGATGGCGTGGTGACGGCGCGCTATGTGGTGCGGGCCATCGCGCAGCGGCACGGCCTGGGCGCGACTTTCCTGCCGAAGCCGTTCTACGGCATCAACGGCTCTGGCATGCACACGCATCAACGCCTGACCCGTCTGGCCGATGGCTCCAACGCTTTCGCCGATGTCCGCGACGCCAGCTATGGGCTGTCGGAGATCGGGCGGCGCTTCATCGCCGGGCAACTGGCGCATGCGCGTGGCATGTGCGCCATCGTCGCTCCGCTGGTCAACTCCTACAAGCGCCTGGTGCCCAACTTCGAGGCGCCGGTGATGGTGAGCTGGGGGCGCATCAACCGCGAGGCGTTGATTCGTGTGCCGCGCATGGAGCCGGACGAGCCAGAGAGCATGCTGATCGAGTTGCGCGCGCCCGACCCCAGCTGCAATCCCTATCTGGCCTTCGCCGCCATGCTGCGCGCCGGACTGGATGGCGTGGCGCGCGATCTGCCGCTGGCCCAGCCAGTGGAGGAGGGGCTGTATACGCTGGATGAAGCGCAGCGGCTGCGGCGTGGCATTGGCCTGTTGTCCGCCGATCTGAGCGAGGCGCTGGCCGATCTGCAACGGGATGATGTGATGTTCGCGGCGCTGGGGGAGCAGATAGCGGCGTGGTTCGTGGAGTCGAAGACGGAAGAGTGGGAAGCCTACCGCCAGCAGGTGCATGCCTGGGAGTTGGAGCGCTACCTGCCCATCTTCTGAGCCGCGGCCCCCACCCCCAGCCCCTCCCCCGCTGCGGCGGGAGAGGGGAGCTACGGAGGGTCTCTGTGGAGCAGGCGTTGTCGTTCGCCCCGCAGTTCACGCCGCGAGCGACGCGCCGCATATCCCCTCTTACGCTTTGTGGGGGAGGGGTTGGGGATGGGGCTTTTCGCTCCCATCGATGTGGCGCGCTGTGACTGGATGCGCTACACTTGAGGTTGAGTTGGCCGGTACAGGATTTCCCCCAGCCAGCAGGCAATCAGTGGGGAGCGAGGGGGCGAGCAAGGGAAGCGCATGCAGGACGATTTCAATAGCGCACAAACCCCGGCTGGTCAATCCACGCCAGCCGTGGCGCAGCAGCCCGCACAACCCGGGCAGCCGCGTGTCCCTGGCCATCCGCTCGGTGTCATCGGCGCCAACGCGGCGCCGCAGGGGCAGCCGAATCCCCAGGCGCAGGGGCAGACGCCGTGGTGGGCGGGAAAGACGCGCCCTTACTATGGCTCGCCCTCGGTGGGGACGCAGACCGAGCTTGACGCGCAGCCGCCCGCCGCGTGGCCGCCCGCCGCGCCGACCCAGCAGCCAGGGCGTCAACTGCCGCCCTCTGGCCCCAAGCCGCCGATCTATCAGCCGCCGGGGATGCCGCCTCTGGCGCCGCCCGTCGCGCCGCAGCCGCCCGCGATCCTCCCAGCGCCTTTTCCTGCGCAGCGCGCCGTCACGCGCGTCTCCGCCCCTGCGCCACGGCGCGCCTCTCGCCCGCGCGTCTCGGCGCCCGCGCCCGCCGCGCCGCGACCCGGACGCTGGCGGCGCTGGGTTCCGCTGCCGCACACGCTGCTGCTGCTGGGGGTGGCGCTGCTGCTGCTGGCGACCTATCTGCCCTGGGGAGTGGACGCCTCTGGCAATCTGATCATGCTGCCAACGGCAGGTGTGCAATCGCTGCCCAATCAGAGTGGCGGGACGACCGCCGCGCAGGTGGCCTATAACCTCATCACGGTTGTGGGTGGCCTCTCCGTGGCGATGCTGCTCTCCAACGCCGTGCTGAGCGGGCTGCACCGGCTGCTGGGGCGTGGCTGTTTCGCCAAATCGTTCACTGCGCTGTTCTACCCGATCCTGGTCGCGCTGGCGTTGGCGCTGCTGATCGCGGAGGCGCTGGCCGCTGGTTTCGGCGGCATCAGCGCGCTGGCGCAGGTTCCCGTCGCGCAGAGCTACGGTGTGGCGGGGCTGGGCATGGCGCACTATGAGCTGGGCTATTATCTCTGGTACACCGGCATCATGGTCAATGTCGCGGGGATGCTGGGCGAACTGGTGGTCTGGCGACGCTAGCCGTCTTCTTCGCCTTCTTCGCGGCGCTCATCCGCTGCCAGCGCCAGCGCGCGGCGCCAGTCCTCCGGCGTA
>DATBTW010000365.1:0-4488 GCA_036559055.1 Ktedonobacterales bacterium
CGCACGAAGCTGCGCGCCTGGGCGCCCGCCACGCCGCTGCTGGCGAGCGGCACGGTCGAGCCGTCGCGTGTGATCCCCGGCTAGGCAGGCTGGCGATTGAAATCGCGCCTGGGAGGCGGCTGCGCCGCCGCGAAGCGCGGCTACGCCTGCCGCCTGCGCGGACTAGAGAGCCGGACGCGAGCATGACATCGACCCCTCTGAGCAACGAGACGCTGGCCTTCATCCAGGCGCAGCGGGTGGCGCGGCTGGCCACCGCCGACGCCAGCGGCCGCCCGCACGTCGTCCCTGTGTGCTATGCCTTCGACGGCGCCCGCTTCTCCATCCCGCTGGATGAGAAGCCCAAGCGTGTCGCGGTCACGGCGCTGCGGCGCGTGCGCAACATTCTGGCGCGGCCCGAGGCCGACCTGCTGATCGACCGCTACGACGACGACTGGTCGAAGCTGGGCTATGCGCTGGCGCACTGCCACGCGACGCTGCTGCCCCCCGATGAGCCAGAGCGCTCGGCGGAGCATGCGGCGGCGGTGGCGGCGCTGCGCCAGCGCTATCCACAGTACCGCGCGATGGCGCTGGAGGAGCGCCCGCTAATCGCGCTGGAGCCGTACTCCTTCAGCCTGTGGGGGCCAGCGCTGGACGCGGGCGGGCAGCCAGAGAGGCAGGCGGGCGACGCGGCGATCTGGCTGCAAGCCGGCCGTGGGCTGGACTTCTTGCCACTGGCGCGTGGTCGCCGCTCGGTGCGCTCATTCCAGCCGCGCCCGGTTCCGCGCGCCGCGCTGGAGGAGATGCTGACGGCGGCGGCGTGGGCGCCTTCGCCGCATGGCCGCCAGCCGTGGCGCTTCGTCGTGCTGACCCGCCCAGAGCCGAAAGCGCGGCTGGCCGATGCGATGGGCGACGATTGGCGCGCGACGCTGGCGCAAGATGGCGAACCCGCCGAGGTGGTGGAGCAGCGACTACGCCGCTCGCATCACCGCATCCATGAGGCGCCCGCGCTGGTGTTAGCCTGTCTCTACCTCGATGATCTCGATCACTATCCTGATGCGCAGCGTCAGCGCGCCGAGGAGACGATGGCGATCCAGAGCCTTGGCGCCGCCATCCAGAATCTGCTGCTGGCGGCCTACGCGCTGGGGCTGGATACCGGCTGGATGTGCGCGCCGCTCTTCAGCCCCGACACCGTGCGCGCCGCGCTCGATCTGCCGCCATCGCTCATCCCACACGCGCTGATTCCCGTCGGCTATGCCGCGCGTGACCCGCAGCGCCGCCCCCATCGCCTGCCGGACGAGCTGGTGGCGCGCTGGGAGTGAGCGCAGCGAGCTGCTTCATTGAGCGGTCAGGCCGAGGCTGAGCGCAATCTCTCCCGCAAGCTCCGCGACGCTCAGGCGGCCATCGACCTCGATCAGGCGAAGATGCGCAGCGTGCGCCTGCCGGGCTATCTCGTCGGTAAAGAGTTGATCGCGCAGCAGCAGATTCGAGAGCGCTTGCTGCGGGTTGCTTGTCTTGTTCGGGATCGTCCACGTGAATCCACGCTCATCGAAAGCGAATCGGCGGAACGCTGGCGTGGGAACGAGCCAGGCGGCCTGATGCGGTTGACTCAGCAGCGGCGCCACGAGCCGTGGTAGCAGGCGAAACCCTTCCACCACGATCAGCGGCTCATCGGGCAGCGCCAGCACATCCTCCACGATCAACGCGAATCCCTCACCCTGAAACCAGGGGAAGGTTTGATACATCACCGCAGGCGTGCGAGTCAGCCAGCGCTCGTCCATATCCATCGCGAGGAATGCCTGGAGCAGCGGTGTCGCGGCGGGGCTGGCTCGCCGCGCATGCTCGGCGATGCTCTCATCGCCGCGATAGAGCCGCAGCCCGTAGTCGCTGGCAAGCTGGCGGGCGATGGTCGATTTGCCAGCGCCACTGCCGCCGCCGAGCCAGCGCACATGGCGGAGTCGCGCTGCTAGCGATGAGGCGATGATCGGTGTCGTTGATTGATCCATTGTGCAGTGCCTCAGCGCTCGGTGGCAGGCAGCGCCAGCCCGGACGTCAGCAGATCGTGGCAGATGTCGCGGGCGACGTTGGGGCCTTCGTAGATGAAGCTGGTGTAGAGCTGGATGAGGCTGGCGCCCGCGTCGAAGAGGCGGCGGGCGTCGTCGCCGTGGAAGACGCCGCCGCTGCCGATAATGGGCAGCCGGTCGCCCGCGCGTCGATGTAGCTTCGTCACGACCTCCACGGCGCGGGCGTGCAGCGGGCGCCCGCTGAGGCCGCCAGCCTGGCCGCGCAGCTCATCCGAAACCCAGGGGCCTAGCGTGTCGCGCGCGGTGGTAGTGTTGACGGCGATCAGGCCGTTGGCCCCACGCGCCAGGCAGACATCTACCACGTCATCCAGCGCGGCGTCGTCCAGGTCGGGCGCCACCTTCACCAGCAGCGGCTTGGGGGTCGCGCGACCACTCGCGTCGGCTCGTTCACGCAGGCGGGCGATCAGCACGGCCAGCAGCGCGTCGAGGCGGTCGCGCGCTTGCAGGTTGCGCAGGCCGGGCGTATTGGGCGAGCTGATGTTGACGGCGAAGTAGTCGCCCCAGGCATACAGCAGATCGAGCGAGCCGAGGTAGTCGTCAATCGCTTCGTCCAGCGGCGTCGCCTTCGACTTGCCCAGGCTCACGCCGATGGGGATCGGCTGACGCGGCATGCTGGCCAGCCGCGCCGCCACCATCTGCGCGCCGTCGTTGTTGAAGCCCATGCGGTTGATGAGCGCCTCATCGCTGACGACGCGGAAGAGGCGCGGGCGCGGGTTGCCCGGCTGCGCCAGCCGCGTGATGGTGCCGACCTCCACGAAGCCGAAGCCCAGCGCCGCCAGCGCGGGCACGGCCACTGCGTTCTTGTCGAAGCCAGCCGCCAGCCCGATGGGATTGGGGAAGCGCAGCCCGAAGACCTCGCGCCCCAGCGTCGTCGGCATTGGCCCGGCGGAGACCTCCATCGCGATGGCGAGCGCGCGGGTGAGCGCAGGTGTCCGCGAGGCCACCGCCAGCCCGCCCAGCACGCGCCCGTGGATCGCCTCGGCGTCGCGCCCGGCCACGCCGAAGAAGAGGGGACGCGCGATGCGGCGATAGAGCATCGGCCTACTGCGCTTTCGTCGCGGCGAAGTAATCGGTGACGCGCTGATAGACATCCTCGGCGATGCCGCCCGTCTCGCGCCAGTAGGCCAGCAGATCGCTGATCTTGACGGCGGCATGCAGACGATAGCCCGCCGCCGCGATGGCCCCAGGCCCGCCCTGCTCGCGATCCACCAGGACGACCACATCGCGCACGACCAGACCATTCGCCTCCAGCGTGCGAATCGCTTCGAGCTTGCTATCGGCGTGGGTGACGACATCGTCGATCACCACCACGATCTCGCCCGGGGTGAAGTGGCCGTTGATCGAGCCGCCCGCGCCGTGCGTCTTCAGCTCGCGTGGGGTGATCATCGGAATGCGGGTGAGATGCGAGAGCACGGCGACCATCGGCGTCGCGGCCATCGGCACGTCGGCGTAGCGTGTGAACAGCAGATGGTCGGCGTCGATTAGCTCTTGCAGTGTGGCGACGGCGGCGTCCAGTGCGTCGGGGTAGGAGCGCAGCACGCGCAGATCGACATACATCGGCGAGAGCGGCGCGTCGGGCTGCGTCTCGTGCAGCTTGAGGCGAAATGCGCCGAATTTAACGGCGGCGCTGGTCAGCAGCGCATCAGCGAAGGCGCGCTGCTTCATGGTCAGACGCTCACTGGCGGAAGTCCCAGCCACGGTATCTCATCTCCTGCTAGTCGTAGGAACCCGAACCCGCGCAGGCGGGTTTCGCGGCGGCCCGCAAGCCGCCTCCCAGGCGCGAATTCATTCGCCAGCCGACCTACGCGCCGCCATAATCGCCTGCAGCGTGCGTTCTACCTCGCGTCGCCCGGCCTCGGCGAAATCGGCGCCGCTGGAGGCGTAGAGCACGCTGCGCGAGAGGCTGATGATCAGGCCATGACCATGCGAGTCCAGCCCGTTGTGGATGACGGCCTCCAGGTCGCCACCCTGTGCGCCGACGCCCGGCACGAGGATGGGCAGATCACCCGCCAGCTCGCGCACCGTGCCAAGTTCCTCCGGATAGGTCGCTCCGACCACCAGCGCGCAATTCCCGCGCCCGTTCCACTCGCTCGCCACTGCCTGCGCCACGCGCTGATAGAGCGGGCGCACACCGCCATCGTCTCCCCGCAGCGCCCGATCCTGAAACTCGCCTGCTCCGGGATTCGAGGTGCGGCAGAGGATGACGCAGCCACGGTCAGCGCGCTGGAGGAAGGGATCGAGCGCCTCGCGACCGAGGTACGGATGCAGTGTCACGGCATCAGCCCCTAGCACATCGAACGCCGCGCGGGCGTAGGCGGCGCTGGTGCTGCCGATGTCGCCGCGCTTGGCGTCCAGCAGGACGGGTACGTCGGGGTTTCGCTGGTGGATGTAGGCGATCAGGCGCTGGAGCGCGCGCATGCCCGCCACG